>JAVVVT010000023.1:0-17914 GCA_036652515.1 Oscillospiraceae bacterium
AGGGCTTGTTTTTTTATTCTTTGTTTTGGGCTCGAACAGGGTAACACTGATAAAAAATGCAATCTATACCTTATTCAGCTTAGCTGCCTTGGTTTCTCAGCCCAAACATAAGACTGTCAACGCCGCCCTCAATTTCCCTATTCAGCTTACCTAACTCGGTTTCTCAGCCCAAACATAAGACCGTCAGAGCTACCTTTAAGTTTCTTGTTTCGCTTACCTACCTCGGCTTGTCAGCTTTCCCCAGCAATGGACAGCTGCTCAATCAGCGTGTCTTTGCCATAGTGCAACAAGCCTTACAGTAGAAATATTGTAGGGCTTGCTTTTTATATTATAAAATAGAGGTGTGAAGGTTATATGGCAGATTTTAATCAGAAACTATTTTATAGCTTCCCACAGCAATGGCATCTGTTCAATCAGCATACTTTTGCCTTAGCCTTTGACTTATTAAAAATATACATATCAAAAGACGTTCCCATAACTTCAAGCAATTCTTGCCAAAATATCTGGCGTAGCGTAAAGAGTTTGTAACGATAGAGCTAATTGATAACGCTATCTAAAATAATGGCAAATGAATACTGGAAAAAAACAAATATATATGTTAAAATACATATAAATCAACAAGCAAGGTGGTGAAAGTGTGAATATTGCGATTTGTGATGATGATTTATACGAATTAACCCATATAAAATCGTTATTAGAGTGCTACAACCAAGAAAACGGTACGACAATCACATATAAAACATATGGGAGCGCCGTAGAACTGCTTTCCACAGCACAGGTAAGCGAATATGATTTGCTTATTATGGATATTATTATGCCCGGATTTACAGGCATACAGGCGGCACAAGAGGTCAGAACTTTTGATGAGGATATCAAAATTATATTTTTGACATCGTCGCCTGAATTTGCAGTGGAAAGTTATAGCGTTAAGGCAACGGATTACCTCTTAAAGCCTATTTTGAAAGAAAAGTTTTTTTCTGTATTAGATTCTATGTTGACAAAAAAGAAAACACTGTTAGATGGGTTTTATATCAAGACTCACGGCGGAATGGCGAGGATTGTATTCTCAAAACTTGTATATGTGGAAGTTGTAAACAAAAAACTGTATTTCTATATGGTGGACGGCTCGGTAAGGGAAGTGATAGCACCTCTCTCGGAGTATGAGGAAAAACTGCTTGCCCACCGAGAATTTATCAAGGTACATCGTGCATATGTTGTGAATTTGTGGCATATGGAGGAGCTAACTACCAACGGTTTTATCACAGATACGGGGAAGTCAATTCCCATATCCAGGTTGCTTTATGCAGATGTGAAGAAAAAATATATGGAGCATTTATTTATGTAGTCAGCCATAGATAACCTATAACAGCATAAGTCTCAAAGATATTATTATTCAAAAAGCTTGCCTATTTTGGGCAAGCTTTTTGTGTTAAGATAGACAGTTTTTTGCCTATTAGTGATGTTTTTATTGTCATAACAATAAAAATTTAAAAATCCATAATAAAATTACAATTTATTGTAGATTTTTTCAAAGATTGTGATAAAATAATATGCGAAGTTATATTGAATAAAAAACTGAGAGTAAAATTGTTAAAAATAATTGTAAAGAATTGAGATGGACGACTAATATGTAGTGCCTAAAAGCCTTAGATGCAGTTACAAATATGTAAAATTACCTAATGAGAAAAGGTTAAAATTACAACAACTATTTGAAGAAAGAGTTCTTTTATGAATACTCAAGACGGCAATACGCCGACGTTGCAAACAGAACGTCTTATATTAAGACGATTTACACAGGCAGATTTAAATTCGTTATTTTTAATTTTTGGGGACAAAGAGGTCAACACCTTTATGGATATGCTCCCCTTGAAAGACTTGGAGGAGGCAAAGGAATATTTACAAACGCAATATTTGGACAACTATAAAAATGCAGTGGGCTACCACTATGCCATCTGTTTAAAATCGGACAATGAGGTCATCGGATATGTGGAAGTGAGCGATGATGAGTGCCACAACATAGACTATGGGCTGGTTAAAAAGTGGTGGCATAAGGAGATTGCTCCTGAAGCCGTGGCTGCGGTGATAAAGCAGCTAAAGAAAGACGGATTGCCCTATGTAACCGCCATTCACGATGTGAAAAACCAAAGAAGTGGTCAGGTTATGAAAAAGGTGGGAATGAAATATCAGTACACCTATGGTGAGCAATGGCAGCCCAAAAATATACCGGTAACTTTTAGGCTGTACCAACTTAATTTAGACAGTGAAAAAAACAGAGTCTTTATGGAGTATTGGAACAAGGCAACAGAAAGATATGTGGAAAAAAGTTTATAGGAGTATGAAAATATAGATGTTTGGTTGGTTTTTTTAAAAAATATGATTGAGCGATTGCTCGCCTTTATGATATAAATAACATTGCCCTTGAAGTTTTAAATAGCTTCAAGGGCAATTATTATTCTGTATATCAATGATAGACTAAAAGGCAGGTACAAATAAATCGCTGTATCTTTCTAATATGAAATTTTTAATCTCATCGCTGTTGAGGACCTTGGCAAGGGCAAGAATATTCTCATCATTTTCTTTTTCTTTGGTGGTGGCAAGAATATTTGCATAGGTTTTGCAACCCTCGCCCTCTTTGCTTTCAGTTGCCAAAACAGTGTCCAAAATACCACCGTCCACGGCATAATTGCCATTTATCACAGCAAAATCCACATCGGGGAGGGTAGGCAAGAGCTGCACTGCCTCAATTTCAAAGATTTCGATATTGTGCTTGTTTTCCACTATGTCAATTTTTGTGGCGGCTAAACCTACGCCGTCCTTTAATTTCAGCAAGCCCAGCTCCTCTAAAAGCAGAAGCGCACGGGCTTCGTTGCTCTCATCACTGGGTACTGCGATAACTGCGCCGTCTTTTATATCCTCTAAGCTTTGAGTTTTTCCGGGGTAAAGACCTAAGGGCTCAAAATGCACCGAGGCGACCGATACAATATCAGTGTTGTTGGTTTTGTTGAATTTATCCAAGTACGGCTGATGTTGAAAGAAGTTCGCATCTAAATCGCCACCTGCAAGGGCGGTGTTTGGCAGTATGTAGTCGGTAAATTCCACTATCTCTAAAGTGATGCCGTCTTTTGATAGGATTTCCTTTGCCTTTTCTAAGATTTCGGCATGGGGGGAAGGGGAGGCGCCTACCCGCAAAACATTTTTTTTGTCGGTAGAGTTTGGGGAGGGTTTTGTGCCACAAGCAGATAAGCTTATACATAGGGTGAGAGCAAGGATTACGCTGATTAATTTTTTCATTTTATACCTCTTAAAATTATATTTTATATAAACACCCCACAATAAATGTTTGCAAGGTGAGTACAGTTTTGTAATGCCCGTGATTTAGATAGCTTTGCTTCACGCATTTCGTTTATCGGTGATTTTCGCCAAATGGTCTAAGCTGCCTTGAATTATACTCACAATAAGAATGATTATCACCACAGTCAGATACATCACCGAGGTCTGTCCACGGTGGAGCCCGTAGCGTATGGCGATATCGCCTAAACCACCTGCGCCCACAGCGCCTGCTATGGCGGAATACCCCATAAGGGTGATGATTGTCATTGACAGCCCACGGATTATGGAGGGAAGGCTTTCACTGATAAGCACTTTTGTTATGATTTGCCAAGGGGAAGCACCCATACACTGGCACGCCTCGATCACCCCTTTGTCAATCTCCTCCAAGGTGCTTTCCACCAGTCGTGCCACGAAAGGACACGCACCTATGGTGAGGGACACAATGGCGGCAGATGGCCCAATAGCCTTGCCGGCGATAAGACGGGTGAAGGGCATCAAGGTGACAAATAATATGATGAAGGGTATGCTGCGGAAGATATTTATCCCCCAGCCCAATATGGAGTAGAATTTCAAAACCCCATAAAACCCCTTGTGCTCTAACAAGCCACCGGGCTTTGTAGTGTAAAGTGCTATACCCATAGGCAATCCCAATACATAGGCAAAAAAGCTTGAAAAAAGCACCATATATGCGGTATCTTTAAGCCCTTGAAGAACTAAGGGACCATAGTTGATTAAAAAATCTTGCATATTATTCCACCTTCCAATCTAAAAGAAGTTTTGTAATTTCACTCTGTGGGCTAGAAAAAACCTCTGATGTGCTGCCGATTTCGGCAATTTTGCCGTCATTTATCACCGCAACGTGGTTGCAAATACTTTTGACCACCCCGATTTCGTGGGTGATGATGACTACCGTGACGCCTAAAGTGGTGGAGATATCCTTGAGCAATTTCAGCACTTGGCGTGTTGTCAAGGGGTCTAAAGCGCTGGTGGGCTCATCGCACAGCAGGACTTTTGGCTGGGTGGCAAGGGCACGGGCGATTGCCACACGCTGTTTTTGTCCCCCTGAGAGCTGGGAGGGATAGACTGATATTTTGTCCTGCAAATCTACCAATTTCAGCAAATTTGTTGTCGTTGAGGCTATATCCTCCGTGGGGGTGCTGTTTAATTTAAGGGGGAAAGCTATATTATCAAAGACATTTTTTTGCATAAGTAGGTTGTAACCCTGGAAAACTACCCCCATATTTTTGCGCAAAGCCGTGAGTTTGCCGTTTTTTAAACCTGTCGTGCTGATGCCGTCAATAATAATTTCCCCCTCAGTGGGCTGCTCTAAGGCGGAAAGACAACGCAGCAGCGTGCTTTTTCCTGCCCCAGACATTCCAATGATGCCAAAGATATCGCCCTTTTCAATCTCAATATTTATATTTTGCAAAGCTTTTGTCTCGGTTTTCCCCTGAGTAAAAGTTTTTGAAACATTTTTAATGCTAATCATCGCTGACCTCCTAAGTTTATTGTATACAGAGGGGTGTGAGAATTTATATAAAAATTCCAATAAAAAATCCCGCCCCTGACTAAAAAGTCAAGGACGGGAGAAATTCTCTCGTGGTACCACCTTGTTTTGCATATGTCTTGCAACATACGCCTCATCTGCTACGGATTGATATTCAATCTTATAGCATATTGCTGTAACGGGCAACCCCGACGCAGACTAATTATCGCCTGCATAGCTCAAAGACCATCTTCAACCGTTTGTGCTTTGCTCCCTCTCAGCGGACGGGAGCTCTCTGTGAAAGCTCTTGGCAGTTTACTCTTCTTATCAATGCCGTTTATCGTATGGATATCATTCTACATTAAAATTTCAATTTGTCAACATATATTTTTTATTTTCGGCAGATTTATACAAATTCGGCAAAAAATAAAGGGATAAAATAGATATTTTATCTACATAAACAGGCAAAGTATAGCTTATTCTACCACATAATGCTCATCATCGCATTTTTTTATAGTCAAAGAATAAAATTTTTCACACACCTTTATGAAGTCCAAGGTGTCATTTACGCCGGCTGTTTCAAAGGCAGAGTGCATAGCAAGCTGTGGCAGACCGATGTCCACAGTGTTTATGGACACGTTGGTGTTGGAGATATTTCCTAAGGTAGAGCCTCCTAACAAATCGCTGCGATTGGTGAAACTCTGGTATTTTATCCCCATATCCTGCAAAATACCTTTAAATATGGCGGAGGAGACCGCATCGGAGGTGTATTTTTGATTTGCGTTATATTTAATTACAATGCCCTTGTTAATATACGGTTTATTGGTGGGGTCTGACACTGAGGGCTGGTTGGGGTGAAGGGCGTGGGCGTTGTCCGCAGAAATCATAAAGCTGTTTGCCAAAGAGCGCAAATAATCTTCATTTGTTCTGCCAAATCCGGCATTTATTCTGGTGAGGATATCGAAAAGCAGAGTAGATGCCGCCCCTTGCTTGGTGCCGCTACCCACTTCTTCGTTGTCAAAAATAGCTAAAACAGCCACGCTTTTGCCTACTTCGGCGGAGATAAATCCTTGAGCGGAGGAGTAGGCACACTGTAAATCGTCTAAGCGTCCGCAGCCGATATACTCCTCGTTAGCGCCTAAAAGCGTTCCTTTTTGGCGGTTATATAAAAATAAATCAGTGGATATTATTTCATTTTCTTGCACTCCTGCCGCCTGAGCAATCAAGTTCATAAAGGTATTTTTGGAGGTTATATCTCCAAAAAGCGGAAGCATATCCACCTGTGGATTGAATTTTTTGCCGTCATTCACGGTCTTGTCCATATGTATTGCCAAATTGGGGATAATCAAAAGGTCCTTATCGACGTTGACTAACTTTTGAAGATAATTTGAGCCGTTTTTAATCATAACTCTGCCTGCGACAGAGAGGGGCCTGTCCAGCCAAGTGGACATTATCATTCCGCCGTAACGCTCGGTGTTAAGGGTGACGTACTCATCGTTTATCGTCACCTGTGCGTTCTCTTTTATTTTAAATGTGGGGCTGTCAGAATGGCTGGCGACAATGTTGAACCCTAAAAAGTCATCACAGGGGAGCTTAAAAGCGATGATAGAGGAATTGTTTCGGCAGACAAAATAATTTTTTCCGCCCTCCAATTTCCAGGACTCCTGTTCATAAAGACGAATAAATCCCTGTGCAGAAAGTTGGCTTGCCATATTGTCAATGACGTGAAAAGTGCTGGGACTGCGCTCGATAAAGCTGAGCAAACCGCTTATGTCATTCATAATTTACCTCTTTTATAGTTATTGATTTTAAAATATTTTTATAAAGCTATGCCGAAAAAATACAGTGCATAGACCTAATATTTATCATATATCAAATCACAAAGCTTTGTCAACCGCAAACTGCCTAAATCATCGAAATAATTGCGGGACAGGGCAGGATAAAGAGAGATATGTTGAATATATATCATTTAAAGTGTATAATATACAAAATATTGCAAATTACAATAAAAAGGACTGGAAATATTATGACCACGACAGCGTTAAAATTCATAGCATTGTTTTTTATGTTTATTGACCACACGGCGGAATTTATCCCTAATATGCCGATATATTTTCATTGGTTGGGCAGAATTTCAGCGCCGATTTTTGTGTTTTGCACAGCCTGGGGTTTTCAATACACCCATAATCGAAAAACCTATCTTTTGAGAATGTACGCTTTCAGCGTGCTCATGGGTATTATGAACACAATTTTAAATGGGATTTTTAACAAGAGCCTTATCCCTTGTCGCAACAATATTTTCACCACCCTTTTGGTGGGCTGCATTTTTATAAGCCTATGGGATATTAGGCGCAAGGATAAAAAAAAGGGAACTCTTCTGCTTATAGCCTTTGGGGTATTTCAGATATTATCAATCGTGGCGGTGCCTTTGACAGGCATATTTTTACCTATCAATAATATGTTAGATTTAATCGTCGCCCTCTTGCCTAACTTTTTATTCTGCGAGGGAGGCATAATTTTCGCCCTGCTAATTATTTTGCTCTACTATAATAAAGATACAAAAAAAGCTGTGGCGCTTAGCTATATAATCTACTGCCTAGCGTATTTTGCTATGGCGCTTTCCTCAGGGTCGGCGTATGCTCAAAGCGGGGCAGGCAGCATATTGGATTATTTGCTTTATTCTAACTATCAGTGGATGCAAATCGGTGCGCTCCCATTTATGCTGGCGTACAACGGCAAAAAAGGCAAGGGATTTAAGTATTTATTCTATGTTTTTTACCCTCTCCACATCTGTATTTTATTTATATTGGGGAATATGATTGCCTTATAAATAACTATTTTAGAGAAAAATTAAATAGACTGCTAATTTAATAAATTTCAATTATCAGAAATATAAAATTTGATTTTATAAATAAATATATAATAGTGAGCATTTTACATCTCATAATGTGTAAAAATATGAAAAATATGTTAAAGTTAGCAGTCTACTATTGACATTGCTAAAAATGGTCGTATAATAAAGTCAGAACAAAGGAAGAAGATTTCCGGAGCTCATAAAAATAAAAATTAACATTTTGAACGGAGGAATGTTTTATGATGATGTTACCGAGTATTTTTGGTGAGGACTTATTTGATACCTTTACCTCATATCCTTTTGAGCGTGATTTTTTTGGAAAAAATCCGGTTTATGGCAAGAATGAAAAAAATTTGATGAAGACTGATGTCCGTGAAAAAGACGGTCAATATGAGATTGATATGGACCTTCCGGGCTTTAAAAAAGAGAATGTCTCCATTAAATTGGACAATGGTTACCTTTTGGTAAGCTGTGAAAAGTCCTACGAAAAAGCAAATGATGAGCAAGATCCCTACATCAGGCGTGAGCGCTGGGCGGGAAGTTGCAGCAGAAGCTTCTATGTGGGCGAGCAGGTGAAATCCGAGGACATCAAGGCTAAGATGGAAGATGGTATTCTTCACTTGAGCGTGCCGAAGATAGATAAGGCGGCTGTGCAGAATAATCAAATCTTTATTGAGGGCTAATAGGCTTTTATAAAGAACAGAGGGCATACCTTTTATAACATCGGGCAAAGAAATTGCCCTTCCACAATTAGTGGGAGGGCAATTTTGTTTTGCTATATTCAGGCTCTTTATCAAATGGCGCTATAATAAATCTTGGGGCAAGCAACCAATAGAGCCTATTTAATTAAAAATTATTCCACAGTGACTGATTTTGCCAAGTTTCGAGGTTTATCCACATCAAGACCTTTTATACAGGCGGTGTGATAGGCTATTAATTGACCGGGGACAACGCTCAAAAGCGGTGTGAGCAGGTCATCGATTTTAGGGATATACAGAACCTGATCACAAACAGTTTTAAGTAGGGTGTCGCCCTGGCAACCGATGCCGATGACATAGGCG
Source organism: Oscillospiraceae bacterium (assembly GCA_036652515.1). GTDB lineage: Bacteria > Bacillota > Clostridia > Oscillospirales > Ruminococcaceae > RGIG3102. The sequence continues at coordinate 8,732 of JAVVVT010000023.1, forward strand.
CCTCTCGCCTTAACCTCTTGAATATTTGAGACCATCTTCTCCACCATCTCACTTTGAGTTGAGATTGCGATGACCGGCGTGCCATTTTCAATCAGAGCGATAGGGCCGTGCTTTAATTCTCCGGCGGCGAAGCTCTCGGCGTAGATATATGAGACTTCTTTCAATTTCAGAGCCATCTCTTTTGCCGTCTGCATATCCACTCCTCTGCCAAGATAGAACAGAGCCGATTTGTCTTTTATCAATTCCGCAATCGCTTTTTCAGCGCTGTCGTCCTTGAGCATTTTATCAAGAAGGTCAGCAGTCTGTTTCAGCTGGTCTATTAGCTCAAAATAATGCTTCTCTCCGATAGTCTTTTTGGATAAAGCCAAGTTCAAAGCTATCATATAAAAGGCGACCAATTGGGTGGTGTATGCCTTTGTGGAGGCGACTGCGACTTCGGGGCCTGCCCAAGTGTAGAAGACATCATCGCTCTCTCTTGCAATAGAAGAGCCGACCACGTTGGTTATGGACAGTATCCTTGCGCCCTTGCGTTTTGCCTCTCTCAAGGCTGCCAGGGTGTCGGCGGTCTCGCCGGACTGGCTGACCACGATAACCAAGGTTTTGTCGTCCACAAAGGGGTCTTGATATCTGAACTCACTGGCGATATCGCATAAAACCGGAATTTTCGCCAATTTTTCAATAGCGTATTTTCCCACGCAACCTGCGTGGAAAGCTGTGCCGCAAGCCACTACATATATTTTGTTAAATTTTTCGATATCGTCATTTGTAAGCTTGATATCATCTAATTTAATGTAGCCCTTTGCGTCCATACGGGTGTTTATTGTGTCACGAATACCCTGTGGCTGTTCGTGAATTTCTTTTAACATAAAGTGGTCATATCCACCTTTTGTAGCCGCCTCAAGAGTCCAGTCCACAGTAAAAGGCTGCTTTCTCACCACTTCATGCTTGGTGTTGTAAACTTCTACTTTATCTCTTGTGACCTTGGCGATTTCACCGTTTTCAAGGAAAGCCACCTCACGGGTGTACTCCAATACCGCCGGAATATCACTGGCGACAAAATTCTCGCCCTTTCCGTATCCGATGACAAGGGGCGCCTCACAGCGCAGGGCAATAAATTCGTTGGGACTGTCTTGATGAATGACCAAAATGGCGTAAGTACCTCTTATTTCGCTCTCGACTTTAAAAGCGGTTTTCAACAAATCGCCGTCGTAGTACAAATCAAACAGGTGCGCCACAACCTCGGTGTCGGTTTGGCTCTTAAAAACATAACCTTTTTCCATCAATTTTGCTTTTAATTCAATATAATTTTCAATTATGCCATTGTGAATGACGGCTATTGTGCCGGCTGAATTAAAATGGGGGTGTGCATTTTCGTCACTGGGTATGCCGTGAGTTGCCCAGCGGGTGTGACCTATGCCCAAAGTGCCCTGAATAGGGTGCTCTTTTACATAGGAAGCCAGCACGGAAAGTCTGCCCTTAAATTTTGCACTCTCCATGCCGTTTTTGCCGATAACTGCGATACCTGCGGAATCGTAGCCACGATATTCCAATTTTTCAAGACCGTTGATGATGACCTGTTGGGCGCTGTTATGCCCAACGTAACCTACTATACCACACATAGTAAGCCCTCCTTTTCGTTATTTTATTATACACAAAAAGAAGTGCGTCGAATTTTACTGTTCATAGGTTGCCCTGTGTTTTTAAAATTCGATAAGGCTGCACAGCCTTTAAGGTATCCGCCGAATCTTTCGATAACCTTAATCCTCGTCACCCAAAATATCATAAGCCTGTCAATTTGATGACAAAGCAGTATGCAGATTTGGGCCTGGCGCTATTGTATTCATTTCTTTTGTGCTGAACTGATTATAGCAGTATTCCAATATAAAAGCAAATATTAGGGTAAAGTTTTACGAATTGTTCATATTGAAAGCTTATTTTACAGCAAAATATGGACAGATAATTGGAATTTATCTGTCCATATTATATTCACCAACTAAATTTTATGTGAAAAATCAATTGAAATACCAATTGGGGAAGAGCTCTAAGGCATTCACATACTCACCGCTGGCAGGCATACCGCTTATGACGGGAAAAAATATAATAAAGCACAAGAACACCACCAAGGGGTAGATAAACAAAGCTTTGCGCTTATTGGGGTATTTTTTGTAGAGCTTATTTAAAATATAGCCTATCGCCAAAACGCCGAAGATGGTGGCGGGGAAGTAGTGGTAGATAAATGTCAACCGACTGATGAATACCCAGGGCAGCAGGGAGGCAAAATATCCCGCTAATATGAACAAGCCGTCCTCGTCTTTTTCTTTTATACTCAGCCACAGCACCAATAGTATGGCAAAGGGTATGCACCACCACACAGCAGGGTTGCCAAAGGCGGAAATACTGCTGACAGCGCCGCTGGGGAACCTCTCTATTGAGTACCAAATGGGGGTTTTCATAAACAGCCATGAGTACCAAGGGCTGGCAAAGAAGTGCTCTGCAACTAAGGTGGAGTGGTAAGAAAACATATTTTTTTGACAAGCCCAAAACTCTAATAGGCTCTCTTTTACTCCGCTTGAATGGAGCACACTGCCGTAAGATGCAAAGTAAATCAAAAACGGCACAAAGATGAAAGCCACAAAGCAAAAGGCGATTGTCTTTAAGACGGTCTTGTTAAGGTGCTTTTTAAGGGCGGAGGGATTTGACGTTTCCCTGTGGGTGTCAAGGGGGGCATCTGAGGGTTTTACAGAGCTAATCATAGGCTGCTCAATAGAAAATTCAATTGTGTCGCCACAGGCGACGGCAGATTTTTCACCCAGCAAATCCGCTGTGATGTTGCTGTTTTTGCCCTCAAAAACCTCGCTGTCCACCTCATCACGCCGCTTTTTAAAGGCGTCGTTGGCAAGCTCCATAGTGTTCTGCTCATAGCTGTCTATAAAGTTTGAGCCCACCACATTATCGCTTTGGGTAAAGATATTTGCGGCAGTGGGATTCTCTTCTGCCGGCAAGGGTGGCTTGAGGGCTCGGCAGTATCGCATAAACAAGCTTGCAAAGAAAAATATTGCCAGCCCCATAATGCTGTATGCGCTGTTCCACTTTGTAGCCATAGCACAGCCCATAAATATACCGCTGAACAAAAGATAAATCCACTGCACTGACAAGGGGTCGGTGAGTTTGGTGTGGTGGTATTTCAGCATAAATAAAAAGGTGAGCATCACAAACATCACCACAAAGGTGTCCACCGTTGCAATTCTTGTCTGGGTATAGTGCATAAAGTCAAAGGCAAAGATAAAAGCCGTTATCAAGGATACGGTCTTGTTTTTAAACAAAAGTTTAGCTAAATAGTACATCACAGGCACCATCAAGACCCCACACAATGTACCCATAAAGCGCCAGCCAAAGGGCGTCATTCCAAAAATCACTATGCCGATTTCTATGAGGACTTTCCCCAGCGGTGGGTGGGTGGTCTCATATATGCTCTGGCCGTTCAGCTGCTCATAAGCGGTGCGCCCGTGGTAAATTTCATCAAAATACATAGATGAATAGTAGGAGGTGTCATATGGCACCGTCTCGCTCTCGTCCACAGCAAGGTAGGGGCTGTACGCACCCCAATCACTTCGAGAAAGCTCTAATTGCCCCTGTATTATCTGGCTTTTTTCATTTAAAAATACAATTTCGCCCAGCACCTGTCCTGGGGCATTTGCACGGACCATAACGCTGTCTGTATACACGTCCACGGATTTTTTTTGCCAGGTGAAGACATAACTTTTTTCTAAATCACCAAGAGATACCCAGTTGTTGTCCTGGTCTTGGTAAAGAATTTCAAAATCCACGCCGATTTTTTGCGAGGGTTGACCTTGGGGGTAATTCTCATCTCCCAAACCCGTGTAAGCATAGATTTCCGATACAGAAGAGGGCGTATCGAAGTTTATGATAAACCACTCATCGCTGTCGATGCTCTGATAAAAAGTCTTTGGCGCTTTGGTATTCCCCAACTGGAAAAATGCAAATGCGCCGTAGAATACCGTCAGCCCCAGCACCACTAATTTTTCTGAAGAGGGTCTTTTTAGGTCTATATGAGACCCTTTTAAAGACAGTGAGACTAAAACATATATGCTGTAAAGGCAGAGTGCCACCATGCCCACGGATATAGAGGTGTATAGTAAAGGCTTGACTTCAAAACCTCTGTATTGGGAGTGCATACAGGCGCTGATATTTAAATAATTTAAGCCTTGAGAAGCTATGAACAGAAAAAACATACGTTTTTCCTTCATCACTATTGCCCCCATAAGGCAGAGGAGAAAAGCGGGGAAAAGGTATCTTTCGTGCATCATTGTGCAGAAGGTAAAAATTATAGTGATGAGCATATAGCCTATATAAAAAAATTTACCCTTGCTCTTGATTTTGAAAAATGCCCAGGCACAAAGTGCCACCGCAATGCCGATTATTATGACGTTTATAGAGCCCATTCCGTGGTGGGTGTCAAGGCCGGTCCAGTTGAGCCCAAGAGCCATAAAAAGGTTGTAGGCGTTCACGGTAAAATATCGATAACCGCCAAAGGTGCTTTTGTAATGGTCAATCAACCAAAGGGGATTAAGCCCCTGTGTAAAGGGCAAAGCCATCAGATAGATAGAGCCAAGACCCACTGTTATAGCCTTAAAAAACTCCTTGACACTCCGTGTTTCCAATATGTAAAAGAGCAGTACAGGGCCAAAGAGAAGGGCTTGTGGCTTGGTAAAAAGCGCCACGGCATACATAAGGGAGGCGCCGACGGTCTTTTTCTTTGTGGCAAAGTAGAGGGCACCCACGATGAAGAAGGTGTAAAAGCTGTCAATTTGTCCCCACACGCTGCTGTTGAAAATGACGGCAGGGGCGAACAGGTAGGCGCTACACAAGAAAAGCGACCATTTTTCGTTTAGATGTTCACGGGCTAACTTGTATACGAATAGCCCCGAGAGCAAATCCGTTATTATTGCCGGGAGCTTTATAATAAAAGTGTAGAGCAAGGAACTGCTCTCAAGATTGAAAAAAAGCTGTATCTGCTTTATCAGAGCCAAAACATACATATATCCAGGGGGATAGTCTAAAAATATATCGGAGCTGTACATATTTTTAAGCCCGTAATAATCGGTGCAGTCCGCCCAAGATTTAAAGCAATTTACATCGAACCAAAAGGCGCAATCTTGAAAAGCACAGTAAACCCTTATCATCAATGCAACAGAAAGTATGCAAAGCAAAATAAGCAGCGGTTTTTCAGGCTGCTTATCAGAGGAATGTTTATCAAGCCATATAAATCCCACCACCGCAGCGGCGGTATAAAGTGCCAAAGTCAGGTACTGAACAGTCATTTATTGTCCTCACAAGAAAGATATGGTATTATTGTAACATACTTTGAATGTAAAAATAAAGAGTAGTTGTTGATTTTCACATCAATTGTTGTTAAAATGAAAGATACACTATAACTTTGAGGTAATTATGAACTTTAATTCTGTGGAATATATTATTTTCCTACCCATTGCGGTACTTTTATACTTTGCCGTGCCTAAAAAAATTAAAAATCTTTATCTTTTAGCACTTAGCTATTATTTTTACTGGTGCAGCGAGGTCAGATTTTTTCTCATTTTGCCGGTTCTCACACTGATGACCTATCTGTGTGCATTGGCATTAGATAAATCCCAGGGCAAAAAGCGAAAGGCGATTTTTCTTTTTACCTTGATAGCAAATTTTGCGGTGCTGATATTTTTTAAGTACAACAGGTTTTTCCTATCTCAAATCAGCACTTTGTCGGGGTTGCAGTTTAATAAAAGCAAATGGTTTTTGCCTATGGGGCTGTCCTTTTATCTTTTTACAAGCGTGGGATATATAATAGATGTTTACTTAAACAAGCAAAAAGCGGAGCGCAATCTAGTGAAATATGGGGTGTTTATAGCCTTTTTCCCCCACGTTCTCATGGGACCAATCGACAGGGCAGGCAGTTTCTTGCCACAGCTTGAACAGGAGCACACCTTTGATTATTCACGCACGGTAAAGGCGCTGCAACTTATGGCAATCGGGTTTTTTAAAAAGATTGCGGTTGCGGATATATTGGCGATGTTCATATCACAGGTTCACTCGGATTTGACCTCCTACACAGGGCTGATGCTGATTTTCACGGCGTTTGCTTTTTCAATACAGCTGTACGCCGATTTTTCCGGATACTCGGATATCGCCAGAGCCAGTGCGATGCTCTTAGACTTTAAAATTATGGAAAACTTTAATGTGCCATATCTATCTACTAGCTTTTCCCAGTTTTGGAGCAGGTGGCATATCTCCCTCTCATCATGGTTTCAAGATTACATCTTCACCCCTTTTGTCTGGGTAAACCCACTGAAGAAGCTTCCTATAATAGGCAAATATTTTGAAAATCCACCGGTGCTGCCGGCGATAGCTCTGGTCTTTATCTCCAGCGGTGTGTGGCACGGGGACACTTGGAATTTTGTGATTTGGGGGGCGTTTCACGCCGTTTATCGCATAGGCGAGGATTTGATGCGCAAGTATTACAAAAAGCCGGACAAACACCCTAAGCCTTTAAAATATTGGGGCAAGGTAGCGTGGGTGTTTTCTCTGGTCACCTTCAGTCAAATATTTTTCCGCTCAAAAACCATACAGGGCGCAGTATACTACATAACCCACCTGTTTGTCGATTTGAGCATAAATACCTTTTCTCAAGGGCTTTACAACAGCATAAAAGGGGGATTTGATGCCACTCCCATACTGATTTACGCCTATATAGCATACTGCATTATAGTGGTGGCGGTCTTGATTTATATGGATTTTTATCGCAACTTCAGATTGAAGGGCAAATGCCTGACCACTGCGTTTATCACTATGAAACCCTATAAAAGGTGGCTGTGCTACTATGGTTTGGTGGCGCTTATTATGGCAGGATTTATTATGAATAATGGCGGTTATGGGGCATCGGCAAGTTTTATTTACAATAACTTTTAAAAAATAAACCACTTATCAACCTTAAAATACAGATAAAAGCCTATTTATTTTATAAAATGTCACTTAATTTTGAAAATTAGGTGAAAGCAGAAGAGAATGTTATTGTCTTTTTGTCGTTCAGTTGGTATAATAAATAGATAACAATTTAATTGGAGGAAAGTCTCTTGAAATTTTTTACAGACGCTATCACCTTTATACTTATCGGCGTATCGGTTTTGATGATGCTGTATGTTTTTGGCGGAGAGGATATAATATTCTTTCGCAAGAAAAAACAGCAATACGACCCGAAGTCGGCAGAAAAACTCACAGCGGTTTTAACCAAATTTGCACGCCTGAGAGGCTATGAGGTTTTGGGCAGAAAAACACTGGAATATCAAGGTGTTCAGTATACTTTTGACAACATCATAATCGGGTTTTACGGCACAGTCGCCTTTAATGTAGCCTCCCACAGCGGAGAGATTTACGGCGACACCACATCAAATAAGTGGGTACAGATTTATGACGGCAAACGCTATGAATTTGACAGTCCCACAAAAGCCTTAAACGGAAGCGTAAAAATGTTTAAGGATATCTATCGCTCCGAAGGTGTGAAAAGCGGACTTGTGGACACAATGACCATTTTCACCGACAAAAATGCGAATATTGCCGCAGCTCGCTCACTTCCTATCTGCCATGTGCAAGATCTTGCAAAAAAGTTAGATTCTTCAAAATATCTTGCAGACAACGGCGCAGATTTAGAGGCGATGAAAGCAGCATTGGCAAAATATACAAAATAAATTGTCGGGCACTCCTGTAAAAGAAGTTGCCCGAAAATGTTTTCAAAAGGAAAAGGATATAAAATGAAAAAGATACTCACATTATTTCTCACAGCGGCGTTGGTATTTACTATGACCGGCTGTTCTTCATCGCTTAAAGAATATACTCCGGTTTACGGAGATGAGCTGGTTGTCAATCCAAAGCTTGAATACAAAACCGAATATGAAAAAGCTATCTCTCCCGAGACAAGAAAAGCTATTTCAGATTATTTGTCCACAATGGCGATGTTCTATAACTCGGTTGACCCGGCACAGGAGCAGTCCACATATTTCACCTACCTCGCCTATACGGTTTCCAATAACTTCATCTCTCAGATGGACGTTTTGGCAGGACCATTGGTGGCAAAACTTGATGCAGGAGAAAAACTCACCGCCGAAGAACAGCTGTTTTGGGACTCTCTCACAGTGGTGAACGCTATCCCAATAAAAATTTCAGAAATCGACAGCGACGCATTTAAGGCGGCTCAGGAAAAATTGCCAGACCAGACAGCGGACAAAGGCGGCTCTTCATCACAGGCAGAGAGCTCAAGCAAGCAGGATAGCTCTTCTGACAGCGCCTCAGTTTCCGGCGGCTCTTCATCACAGGCAGAGAGCTCAAGCAAACAGGATAGCTCTTCCGACAGCGCCACAGTTTCCGGCGGCTCAGACAGCTCATCAAACAGCACCTCAAGCTCAAACTCTGAGCCCGAGATTAAGCTGACCTTAGACGGCGCCCAGTGGGAAGAATTGTTTAATTTGTACATCAAGGCGTTTGACCTTCTCTATACACAGCCTTTTGCAAAATAATTCAGATATAAACCTAAAATACCGCCCTCAATGGGCGGTATTTTTGCGCCCAAAATATGCTGAAATTCTCACCTCAGTGGTATAAAGCCAAACTTAGGGCGCAAAATAGAATAAAAGAGGTGTAAAAATGGAAAAAGAAAATGATTTGATAGACAAGTTATCCCTCAGTGTCCAGGTGGGAAAACTGTTCACGGCACAGCTTATACAGTTGAGCGAGGACTCGCAGTTCCGCAAAAAACTCTTGGTGGATTTAGAGGGGTATGAAGAGTTTTACAGCCGAATAATCGCCATCAAGCCAAAGGACGAGGACCTTGACAGTCTTAGTGATTTTCAGAAACTTAGGAATAAAGCTATGGCGAAGATGTCCACCATAACCGACAAAAGCCCGAAAAAGATGTGCGATATGATTATTAAGGGCTTGGAGCGTGGCATAGAAGAGCTGACCCACGCCTTGGACACAGAAAAAGGTGAGGAGCCTCGGGCGCTGTCTTTAACCAACGAATATCGAAGATTTTTAATGGACAAAATGGAAGAATATAAAAATTACCCATAAAAAACAGGCGGAGACAGCCACTTTAAGTGATTGCCTCCGCTTTTTTGC
>JAVVVT010000024.1:0-17219 GCA_036652515.1 Oscillospiraceae bacterium
TTTAGGACTACCATATATTGCTTTTTTTAACTCCTACTTTGGCAAGGATATTCCAACTTTTTTAAGTCCCTACTTTAGCAAGGGTATTCTTACTTTTTTATGATAATTACTTATCACTTATAGTATATTCATTATACACAAAAAAAAATTAATGTAAATATTCTTTCATAAACAAATAAGCATATTGTACATCTGCGGGTAAATATGGTATAATTTATTATTAATATAGGATAAATAACGGCGAAAAAGAGGTATTTTATGATTTATTTAGACAATGCCGCCACCACTCCGGTCAATGAACAGGTGGCAAAGGTTATATACGACAGTCTGCTCACCACTTTCGCAAACCCCTCCTCCCTCTACTCATTGGGGGCAAAAAGCGAGGGCGAGATGAATAAAGCGAGAGAAAAAATTGCCTCCTGCATAAATGCAAAAGAAGGGGAATTATACTTCACCTCCTGCGCCAGCGAGAGCAATAATATAGCTATTTACGGTTTAGCTTTGGCAAGAAAAAATTGGGGAAACAAGATTGTGTCCACCGACTACGAACACCCAGCGGTACATAAGCCCCTGTCTTTTTTACAGGAAAACGGCTTTGAAGTAGCCCTCGTACCCTCAGACGGGCAGGGGGTCATAGACGAAGATGAGATACTAAGACAGGTAGATGAAAAGACGGTTTTAGTCAGTTTGATACATGTGAACAACGAGACAGGCGCCAAGCTGAATATTCAGTCTTTGAGCCGGAAAATCAAGGAGAAAAACCGCCGTACCGCCATTCATATTGACGCTGTGCAGAGCTTTATGAAGTACCCTATTGATGTTTCACAGCTTACAATTGACAGCCTTTCTTTTTCCGCCCACAAGATAAACGGACCTAAGGGCATAGGCGGTTTGTACTTAAAAAGCGGTACAAATATCAAGCCTGTGTTTGTGGGTGGCGGACAAGAAAAAGGTCTTAGGGCAGGCACTGAAAATATTCATTATATTCAAGGTCTCGCCAAGGCTTGCGAAATTTTAAAACCCAACATTCAGAGCAATTTAAAACACTATGAACAGCTCCGCCACAAGCTTTTGCAAGGGCTGGAAAAATTTGAAAATGTGGTGATAAATTCCCCTGAAAACGCTGCTCCCTACACGGTGAATTTTTCTTTTATGGGGTATCGCAGTGAGACATTATTACATTTTTTAGAGAGCTTTGACATCTGCGTTTCCTCGGGTTCAGCCTGCTCAAAGGGCAGCCAAAGCCACACGCTTACCCAGATGAAAATCCCGCAAGAACGAATAGACAGCGCAATAAGGGTCAGTTTTGGTGTACAAAATACAGAAAATGACATAGATGCTCTGATAAATGCCCTCCATGAGGCTACTTTAAAATTACAAAAGGTGAAATTATGAACAGATTAATCATATGCTATTTAGGCGAAATTGCGCTGAAAGGGCTGAACAAAAGTACATTTGAAATTCAGCTGATGAAAACCATACGCAGACGTATAAAACCACTGGGGGACTTCAAGGTTTACAAGGCTCAAAGCACCCTTTATATCGAGGCTTTGCAGGAGGGGGCGGACATTGATGGCGCCTATGAAAAGGTGAAAAAAATCTTCGGCATTGCGGCGGTGAGTATGGCTGTGGTGGTGGAAAAAGATTTTGATGTCATCGCCAAAACAGCCCCTATTTATCTTGAAAAAGAACTAAAAAATGTGGAAACTTTCAAGGTGGTCTCCAGGAGGAGCGACAAGTCTTTCCCTATGAACTCCATTGAAATCTCCGCCCAGTTAGGGGGAGTTTTGCTGGACGCTTTCCCTCATTTAAAGGTGGACGTGGTCAACCCACAGCTCACCGTAATGGTGGAAATCCGTGATTACGGGGCGTATATCCACGGGGGCAAACAGCACGCAGCAGGCGGTATGCCTGTGTCCACCAGCGGCAAGGGCGCACTTATGCTCAGCGGCGGAATTGACTCCCCGGTGGCGGCATATATGATGGCAAAAAGAGGCTTGAGCCTTATGTCGGTGCATTTTGCCTCCCCTCCTTACACAGGGGAAAGAGCAAAGCAAAAGGTCATCACCCTATGCGAAAAAGTCGTGGAATACACAGGGGATATGGCGCTGTTTGTGGTGCCTTTCACCCTCCCACAGGAGTATATACGGGACAATGGCGTCCCCGAGCTCTTCACCATTTTGATGAGGAGAAGTATGATGAGGATAACAGAAAAATTGGCGCTGCAATATGGGGCGGAATGTATAGTGACAGGGGAGAGCTTGGCTCAGGTGGCATCGCAAACCCTCCGTGCTATCCGTGCCACCGATTGCAGCGTAGAAATGCCAATACTGCGCCCTGTCATAGGTATGGACAAAAATGAAATAGTTGAAATAGCAAGAAAAATCGACACTTTCGAGACCTCGATTTTGCCATACGAGGACTGTTGCACAATCTTCACCCCTGCTCACCCAAAGACCAAGCCTCAGTTGGAAGAAATTTTCGCCGCCGAGGACAATATGGATATGGACCTGCTTTTTGCTATGGAAGATGATGCGGCACAGCAGGCAGAAAAAATATTTATAAATGTGGTTAAGGGCTTGATTTAAAAAAAATCAAAGGAAGCTGAATAAAGGCTTTTTTAGTGGAGATTAAATAAAGGTTTTCATTCGTGAAAATTGATTTAATTTTTCCTCACTGCAAATAAGTTTAAGTCTTCCTCGTAAAAATCTATAATAAAAAGACTGCTTTTCCAATAAATTTAAAGGTGGTGGCTATAAGTTTGAAAGCGGAAATAATCTGTGTGGGCACCGAGCTTTTGCTGGGCGACATACTCAATACAAATGCGCAATACCTCTCAAGAGCCTTGAGCGAGCTGGGAATTTCAGTGTACAATCAGCAGGTGGTGGGAGACAACGGCGCACGTCTTAAACAGGCGGTGGAGCTGGCAAAAGGGCGCAGTGACATCGTGATTTTGTCAGGTGGATTAGGCCCTACCGACGACGATTTGACCAAGCAGACCGTGGCTGGCATCTACAATGACACCTTGATTTTCAACAAAGAAATAAGCGATGAAATCAGGGAATACTTTAAAAGTATGTCAAGACCTATGACCCCCAACAATGAAAAACAGGCTTATGTGCCAAAAAACGGTAAATTCTTCCCCAATGAGCGTGGGACAGCGCCGGGAATAGTCTTTAAGGACAAAGAAAAAATGGCTATTCTCCTTCCGGGGCCGCCTAAAGAGCTACAACCTATGATGGAAAAAAGTGTTATTCCAATGCTTAAAAAGTTGGTGAACGGAGTAATTTCCTCAAGGTATGTAAAGGTGATAGGCATAGGTGAGAGCGCCTTGGAAACCAAGATTATGCCACTTTTGCAAGGGGAAAATCCCTCTATGGCTCTCTATGCCAAGGAGGGGGAGGTAACGGTGAGGATAACCGCCTCCGCCAAGACAAAAGAGCAGGCAGACAGCTTGATAGATGAGCTTTACATAAAATTAGACAGCGAGATAAACCCCTATATTTACGGCGTGGACGTGGAAAATATTGAGACTGTCCTAGTGAACAAACTCATACAGAATAACCAGACGGTGGCAAGCGCAGAGAGCTGCACAGGCGGAACGTTGAGCGGGCGAATAACAAGTGTCAGCGGTGCATCTCAGGCGTTTAAATTAGGGGTTTGCACCTACTCCGATGAGCAAAAGATGAGGGTTTTAGGGGTGAACAAGGAGGATTTAGACAGCTACACGGCGGTCTCCTCAATCGTCGCCTCCCAGATGGCACAGGGAATACTTAAAATGGCAAAAAGCAACTATTCCATCGCCACCACAGGCTATGCAGGGCCGGGTGGAGGAACGCCTCAAGAGCCTGTTGGCACGGTTTATATCGCCGTCGCCACAAAGGATTGTGTCTATACAAAGAAGTGCTTTTTTGCAGGCGATAGGGGAAAAATAACTCATTTAGCCGCCCAAAATGCCTTGGATTTGCTCCGATGTGTCCTCTTTGGTTTGCCCTTGGCTGGGGCAAAGATGACACAGCTTGCTCCCCCGGAAGAGGAAAATCCTGTCAAAGAGAAAAAACCAAAGAAAAAGAGATATTTCTTGAAATTTTTGATGACTTTCACCTCTATGCTGCTGATTTCCGCCTTGATAGCTTACGGCTTTTTATGGTATAAAAATGGCGGAGTGATGCCTGTGATAGATTTTTCAAAGCTATCTTTGCCCTTTGGGGACATCTTTAATGGCAAGGGATAGAGCGTTGGTTGTTGGAGAAAAAAATGAAAATAAACCAAAAATAAACAGTATAAATTTGTCTCATAATTTTAAAATTATTAACTTTTAGTGACTATATATGGCACTTGTGCTCTAACAATTCTCCGATAGTTATGGGGGAGAAAAAAGTGAAAATAAATCAAAAATAAACAGCATAAATTTCTCCCATATTTTAAGAGCTATTAGCTTTCAGCGTCTATAATAGGTCAGCCGTGCATAACAATTCTCCACTGTTTATGGGGGAGAAAAAATCATTGCGATTACACAAGTAAGCGCACTATCACGAGGTTTTTATGAAATATATCGATTTGAGAAGTGACAGCGTCACCCAGCCCACCCAGGAGATGAGAGATGCTATGTACACCGCTCCCGTGGGCGATGACGGCTATGGCGATGACCCCACGGTGAAAAATTTAGAACAACTTTGCGCCAAAAGGGTGGGAAAAGAGGCGGGCTTGTTCGTGGCTTCAGGCACAATGGCAAACCAGCTTGCGGTGATGACCCATACCGTCCGTGGGGACGAGATGATAATCGCCTCGGGCAGTCATATTGTGGTTCACGAGGTGGGTGCGGCGGCGGTGCTCTCGGGTGTCACGGTGAAAGCTATTGAGTGCCCCGACGATATTCTCACCCCTCACCTCATCAGAAAAGCTTGCCCCAACGCACAGGATTTTACTATGCCACGCTCAAGTTTGGTCTGTATAGAAAATGCTCTGAACAACGGCAAAGTTATGTCTGTTTCCCAGATGAAAGCCTGTTATGAAACCGCAAAAGAGCTTAATTTGCCTGTGCATTTAGACGGCGCACGGCTGTTTAATGCCAGCGTGGCTTTAGGCGTGGAAGTGAAAGAATTGACCCAATACAGCGACTCCGCAATGGTCTGTTTATCAAAAGGTCTGTGCGCCCCCGTGGGAAGCGTCCTGTGCGGAAGTGAAGAATTTATCGCCAAGGCACGGAAAAACAGACAGCTTTTAGGCGGTGGAATGAGACAGGCAGGTCTGCTGGCGGCTTGTGGGATAATCGCAATCGACAAGATGGTGGACAGACTTAAAGATGACCACGACAACGCCAAATATATGGCAAAACGCCTTGATGCCATGAAGGGCGTAAGCGTGCTTATGGACAATGTGGACATTAATATGGTGTTTTTTAAGGTGGATAAACCACGGGAATTTGTTTCAAATTTGCCTGCTAAAATGCTGGAAAACGGAATAAAAATGAGCGGTCTTGAGGGCGGATTACTGCGTTTTATAACAAATAATGATGTGTCCCGTGAGGACATTGAGAAGGTTTTGTCAGTCTTTGAAAGGCTGTTAAAAGAAGAATAAAACAGGAGGTTATCATATGAATACAATTTTTACTAGAAGAAGTGTCAGAAGTTTTTTGGACAAAGAGGTGGAAAGTGAAAAAATCGACAGGCTTTTCCGTGGGGCAATGCAGGCGCCCAGCGCTGTAAATCAGCAGCCCTGGGAGTTTATAGCCGTTACAGATAAAGAAAAAATACAAAAGCTTTCCCATTTCAGCCCCTATGCCAAAATGCTTAACGAAGCGCCTTTGGCAGTGGTGATATTAGAAAAAACACAGGTTCGCACCTCGATGTTCGCCCAGCAGGATTTGGGCGCTTGCACCGAAAATCTGCTTTTGCAGGCGGTGGAAGAGGGGCTGGGCGCAGTGTGGATGGGCGTGGGACACGACACCGAAAGGGCAAAGTTTATAACGGAGATGTTTGATTTGCCAAAGGAAGTGATACCTTTTTGTGTCATCGCCATCGGCTACCCCAAAGAAGAAAACGCCAATAAATTCATTGATAGATATGATGAGAGCAGGGTTCACTTTAACAATTATTAAGCAGAAAATCGTTTCAACTTTTGATAAAAGCAGGAGTTGTTTTAACAATTACAAAGCACAAAAACAGCCCGAATTTTGATAAAAACAGGGGTTGTTTCAGCAATTACAAAGCAGAAAAGTACTCCGAATTTCTATGAAAACAGGGGCTATTTCAGCAATCATAAAGCAGAAAAGCAGCCCGACTTTTAGTCGGGCTGCTTTCTTACAAATATTTATAAAGTGAGGAATAGCAAAACAATATCCTTAGAAAATAAGTCAAAACGCCTATTTAGCAGAGTATTCAATATTACAAATTTGAGGCAAATTCAGGGAGATACTTTTGTTTTTATCATCAAAAGTGATAAAATTTTCCCCTGTTAGGGTGCGCACAGAGCCCTTTGTTACCACGGTGGTGCTCCCATCAAAACAGCTGACGGTTATATCTTCCCCTTTGAATTTCACCGTGCCCTCAAAGGTTTTGCCCCCTAAAAGACCTATGGAATACCTCCCGTATATGTTCACCATATCCGTGTCGATTTTCACGGGTTTTTCAATTTTTACCAATAAAACAGTCACTGCCAAGAGCACAGCGACGAAAAGCTTGTCAAAATTTCTCTTCATATTTCCCCCTTAATGCCAATACTTATATCATATATTATGTCTGTAAAATCCGATACCATAAGTGGGAAAAATCTACATAAAGAAAAATCTTCAATTGTAAAATCTATGAAAAAAACACCCCTACCAAAGTCGGCAATCGCTGCCAATTAAGGTGGGGGTGTGATTTTTGCTGTGAAAAAACTATTTTACCTTGTGATTTAGCGCTCTTGTGGCGTTGAGCACAGCCAGCACAGCCACGCCCACGTCGGCAAAAATTGCCAGCCACATAGGGGTTTTGCCAAAGGCGGCAATCACCATAACTGCGCCCTTTACCCCAAGGGAGAATATGACGTTTTGCCATACAATTTTCTTTGTGAAACGGCTGATTTTGACAGCTTGAGTGAGCTTTTTAATCTCGTCGGTCATCAATACCACGTCCGCCGCCTCGATTGCGGCATCAGAGCCGATTGCGCCCATGGCAACGCCAATATCGCTTCGTGCAAGGAGAGGAGCGTCGTTTATTCCGTCACCCACGAACACATTTACCGCTTTGGGAGAGGTGTCCATAAGCTTTTCGTACTCGCTGACCTTTTCGTCGGGGAGAAGTTGAGCCTTATATCCGTCCAAGCCCACCTGTTCTGCGATGAATTTTGCGGTTTTTTCATTGTCGCCTGTGAGCATATACATCTTTTTGACGCCTAAGCTCCGCAAGGCTTTTACATCGTCAGCGACGCCGTCTTTTATGGTGTCTGCAACTACGATTTTACCCAGCAAGGTGGAATTTTTTGCCACATATAAGACGCTTCCGATTTCTTCTTCAGGGCTTATTTCAATATTTAACTGCGCCATAAGTTTTTCGTTGCCGGCGCTGTAAGTGTCTCCCTCAAAAGTACAAATAACGCCTTTGCCCCCGATATTTTCATATTGGGCGGTGTTTGGGAGGACAAAATCAGGGCTGTAAAAATGCTTTTTGATACACAGGGCGATTGGGTGGGCAGAATGACCCTCCGCCAAGAGAACCGCTTGCTGTAAAACTTCGGGCTGAGAAGTAAACATTTGAGTTTTTACCACGCTGAAAGTGCCATTTGTGAGGGTGCCTGTTTTGTCAAAAACAATGGTGGAAATATGTTCAAACTGCTCAAGGAAGTTTCCGCCTTTGACAAGCACGCCGTTTTTAGAAGCGCAGCCGATACCACCCAAAAATCCCACAGGAATTGAGATAATCAAGGCGCAAGGGCAGGAGACCACCAAGAATACAAGACCTCTGTAAAGCCAATCGCTGAAAGGACCCATATTAAGTAAAAAGGGCGGTACAAAGGCGATTAATGCGGCAATAGCCATAACTGTCGGGGTGTAATATTTGGCAAATTTAGTGATGAAACGCTCTGTTTCAGCCTTTTTGCCTGATGCCTCGCTGACCATAGTAAGTATTTTTTGAACGGTTGAATGTTCGTATTCGCTGGTCACTTTTACGCTTAAAGAGCTGGTGAGGTTGACACTGCCGGACAGGACATCAAAGCCCTCCTCCACTTCCACAGGGAGACTTTCTCCCGTGAGCATAGAGGTGTCCACGCTGCCAATTCCGCTTACCACAACCCCGTCAAGAGGGATTTTCTCGCCCGGTTTTACCAATACAATTTCACCGATTTTTACATCAAAGGGGTCCACGGTTTTTATATTTCCGTTGCCGTCCATCACGTTGGCGTAGTCGGGGCGAATGTCCATAAGGCTCTCGATGTTCTTTTTGCTCTTGTCCACCGCCAGCTGCTGTAAGATTTCACCGATGTGGTAAAATATCATAACAGCTACCGCTTCGCTCCACTCGCCGATGGCAAATGCGCCCACAGTGGCGACGACCATAAGGAAGTTTTCGTCAAAAATTTGACCCTTAAAGATGTTTTTTATGGCGGTGATAAGCACTTCACGTCCGGCGATAAGATATGCGCCAATAAATAAAGCCAAGGCTGGAACGCCTGAAAGCTGGGCGGCGATAATGCAGATGACCACGCTGACCACCAAGCTGAGGACAGAGTTTTTTATGCTCTTGACGCCGTGGGTATGCCCCTCGTGGGAGTGTTCCTCGTGGGAATGTTCCTCCCCGTGGTCGTGACCGCAGGAGCAGGTGATACCATCGGATAGGGAGTGAGCCTCGTGGGTGTGTTCCTCGTGAGCGTGTTCCTCGTGAGAATGTTCCTCCCCGTGGTCGTGACCACAGGAGCAGGTCTCTTCGCCGCCGTTTAGCTGAGTGTCTTTTTCTTTGGTTAAAATCTTTTCCATAATTCTTTCTCCTACCTCATTTTAGAAAATTGGTCAATCACAGCGTTTAAATCGCTGAGAGTGTCCTGGATATTTCCGTCTTGTATTCCCTCCACCACGCAGTGCTCCAAATGGTCAAGCATAATCAATTTTGAAACCTGTGTGACGGCATTTTGTATGGCAGAAAGCTGCGTCAATATCTCGCTGCAACTTCTTCCGCTATTGCCCATCTCCTTAATTCCTCTTATCTGTCCCTCAATTCGGGAAAGGCGTTTAATTATATTATCGTTCAGGTGGTTTTTTCTTTCCATAATTTTCTCCTATACCCTTAGGGGTATCTAAATTTGACATAAGTATACCATAGGGGGGTATATAAGTCAATGAAAAACAGCACAAATTTTAAAAATATTTTTAGCTATATTTTCGCCTTTTATCTTCCTCAAAAACAAAAAGGCGACAATCATTTAAAAATGACTGCCGTCTTATTCCGATTTTTATTATATCGCCGTAAATCCCGATTATACTATCGTGCTTTGGCGTATTTTAAGTTGATAACATAGGTGAAAGGGTCAATATAGATGTCGCTGAAATATTTTTGGTGGTAAAAGACCGTGCTCTCCTTGCCCATAGGCACCAAAACGGCATCTTCTAAGAGGATTTTCCCACAGCGCCTTACATTTGGCAGGGCATTTGCTTGATCCGCCATAGATTTTGCCTCTAATAGCAGGTTAGAAAATTCTTCGCTGTATCCGTTGTACACATCAAGGATACCATAGGGGGTATCGTCCTTTGGGCTTAGGGGGAGGAACGCAAGCTCATAATCGCCCTTGGCTATCCGCTGATTAATCTGCTCGGTGCTCAGGTATTCAATGGAAAAATACAAGCCCAAATCCCTTTGCCAAAGCTGGTTGATATTTTCAAAAACAATGGTATATATGCTGTCGTTTGGCATTAAAATAGTAGCGGAAGCAGGTTTTGATAAACCTATCTGAGAAAGCCCTGTACTGAGCATATTTTTAGGGTCATTA
The DNA here is from genome assembly GCA_036652515.1 of Oscillospiraceae bacterium. GTDB lineage: Bacteria > Bacillota > Clostridia > Oscillospirales > Ruminococcaceae > RGIG3102. Next base: position 9,964 of record JAVVVT010000024.1, read on the forward strand.
TTCATATATGGGGGGGAGTAGGAAGCAGAATTTTCCCCGACTATCTGCCCAGCCAAGGAGATTGTGTCGGGAAAAAGCGAGCCAGTGGGGCTGACGACACTTAAATTCGCCCCTGAATTTTTAAAGCTGTAAGCGTAGTAAGACAGAGCTTGTCTGATCTTCACATTTGAAAACTGCGGGTTGTGCTGATTGAAAATTAGGCTGATATTTGCGCTGTCGAACTTTGTAAAAGAGGCGTTTATGCCCTCCACCTCTGCCCCGTCAAAGGAGAAAAAACCGCTGATAGTCTCATTGGCAAAGCTCTTTGGCTGGTCGGCGGCGGAGATTTTTTTTATTCGAATACGCTGAACGGCGCTCTTGGGGGCATCATCACTTCTGACGATTGTGGCATTTTCTCCTGCGCTCTCTAAGTAGGTGAGCTTAAAAGGACCATTTGACATAAGGCTTTTTACGCTTAAACCGTAAGAGCCCTTGGTGAAAAGAAAAAATTTCTCGTTGCAAGGGAGTGCGGCGGTGGAGCACAGTTTTTCTGTAAAGTTAAAATCGGGGCTGTTCAAGCGGATAATCAGGGTGTAATCGTTGGGGGCAGATACTCCGAGGGTGGTGGCGCTTGCCCCATTTTTAATATTTTCGGCGTTTTCTATGTTGGAAAAATAATCTATATAAGGGGAGTGGGTGGTGGGGTCTGCCACCCGTCTCAGGGCGAAAACAAAGTCATTCGCCGTGACGGGAGTGCCCTCAAAGGAGGTGGATTTTCCGTCGGAATAATGGTAAACAGAACCCTCTTTCAGTTTCATGGTGTAGGTTTTGCCGTCTGAGGAGACGGTGTATTCCTCCACAAGATTTTTTTCTACCTTGCCGTTGCGCTTTTCAAACAGACCGTCAAAAACATTTGAAAGCACCAGCACATCGGATTTTTCAGTTGCGATTTGAGGGTCTAAATTTGAGGGCATTTTTTCCACCCCTATGGTAAAGGTGGAGATACTGCCCGAGGAGGAGCAGCCGCTTAAACCAAGGCACAGACAGAGGGCATATATGGGGAGCATAATTTTTTTAAACATAAAATCACCTGTAATTTTTATAGAGATTGAAAAAATAGAGATAGAAGTTTTTTGTATTTTATATATTGCGCCGTGTTCACCCTCACCGTTTTTGTGGGCGAGTAATGGGTATGTGCAATGGCGACATTAGGGATACAATAACCACATTTCGAATACTATACCCTATTCACCCTCGCCGTTTTTGTGGGCGAGTAGGGAATATGCAATGGCGACATTAGGGATACAATAACCACATTTCGAATACTATACCCTATTCACCTTCGCCGTTTTGGTGGGCGAGTAGGGAATATTATAATTTTTATAGGGCATAGAAAATCAAAATCGGAAAGTTTTTGTATAATATATACAGTATACATTATATATTGTACCATAAAATTCTCCCCATATAAATAGTCTCCGCTAATATAAGCGGAGACTAATATAACAATATTGTGAAAAATGCTTAAATTACAGGTAGAAAAGCAGGTCTGTGTAGTCTGGCATAGGCCATTTATCCTTAGGCATCATAGTCTCCAAATGGTCAACCTTCTCACGAAGAGCGCTTAATTTGTCTCTTGAAGTATAATACAGAGCCTCGGCTTTTTCTTCCGGAGAAGATTTTGCCACAGCCTTATCACGCAAAACTTTCATCTCGTCACAGGCATCGGCAATCTTGTCAATCAGCTCGGACAACTCACGCTGGGTCTTTACTGCGGTGCTGCTCACTGTGCCAGCCTGCTCGCTGTAATAGTTGCCCTTTGCCAGCTTGCCGGCGTAGGAGATAGCGGCTGGGATAATCTCTTTTTCCACCATTTCTTCAGCTACATTCAACTCGATGTTGATGGTCTTGATATAGGTGTCCAACATTATTTCGTATCTTGAATGGCACTCAACGTCTGTCAAAGCTTTGGCACGTTTAAAGAAAGCGATATTTTCTTCGCTTATCATAGATGGGAAAGTCTTGATAGTGCAGTCGAAGTTAGGCAGACCTCTGCGTGCCGCCTCTTCTAACCATTCAGGGGCATAACCGTTGCCGTTGTAGATTACACGTTTGTGTGCAAGGTACTCTCTGCCAACGATTTCATAGGCTTTGTCTGTGGGGTTTCCACAGTTTTCCAATTCTTTGGCAAAATCTCTGAAGCTTATGGCAACAAGCGAGTTGATGACGGTGTTAACAAAGCCCAAAGGCTGAGATGAGCCCACCATACGGAACTCAAATTTTGTGCCGTTAAAGGCAAATGGAGCTGTTCTGTTGCGGTCATTTTCATCAATAGTGAGAAGAGGAAGGCTCTTTGCACCCATTAACAGGTCTTTTTTAACCACATCGTGGGGGACTTTATTGCCAGCGATATCCTCTAAGATATTCACCAAGTTGTCGCCCAAATACATTGAGATGACTGCCGGAGGCGCCTCGTGTGCTCCTAAGCGGAAATCGTTTCCGGCTGTGGAGGCGGAGAGCCTGAGCAGGTCTGCGTGTTCGTCCACGCCCTTTATAAATGCCGCTAAAGTGATGAGAAACTTGATGTTCTTCTCAGGTTCTTTGCCGGCGTTCAAAAGGTTTTCACCCTCGTTTGTGGCGAGAGAATAGTTGTTGTGCTTGCCGCTGCCGTTTATGCCTATGAAAGGCTTTTCGTAAATCAGGCACGCCATATTGTGTTTTAAAGCGGTCTTTCTTAGAATATCCATAACAATTTGGTTGTGGTCACAGGCGATGTTTGCGCTGGAATAAACACAGGCTAACTCAAACTGTCCCGGTGCCGCCTCGTTGTGCTCTGTCTTTGCAGGCACGCCTAACTCCCAAAGTCTCTGGTCAACTTCACGCATAAAATCTCTGACTTTTTCTTTGGTGCTGCCATAGTAATGGTCTGCTAATTCCTGTCCCTTAGGAGGCTTTGCTCCAAAAATTGTTCTGCCTGTGATTTTAAGGTCAAGGCGCTTGTCAAAAGCGTCTTTGTCCACCAAAAAATATTCCTGCTCTGCGCCCATTGTGGGTTTGACGCTGGTGAGCTCCTTAAAGCCAAGTGCGTGGAAAACCCTTAAAGCCTGTTTGTTAACAGCCTGTGTGGAGCGGAGTAGGGGTGTCTTTTGGTCTAAAGCTTCCCCTGTGAAAGCGGCAAAAGCGGTGGGTATGTACAGAGTTGTACCTATGACAAAGCAGGGGCTGGTGGCGTCCCAAATGGTGTAACCACGAGCCTCAAAAACGGAGCGCAATCCTCCGGAAGGAAAGGCGGAAGCATCGCTCTCGCCCTTAGAAAGCAATTTACCGGAGAAATTTATGATAGGTTTTCCTTCCTTATCAACTCCGTCCAAGAAGCTGTCGTGTCTGCCGCTGTTGGTGCCGGTGAGAGGTGAAAACCAGTGTACAAAGTGCGTTGCGCCCTGCTCTAAAGCCCAAGTCCTGATGGCGTCGGCAACTTCATCAGCCACAGCCGGATCCCATATCATCGCCTCATCACGAACTTTTCTCAAGGATTCGTAAGCATTAGCTGACAGGCGCTCCTTCATCATCTTATCATTGAACAATTTCGAACCGAATATGCCTTCAAAATCAACCTTCATAATATACCTCCTGTTTTTAATTATTTTTACTGTCTGCGTAAGGTTATGCGCAAAACAGATAGTTAATCTTATGGTTAAGATTATTTTATAATTCTATCACCAAATACACTTGTACGCAATAGAAATATATATTTAAAAATAATTTTGTGAGATTTTACATATATGGTTGATATAATTGCGCTATAATATTATAATACTTATAACTAACTTGCAAAAACCGTATTATATTCTTAATTTATATAGAGGGGTGTTTTTATGTACAGACAGGTAGAAAAATTCTTTCAGGAGTTAAAAGGGAAAAAAGTTGCGTTTATCGGCGCAGGTGTCAGCCACAGACAGCTCATTGAGATGTTTGTGAGCAAAGGGGCGCTGGTCACTCTTTGCGACAAGAAAAAAATTGAGGATTTCGGCGAGTATGGAGAAAAGTTAAAAGAGCTGAAAGTCCATTTGTCTTTGGGGGAGAATTATCTTGAGGGCATCAAAAATCAAGATATGATATTAAGGACTCCCGGCTTTGAATATTTTACAAAAGAGCTTCAAGCGCAAAAGGATAAAGGGGCGATGATAACTAGTGAAGTGGAGCTTTTCTTCTCCCTTTGCCCCTGTAAAATCTATGGTATAACCGGCTCAGACGGCAAAACCACCACCACCACCCTCATCTCTGAAATGCTTAAAGAGAGCGGTAAAACGGTGCATTTAGGGGGCAATATCGGCAAGGCATTGCTGCCGATTATAGAAAAAGTGAGGGAAGATGACGTGGCTGTGGTAGAATTATCCAGCTTTCAGCTCATCTCTATGAGGTGCTCTCCTCAGGTGGCAGTGGTCACCAACGTCACCCCCAACCACCTTGACCACCACAAGGATATGCAGGAATATATCGACGCAAAAAGAAATATATTGCTCTATCAAGACGCCTCTTCACGGGCGGTATTAGGGTACGAAAATGAAATTTCCAAGGGTATGAAAAAGGACGTCAAGGGGGAATGTGCCTTTTTTTCACGGCTGACGGACTTAGGCGAGGGCGGATATATAGACAGGGAGGGCTACCTTTGTTTAGACGGACAGCGGATTTTGCACAAGGGCGAAGTCGCCTTGAGGGGGGAGCATAATTTAGAAAATCTATTGGCTGCATTTTGCGCTCTCAAGGGCGATGTGTCCTGTGAAGTGATGAAAAAAGTGGCACAGACTTTCAAAGGGGTGGAGCATAGAATTGAGCCGGTGCGCACCTTAAATGGCGTACAGTGGTTCAATGATTCCATAGCCACCAGCCCTACAAGAACCATAGCAGGGCTGAGGAGCTTCCCTCAAAAAATCTGTATCATCGCAGGGGGTTATGACAAAAAAATACCCTATGAGCCCTTGGCAGAGCCTGTGGTGGAGAACGTAAAACTCTTGGTGGTTATGGGGCAGACAGGTCCTAAAATCGAGGCGGTGGTGAGAAATCACCCCAAATTCAATGAGAGCGGAATGAAAATCCTCCACGCCCAAGATATGGAGCAGGCGGTAAAACTTATGTACGAGAACACAAACAGCGGAGATATCGTCAGTTTTTGTCCCGCCTCAGCCAGCTTTGATTTGTACCCTAACTTTGAGGAGAGGGGCAAGCATTTCAAGAGGTTAGTCAATGAGCTATGATAAAAAATGCCATAACAGAGCCCCAAAAGTTTGAGGAAATTATAAGTCAAGACAGCTTTTTGGCAAAAAAAATACGCTGTGAATATGAGGGCGTAAGGGATAAACCTCCAAACAATTTTTATATTTTGAACCATTGCGCATTTATGCTTATGGGAGAAAATATGACCCTCTGCGGCACTTTGAGCCCAGAGGATATAGAACAGCTTAGCTCATTTTGCTCTTTTTTCGGGGTATATACGGTGGAGAGCCACGGGGATATCCCATTGAGAGGCGAGCGTCGTGAAGTCTGTCTGCTGGAGCGCCGTGAAGAGGAATGTACAGAGATAGAACAGGTCACTTGCAACAAAAATATATATGAATTTGCAAAATTTTGCTGCGGAAACTTCGACGATATCGAGTTTGAAACGGTGTATTCCTACTTTGCGGGCAAGGTGAACAAGGGGCAGTCAAACATCTATTACACCACAGAAAATGGCAAAATCATCACGGGGGCAATAGCCACTTTTTACGCCTATGACACGGTGTACATCACCTTTGTCTCCACCGATAAAGCCCATAGAGGGCAGGGCAGAGCAAGAGGGCTCATCAGCCATATTGCAGGGCTGAACAGGGGCAAAAAAATACAGCTTATGTGTGAGGAGGAGCTAAAACCCTTCTATTTAAAATTAGGCTTTGCTCAAATAGAAAATTTAACACTTTATAATTTAAGGAATGAGAGAATATGATAGAAAACTTTTTTGATATATCAGAGGAATTGATGGATTTAGACAGGCAGTCTATGGAGCTTTGCCAGCCTTACTTTAATGAAATCGACCAAATAAGACAGTTTAACCAGTTAAAGGTGCTGAAAGCATTTATTGACAACAAAATCTCCGCCCAGCACTTGGTAGGCACCACGGGGTACGGATATGACGACAAGGGAAGGGACGGCTTAGACCGACTTTTTGCCGACATCTTCAAGGCGGAGGACGCCCTCTGTCGCCACAATTTTATGTCGGGAACACACACCCTGTCGGTGGCACTCTTCGGCATATTAAGAACGGGGGACACTATGCTCTGCGTCACGGGCAGACCATATGACACCTTGGCTGGGGTGATAGGCTTAGACGATTCAAAATGCGGAAACCTTGCCGAATTTGGCATAAAATACGACCAGTGTGAGCTCTTATTGGACAGCTCACCCGACCTTGAAGCCATAGCAAAAAAAGCGGTGGGGGCAAAGATGTGCTACATTCAAAGGAGCCGTGGCTATGCCACAAGAAAGGCTTTGGGGCTAAAAGAGATAGAGGATATCTCCAAAACGGCGAAAAAGGCTAACCCCAATATCATTGTGGTGGTGGACAACTGCTACGGCGAGTTCACCCAGACAGAGGAGCCAACCCAGCACGGGGCGGACTTGATAGTGGGCTCACTCATCAAAAATCCAGGCGGCGGAATTGCCCCAACAGGCGGATATATTGCAGGTAAAAAGGAGCTTGTGGAGCTCTGCGGACATCGCCTTAGCGCACCGGGTACAGGCAGAGAAATCGGCTGTACTATGGACGTGCTGAGAGATATGTACATAGGCTTGTACTTCGCTCCAATGGTCACGGCAAACGCAGTTAAGACCAGCATCTACGCCTCCTGTCTGTACGAAAAATTGGGCTTTGAGACAGAGCCCCACTATTCTTTGCCACGCAACGATATAATCACCTCCATAGCGGCACGCACCCCTGAAAATTTGATAGCAATCTGTCAGGCAATACAATCAGCCTCGCCTATTGACAGCTTTGCAGTGCCACAGCCTTGGGCTATGCCCGGGTATGACAGCGAGATAATAATGGCGGCAGGCACCTTTACAATGGGCTCTTCCATAGAGCTCTCCTGTGATGCCCCAATAAGGGAGCCCTACACCACCTTTATGCAGGGGGGAACAAGCTTTGATGCCTCCCGTGCAGCGGTGCTATTGTCGGCGCAAAAGGTCAAAAATATCCTGTAATTGAGGGTGGATAGTGACACAGAGAGAAAGAAAAACCGTGGAGG
>JAVVVT010000025.1:0-16563 GCA_036652515.1 Oscillospiraceae bacterium
TTTAATATAATTTCTGTTATAATAACATAGTTATCAAATTTTAGGAGGTGCAACAAAATGGCAAAATGTGATTGTTGTGGCAAGAGTGTAACTTTTGGTATTAAAGTTTCTCACTCACACAGACGCTCTAACAGAGCTTGGAAACCAAATGTAAAGAGAGTTAAGGCTATCGTGGATGGTTCTCCACGCTATATTCACGCTTGCACCAGATGTCTTCGCTCTGGCAAGGTTACAAGAGCTGTCTAATTCTTGAAAATGAAAAGCCGACGCCGTCGGCTTTATTTTTTTGCAAAAAATTAATTCTATATGGGCGATTTTTGCCCTCTCAAGGCTATTTGTGATTATTTTGTAACTTCTTTTTTCACAGGTGAACAGCGTAAAACCCACGTCACTCAAAGCTTTCTGTGATTATTTTGTAACTTCTTTTTTAAAACTATTTATGATAGACTAAAAAAAAGGAGTTTAATTATGAAAAAGCTTTTCACAATATTTGCCCTTATATTATCATTTGTTTTCACCCTGCCCCTCTCGGCTTTTGCCGATATCGGGGACAAGCCCAATGTGAAGATAAAAATCGAAAATCCTCCACAGGAATTATACTATCTTGACCTGCTCTACTACAAAGACCCCCGGGACACAAACACTGTTCACGGGAACAAGCTCCGTGAGGAACACGACGGTGAAACCTTTGACCTGCTTATGAAATACACTGATGAGGGCTGGTATCCTGCCCTGGCGTATGGCACCCGTGTACCCACCTTTGGTGAGCTCTACCCCAATGAAGAAGGGGCGCATAACATCAGTTATTTAGGTGTCCCCGACAGTTTTAAAATTATTATTGTGACCAAAAGCGGCGAAGTCAAGGTGAGCGAGGTTATCTCACGCAAGACTATGAGGCTTGATTTAAAATTAGACTACTCAGATATGAGCTACACAAAACCGCCCCTTATCTTCACTTATTTAACCCAATTTTTCTTCACCTGCTCTACGACAATGCTGGTGGAGGGGATAATTCTTCTGATTTTCGGCTTTAAATTAAAGGAAAATTTAAAACCTTTCCTCCTTATAAATCTTGCCACACAACTTGTATTCACCGCTATATTTTCTACAACTTTTATCTTTTCAGGCTACTTGGGCGCCCTTTTGGCGTTTTTCCCTTTGGAGTTAGGGGTTATCCTCGCCGAGGTTTACGCCTGTAATAGGTGGCTTAAATCTCAGAGCAGCAAAAGAAAAATCGCCTTTGCCATTGTGGCAAACCTTATTTCAGCCTCCTGCACTTTTGTGAGCTTTGATGTCCTTTTCTCATTTATACGCAGTATAAGTTAAATTTATTTAGCCAAAGAGGCTTTTTCATCGCTTAATTTATCAATATTAATTATAGAGTTATTTATTATATGACTATAAAAATTAGGACACTCCCGTACTAAAACGAGGGTGTCCTAATTGCTTTTTTATGATTTAAAAGGGGGAAAATAAGAACCATAAAAGCCCTTATAGTAACGTCCTAATTGCTTTTTGTGATTTAAAAGTCCTATAAATGCCGAATATGGCAAGGGTTTTATCGCCGCTTTGGTGTAATTAAAAATTCTATAAATACTGCATCTATCAATGCGATTTCACTACCACTGTTTTTTCTGTGACTTTAAAATCCTATCCATAAATATTCACGTTTTTATCCTCATAAAGCCCCTATTAAAACTTTATGGTGCAGGTTTTACTTCCTTGGGTATTGGGCAGTTGTACACCCCACCTGTCACAGATAACAGCTCGGCTTTCGCCTTTTCTATCAGCTGTGGGTTTTCCACAAGTTTAACCGCTGTGAGAGCCATAACTTTAGCTGCATAATTCAGTCCCTCGTGGGCTATCACACTGCCGGACTGAGCCGTCTGCTGCCAAGAGTGTCCGGGGGTGCCTATGACGGCTGTCGCCGCCGTCATCTGTGCAGTTGGCACCACATAGGACACATCGCCCACGTCGGTAGAGCCGGGCATACACACAGGTAAACGGCGATATGGAAAGGCTTGACCCAAAAGTTTTTGCGCCGCCAAAGCCGGAATTTCCAAGGGGTTTGCAATGGCTCCAAGACCTGAAATACCACCTTTGATATCATTTTCCGTAAGGCTTGCGTAGATTTCATCGCCCACCTTTTTTGCCTCTTGGCTAAACTCAAAACCGCCCATCTCCAGGGAACACTCGCCCATTAATGCAGAGAGCACATCGTTTGGAATATAGTCTGAAAGGGCATTTTTCACCTCCACCGTCAGGGTGGTCTCGGTCATATGAGCTGCGCCCTCGGCGACCTTTATCACCCTTGGGTATATCTCCATAACCTGTTCGATTTTAGGCGCTCGTATGTAGTAAAACAAGGTGGCGCTGTCCTGTACCACGTTGGGTGCTCCACCGCCCACATCTTGGAAAGCGTAGTGTATTCTCGCCGACTCGATTATATGTTCACGCAAGAAATTGACCCCCACGTTCATCAGCTCCGCCGCATCTAAGGCGCTTCTGCCAAGGTGAGGAGATGCCGCCGCATGGCTGGCGACCCCCTTGAATTTAAAGAGCACGCAGATATTTGCAAGGGAAGATGTACCCATTATCCCATTGTTTGAGCCCGGGTGCCAGGTTAGGGCAACATCTACACAGCTGAAAGCGCCCTCTCTTGCCATAAAGGTTTTGCCACAGCCCGCCTCTTCTCCCGGACAGCCAAAGTAGACCACTGTGCCGGGCAGATTATTTTCTGTGAGATAGTCTTTAAGGGCAACCGCCGCCGCCAAACTGCCTGCGCCCAGAGCATTGTGTCCGCAACCGTGACCGCTGCCCCCTTGAACCAATGGTGTTTTAACGCCGCACGCCGCTTTTTGGCTTAGGGAGGGCAATGCGTCAAACTCCCCCAAGAAGCCTATTGCGGGCTTGCCTGAGCCGAAAGTTCCCTTGAAGGCGGTGTCTATTCCCCCAAGACCGGTTTCTACTTCAAAGCCTTGAGCTTTCAGTGCCTCAATGAGTGTCGCCGATGATTTATATTCCAAAAAGCCCAGCTCGGGAGTTTCCCAAACTTTATCGCTCACCGCTGAAAATAAATCTTTCTTTGACTCTACCAACTGTGAAATCTTATCTTTTGCCAACATAACTATTACCTCCACAAACTTATTTGTCTTTCATTATAGTACATCTGTTGTCGTAAATTCAACTGTTTTTTGTGTTGAAAAGGTATTATTTTTCTTTCTATAAAAAAGACAGATGAAAAATCATCTGTCTTTTTGGATTATTTCCTTTTTGCCGCCTTGGTGACGGGCTTTTTAGCCACAGGTTTTGCGGTGGGTTTTGGCGCTGTTTTCAAGTTTGTGGCACCGCTGATATGGGTTTGCACCGCCTGATTTAGCTTGTCCGTGGGGGCAGGTGTAGTTGGATACCAGCCCTTTGCACTCATCGCCTCAAAAATTTTATACTGTATATCGTGCTCGTCCCCCAAGATTTTCATAAGCTTTGTCTTGGCTTGTTTTGAGGCACATTCCCCTGCAAAATTGTTGTAATTCGACGTGATAAACTTCTGTGTAGAAAGCATATCGGTCATCATTGTCTTGTCATCGTAAGCCATATAAACCTCCTACTGAATTTGATTGAATATGATATTAAAGTGCTCCTGATGTCGGTTTGCCGCCTCTTTGCAAAGCTTTTTCAAGTTTGGGTCTTTGCAATTTTGGGCGTAATAGTTGAACTTGTCCACCGTGGCTTTCTCCTGGGTGAGCAACTCATTATAAGCGGATAACTCTTTGTCCGTTATGCTATTTTTCATATAAGCTCCTTTTCTGTGTGAGTATTTGCTTATAATATTCCACAAATTTCGGGTTTTATACAAAAATGACAGCCCTTTTTGGACTGTCATCAATTTTATTTCTTTTTGCCGAACTTATATTCCGTCCCATTGATGAGGCGTTTTATGTTGGCACGGTGGGCGTAGAGAATTATCAACGGGAGCACCGTCGCCGATATCATATTCAAAATAGAGAAGGTATTTGTAAGTTTAAAATATATCAGCGTTATGAAAAAGTAGCTCACGCTCGCCACTATGGACGCAAGAGAAACTATCTTCGCCCCGAAAGCAATCGCCAAGAAAATTCCCAGAGCTATGGACAGGGTGATAGGCGTGGTCGCCATCATTGAGCCGGATATAACGCTCATACCCTTGCCCCCCTTAAACCCGAAAAAGACCGGATAAAGGTGACCTAAAAGCGAGCCGAAAACGGCTAAATACATAGATAGCTCCAATAAAAACTCTCCGCTCACCTGAAAGGACAGTCCGCCTATAAGTATATCACTTATAGCTTGGGGCGCATATTTAGGTATATGGAATAGCAACCTTGCAATCATCACCGAAACAAAGCCTTTCAACACGTCTCCGATTATGGTGAGTGCCGCCGCCTTTTTGCCGAATGTGCGCAAAATATTTGTCATTCCTGCGTTGCCTGAGCCAAATTGACGGATATCTTTTTTATAAATTCCCTTGCTCACAATAATGGCAAAGCTCAAGGAGCCCAGCAAATAGCTTATGAGTAAAACAAAAAATAATTTAGGTAAAATCATCAAACCTACTCTCCTCTTTCACGAATTATCATTCTGATTGGAGTACCCTCCAACCCAAAAACCTCTCTTATTTGGTTCTCGATATATCTCTGATAGGAAAAATGGAACAAATCACGTCGGTTACAAAACGCCACAAAGGTTGGCGGACGTGTGGATATCTGTGTCATATAGTAAATCTTCAGCCCCTTGCCCTTGTCACTTGGCGGCTGAACTCTCGCCACAGCCCTTGCCAAAATGTCATTGAGGACACCTGTGGTGGTGCGGAAAGCATTCTGAGTGTCTACAAATTTAATCAGCTCAAAAAGGCGGTCTAATCTCTGCCCTGTTTTTGCCGATATGAATATTATGGGGGCATAGGACATAAAGCTGAAATCCTGCATAAGGGTGGTGCGCATTTTTTCCATAGTCTTGTCGTCTTTTTCCACTGCGTCCCACTTGTTTACGGCTATTATACAAGCCTTGCCCTGTTCATGAGCATACCCTGCCACCTTGGAGTCCTGCTCGGTAAAGCCTATTGTGCCGTCTATCATAATCACGCACACCTTGCTGCGCTCCACCGCCGCCAAGGCACGGATAACTGAAAATCGCTCTATCCCCTCGTCAACATTGCCTCTTTTGCGCATACCTGCCGTATCTGTGAATATAAACTTGCCGTATTCGTTTTCAAATTCGCTGTCCACGGCATCTCTTGTGGTGCCGCTCTCGTCACGGACAATCATTCTCTCCTGCCCTAATATCTTGTTTACAAGGCTGGATTTACCCACGTTAGGTCTGCCGATTACCGCCACGGATATCCGCTCGTCCTCGTTTTCGTCCTCTTGAGTATAGTTGATAAATTTAAAACATTCGTCCAAAATATCACCTGTGCCGTGTCCGTGTACTGAGGACACTGCAAAGGGTTCTCCCAAGCCCAAAGAGTAGAAATCGTAGATATCATCAGGTACATTTCCGATGGTGTCGCACTTGTTTACCACCAAAATCGTGGGTTTTCCGCTCTTTAAAAGCATTGTGGCAATGTCGTAATCGTTGGCTGTGACACCGCTTCTTATGTCGGTGACAAAGAGTATGACGTCCGCCGTATCTATGGCAATCTGCGCCTGCTGTTTGATATGTTTTAGGATTGTGTTGTCATTTATCGCCTCGATACCCCCTGTGTCCACCAATAAAAAATCCTTGTTCAGCCAGTTGCCCTGAGCATAAATGCGGTCACGGGTGACGCCTGGGGTGTCCTCTACAATACTTATGCGTGCGCCGATTATCTTATTAAACAGTGTGCTTTTGCCCACGTTAGGTCTGCCGACTATTGCAATAATTGGTTTTGCCATATGCAATCTCCTTTTTTTATAAATGTGCGGGAATTTTTATGTCCTCTCAATGCCCGCCGCCAATGGAGGTATATGGTGATGAATTTTACCTTTAAAAGCATATTTATAAGGCTTTGTCCTTTTAAAATTCAGTGTCTGAAAATAATTTTACAAGTTTTTCTGTCTGAGATTTTGGATATATTAAGCGAAACTCTTCACCCCGTCGATATTATATCCCTTTAATATTATCTAAGAATTTGTCCCAAATAATTTTTTTGCCAGCGTCTGCCCGTCATTTTGATGAAATTCAATGTTGACATTCAGCACTTCTTCCACCTCTTGCGGGAGGAGGTCATCAAGGAACATATCTTTTTCACTGCGAAGCATATCCTCACACAGATACAATTTATTCGAGGTGAGTTTGCCCTTTAACTGCTCTATTAAATCTTTTGCGGTGAGCAGCCCTGTGACCCAAACATTACCGCCGAAAAAGTCGTTTTCTATGCCGTGGACAGCTATTTTTACCCTGCCGCCTAACTTTTCATTCGCCTGTTTTATAAGCTGGCACATCACCGGATACATCGCCATACCCACGGCTAAATCCCCTGTGATATCCATTGTGGGCTCTTTTGCAAGGGATAATTCCTCTTTGAAATTATCAATAAAGCTCCTCACCATACCCACGCCGTTTTCTATCTGAGCAAAGCTGCCATAATATTCCGCCGGAGGTATCTCAATGCCCGCCCTGAGATAAAACTCATCAGAGAGATAAATCAGCCTTTCCCCGTGCTCTTTATAAAATAAATCCGTCCATAGGTTCACCATTTTGATGACATTTGCGCTCTCTTCCTTGTCAAAAGTTTCCACCTCTGCAAGACCTTCACGGTATTTAGTGACCCCAATTGGCACTACCGAACAGCTCTGAACCTGTGGGTAAAGCTGCTGCATACGCTCTATGCTCTGCTTTAAATACTCCCCGTCATTCACACCCTTGCACAGGACAATCTGGGTGTTCATAGTTATTTGTGCATCGTAAAACTCCTGCATAAGCTCATTTATCTGGGCAGCACGGGGGTTTTTCATCATAAAAACACGCCTGTCAGGGTCTGTGGTGTGGACTGAAATATTTATGGGGGAGATTTTCATCTTCTTAATTCTATCAATCTCATGCCTTGAAAGGTTGGTGAGGGTGATATAATTCCCGAATAAAAATGACAGTCTCTCATCGTCGTCTTTAAAATAGAGCGAAGAGCGCAAGCCCTTTGGAAGTTGGTCAACAAAGCAGAAGATACACTTGTTTTTACAGGAGTGATGCTTGTCTATAAGATAAGTTTCAAACTCAAAACCCAAGGGTTCGTATTGATTTTTTTTATCTATAATGGCATCAAACTGTCGATGTAATCGGCGCAAAGTAAGGCGCAGATGCGCTTCGGCGCTGTAAAACTGCAAATCTAACATATCGTTTATCTCTTCGCCGTTTATGAAAAGCAAAATATCCCCTTGCTTTATCCCGTGTCTCTTTGCAAGGCTATGCTCATCTATTCCGGTGATTTTTACTGCCATATCTGCCTCCTGCCACTGCCGCTTATTTTGTATCACTTATATATTCTACCATAAATATGAAAATAATTCTATAAAATATTAATATATACATAAAAAGAGGTAGGATTTCTCCTACCCCTAAGCTTGTAAATGTAAATTAAGCTTCCTTTTTGATTACAGCTCTGCCCTTGTAAAAGCCGCAAGCTTTGCAAACCTTATGCGGAAGTGTTAATTCTCCACACTGTGGACATTTAACAAATGATGGTGCAGATAATTTCCAAACGTTTGAACGTCTCTTATCTCTTCTTGCTTTTGAAACTTTTCTCTTTGGTACTGCCATTTTAAAGCACCTCCTCTAATTATTCATCGTTATCCAATAGTTGTTTTAAGATTAATAACCTTGGGTCAATCTGTTGTGATTGACAGCCGCAATTTTCCTCTTTAGGTCTACCGCACACAGGGCATAGACCCTGACAATCGTCGCTGCAAACCAGGACGGTGGGTATTGCTAAAGTGAGTTCTTGCAGTACAAGCTGTTTTACGTCAAGTATGTTATCACTGCTGACAGGTATTTCAATCTCCCGCTGTGTGAGGTTTTGCGGGGTAACTGTAAATGTCTGTGAGAAGTTAAATTCTCTATCAAACAGCTTTAAACACCTTGCACAGCTACACTGGGCTTTTGCCTGCACAGTAAGCTTTATAAATGTTTGCCCTGAGCCTTTTTTCAAATCCAATACCGCTTTTACAGGCAGTGTAAAGGAAGCATCAAAGCTCACATTTTCATCTGAAAAATCAAATTCCAGATTAAGCTGTTTTTCAGTCTCTTCGCCTTGGAAGATTTTGCTGAGATTAACTAACATAAAGCACCTCATAGGTCACTTAAATATTATATAGAGATTTATCCGTTTTGTCAAGGAAAACTTTCCTAAAAACAGCATAAACTTATATGGGTTTAAGTATACCACACTCTTGGTGCTTTAGCAATGGAAAACCGCTGTGGATTATATAATATCAAATAAAAAAGCGACATAAAGCCGCTTTTTTAAGTGAATAATTAAATGTTTAAGATTAAAAGATGTTTATATGTATTTTTTAACATCGTCTGGGATATCTATCACTGCCAGTGACAATGATATAACCACTTGTATTTCTTTTGTTATGGCATCGATTTTTTCAAGCACGTCTCCAAGACCCTCAACGTCCTTGTTGCCCACTTTAAGTATGCCGTCAATGTACACCTGCTCGATATCGTAATCCCCTGCAAGTACGCCCGCAAAGAAGCCATAGAACTTCTCGTAGTTGTCGATTTTGTACTCATCGACATCTATGAGTCTCACGCTGGTGTCAATGTTATATGTAAGCTGCATTGATTTTTCGATACATACGATATTGCCCTTCACCTTGCCGATGTTTGAGTTGATCATATCTACCATCTGCTTTGTTTTGCCTGAGCCTTTTTCACCAACTATTAATTTAATCATAATAATGTCTCCTTTTATTTTTACGCCAACGGCGCTAATCACTTATTTTTTTTAAAAGCTCTTCTCTTTGTTTTTCGTATCCGGGCTTGCCTAAAAGTGCAAACATATTCACTTTGTATGCCTCCACGCCCGGCTGGTTAAATGGATTTACCCCTAACATATACCCTGATATAGCGCAAGCTTTTTCAAAGAAGTAAATCGCATAGCCTAAATTCTCCTCGTCCTTTTTGTCTATCTCCAAGAGTATGTTTGGCACGCCGCCGTCGCAATGTGCAAGTGCTGTACCCTCCATAGCCTTTTCGTTTATCTTGGACATATTTTGGTTTGCCAGAAAATTCAGCCCGTCGAAATTGTCTTTGTCCGCCTTGATGAAGAAATCGTTTTTAACCTCATTTATCTTCACCACCGTCTCAAACATCGTCCTGCTGCCGTCCTGTATGAACTGCCCCATAGAGTGCAAATCCGTGGAGAATATAACGCTTGCGGGGAATAATCCCTTCTTGTCTTTTCCTTCACTCTCACCGTAAAGCTGCTTAAACCACTCGTTCATCATAGTCCAATCGGGGTCATAACAAGCCATTATCTCTATGCTTTTACCCTTGCGCAAAAGGATATTTCTAACCGCTGCATATTTGTAACAATCGTTGTCTTGGGTGGGCATTGCCAGCTCGGTACAGGCGTCCTGCGCCCCTGCCATAACCTTGTCGATATCAAATCCTGCCGCCGCTATGGGGAGTAATCCCACCGCTGTCAGCACTGAAAATCTGCCTCCCACATCGTCGGGAATGACAAACTGCTCATACCCCTGTGCGTCTGAAAGCTCCTTTAATGTGCCTTTAGAGCCGTCTGTGGTGGCATAAATACGGTTTTTAGCCTCTTCTTTGCCATATTTTTCTTCCAACAATTCCTTGAAAACTCTGAATGCCAACGCCGGTTCTGTGGTTGTTCCCGATTTTGAAATAATGTTCACCGAGAGCTCTTTGCCCTTGCAAAGCCTTAAAATATTGTTCAAATGTTCGGGGCTTATGCCATTGCCCACAAAATAAATTTTCAGCTCATTTAATTCGTTGTAATACTGTGAGCCCAAAAATTCTATGGCGGCTCTGGCGCCCAGATATGAGCCACCTATGCCGATGACCACCAAAACCTGACTATCCTGCCTTATCTTTGCCGCTGCCTGCTTTATCCTCTCAAATTCCCCTTTGTCGTAATCAAAAGGAAGATTGAGCCAGCCCAAATAATCACTGCCGGCACCGTTTTGACGGTGAAGCGTGTCGTGGCATAGCTCAATCTGTGAATAGACATTATGAAATTCTTGCGGAGCAATAAACTCTTTTAAATACTTACCGTTAAATTTTACAGCCATAATTTCAACCTCTGTTCTATCGCTTTTAATTTGGCTACAACACTGTTTGTTTGTTTATAACATCATACAATAGTAACCATTCAGTGTCAATATATTTTAATGAATTTGTGGATTTCATTACATATCAGCCACTGACTTTGTTAATAATGCCCAAGCTTTATTAAGGTTAATTTTATCTATATCCTGTGTTAAAACTATGTCGTATTCCTTTATCTTGCCATTTTGGCTGTATAGGGAGATATTTCCCACCTTCATTCCCTCATACATAGGCGCAGCTATAAATTCGGGCAAATCCACCTTACATGTGAGAAGGGTGGTGCTGCCCTTTAAAAACAGCAGCTTCTTTGGCAGATTAAAGCTCAAGGGCGCCAGTTTTACATCGCTGTATTTTACCTTTATGAGCTTTGGAATTGCGGAGGTGTCCGGGAACTGCTTGGTCTCGAAGTTTGAAAAGCCGAAGTCCAGCATTTTTTTTGCCGCCGAAAATCGCTCGGGGCTGGAGGAGGCGCCCAAAACCACTGCAATCAGGGACATATCGTTGCGCTTTGCCGTGGCGCAGATACACACCCCAGCCTTGCCGGTGGTGCCTGTTTTCAGCCCTGTGACCCCTGAATAGGAGCGCAGCATCTTGTTGGTGTTGACTATCTGTGTCTTGCCCCCACGGAGATAATCTATCCATATGGTGGTGTAGTTAAAAATAATCTGGTGGCGCATAAGCTCTTTTGCCATAATCGCCACGTCCTTTGCCGTGGAATAATGGTCCTGTGCGTCCAGCCCACAGGCGTTGACAAAGTGGGTGTCCTTCATACCTAACTGCTGTCCACGCTTATTCATCATATCGCAGAAAATTTCTTCACTGCCCCCCACCAATTCTGCCAAAGCCACCGCAGCATCGTTGGCAGAGTGGACAGCCACCGCTTTCAGCATCTCGTCCACGGTAAAAACTTCCCCGGGCTCTAACCAAATTTGACTGCCCCCCATAGAATAGGCGTGGTTTGATACAGGCACGGTGTCGCTCAAACGGATTTTGCCCGTATCTAACGCCTCCGACACCAATAGCATAGTCATAATCTTGGTGATTGAGGCTATGGCAAGCTTTTCTTCGGGATTTTTCACATACAGTATCTGCCCTGTCTCCTCCTCCATTAAAAAAGCGGACTTACAGGGTACTTCAAAGCTGTCCGTGGAGGCTATCTTGTTCACAAAGCTGTCTGAACCTGCCATCGCCGCCACCGACTGCTGTGAGAAAACATTTTCAGCCTCCTGCTCATACTCGTCGGTGTTCTCCTCCTGCGCCGCCACGCTTTTATCCCCCTGCTCCTCCAAGGCGAAAAACGAGGGTGCGCTCACCGAAATAAACATCAAAATTGATAAAAACACAGCTATTCCTTTTTTCATAACATTCTCCTATATTACATTTCTTACTTATGTTTATGTGAATATCCACCGAATTATTAAAAATATTGAAAAACAGTTTGATTTTTGCTATAATTAAACTAATAATAATTGAAAAGAGGGCGAAATGAAAGTTTGTTTTTTTACTCTTGGCTGTAAGGTCAACCAGCAGGAGACTGCTGCAATGATAAATATTTTTAAAAATAGAGGCTACGATATTGTCCACGGGGAGGAAGCGGCAGACGTGTATGTGGTGAACAGCTGTACCGTCACCTTGAGTGGGGACAGAAAGAGCATACAGTGGATACACCGTGCCAGACGTCAAAACCCCCAGGCGGTTATAGCCCTGTGCGGCTGTATGCCACAGGCTTTCCCACAAAAGGCAATTGACGTGGAGGAGGCTGACATCATCATCGGCAGCAAAGGCAAAGCCCAGGTGGTAAATTTAGTGGAAAAATTTATGGAGGACCGCAAAAGGCATATAGATATCGTCCCCCACAGCAGCGAGGATAAGTTTGAAGAGCTCGCCAGTGAGAGCGACAGTCTCCACACAAGAGCATTTTTGAAGATAGAGGACGGTTGCAACCGCCACTGTGCCTACTGCGTTATCCCAATCGCCCGTGGGCGTGTGCGCAGCCGAGCTGTGGACAGCATTGTCGCCGAGGCGCAAAAAATGGCAGACGCCGGACACCGTGAGATAGTCTTAACAGGCGTGAATATCTCCTGTTACGGTCAAGATTTAGGGATAAACGTCTGTGATGTCATCGAGGCGGTGGCAAAGATAGACAATGTTTATCGCATACGTCTGGGCTCTTTGGAGTTAGACCTTTTCAGCGATGAGATGTTAGTGCGAATGAGCAAAGTGGAAAAATTCTGCGCCCACTTCCACCTCTCATTACAGAGTGGCTGTGACAGCACCTTAAAAAATATGAACAGGCTCTATGACACCAAGCTCTACACTCAGATGATGAACCGTCTGCGCCAACTTTTTGACAAACCGAATTTCACCACGGATATTGTGGTGGGATTTCCTCACGAGAGTGAGGAGGATTTCTTGGAGAGGGTGGATTTTGTGCAAAAATGTGGATTTTCCAAGGTTCATTGCTTCGCTTTTTCTCCCCGAAAAGGTACTACCGCCTATGATATGGACGGGCAGTTAAACAATGATGTGAAGCAAAAACGAAATAAGATAATGATTTTTAAGTCTGAACAAACCCGTGAAAAAGTCTTTAAGGAGTATGTGGGCTTTGTGGACACGGCGCTTTTGGAGCAGAAGAATGACAAGGGATTTTTTACGGCGTACACCACAAGATATATCCCCGTTCTTGTGCCTGATGAAGGTTATTCCTGCGGTGATATAATAAAAGTCCGCCTCACGGGATTTGAGGGGGCTCGAATGTCATGTGAAGCGGTGAAGTAATATTTGTGCAAAGGAGACGGTGAAGATGGCGGCAAATACAAAACAAATTTTATCTTTATCTTTGAAGAAATTTTTATGTAAAAAAAGTATCGACAGCATCACAGTCAAGGAGATTGTGGAGGACTGTAAGCTGAACAGGCAGACGTTTTATTACCATTTTCAAGATATCTATCAGCTTATGGAATGGACGTTCTCCAATGATATTCACCTTATTGTAAACGCCACCTCTGACGTTGCCAGCTGGAAAAACGGCTTTTTGAGCATCTGTAATTACGCTTTGGAGAATAAGACGCTTATAAAAAACGCCTACAACTCCCTCTCCCACAAGCCTTTGCTGAATTTTATGTTAGACGAGGTTTTGAAATTATTTTCAGATGCCGTGGAGGTTGTGAGCCGTGATATGGCTATCTCCAAGGAGGACAAAGATTTTGTGGCAAGATTTTACCGAGATGCGGTTATGGGTGTTTTGCTGGACTGGGGCAAAAATAATATGAGGCAAACCCCCGAAGATTTAGCGGATAAATTGGATTTAGTAATCTCTCAAAACATCTACACCACCCTGCAAAGGTTCGCAATTAAATAAAATAAGCCTATGCTTTATTTATTTTTATAGATAAGCTTTTTGCAGAAGTCTATAATACATATCTATTTGCTTTTATCCCAAAAAAGAACACTAATACAGGCTCTTCGCCTTGCTCAATCGCCCACCCCACAGCAAATAAATGCACAGCTCAAAACATTTAAACCCCTTGATTGCCTCACGGTTTTATCCGTGTAACTGACAATCTCCACAGGGTTAAATGTATCAAGCTGTGCATTTTTATTGTATTGATGGATAAAAACAGTCTCAATTATACCACCCGACCAAAGGTTAGATTTTTAGGTCTAACTTTTTGGAGGGAGAAAAATCCGCCGTTTTTTCATTTTTACGCTTTTCTCTTCCCCAAAGCAAACTCGCCTTGTTAGCGGTCTATAAAAACATCACGCCGCAGGTGAGGGGGTTATCTCCGGGGTAGGGGTGCCGCCCTCGGTGCTCTCACCTTGGGGGACTGTAACGCCGGTTATGGTAACAGTACAGCTATTGGTCTTGCCACCTATTGTGACTGTAACCGTATCGGAAAGGGTTCCGCTGGGGCTGGTTAGCCCCTCTTTAACGGTGATAACCCCACCGCTTATATTTATGTAGCCCGAGGCAGATGCCCAGTGCTGTGTCACATCTACACCGTCGGGTCTTTGAGGATAGGCAAGCACCGCCGAGGCGCTCAAAGGAGAAGATGCCCCCACGGCGATATCTATATGTGTGCTACTTATGCTCACTGAATGGACATAATTTTTCTCCTGTGTGACGGTTATGCTCACCTTTGCGGTATGACTTCCCACTGTGCAGGTGATATTAGCCGTGCCCTGAGCTATGCCTGTCACCGTGCCGTCCACCACGCTGGCGACGGAGGTGTTGTCACTTGTCCATAGGGCTGTTTTAGGGTCGGTGGTGTCCGCAGGAGCGTATGCCACGGCAAGCTGAATACTCAATCCCTCAAATACCGTTTGAGGCCCTGTGATAGATATGCCTGTAATAGGCTTAGGCGCTGAAACCTTTATTGTGTGCTGTGCGGTTTTTCCTCCTAAGGTGCAGGTTATCACCGCTGTGCCGTCCTTGTTGTGGGCTGTGACCAGCCCCGAGCTTGAGACGCTTGCCACAGTGTCATCACCGCTTGACCACACCGCTGTGTTTTTATCCACATTCGCCCCCGTGGGGTTTAAAGCCAAGGTGAGCTGTACAGTGCCACCTGTTTTAACATTGCCGTCGCCTTTGATTGAAATACTTTCTAACGCTTGATTTACCGTGACTGTGCAGGAAGAATATATCTTTCCGCCTAAAATCGAGGCGTAAACCTTTGTCACACCTCCGCTGACAGCCTTCACGTTTCCGTTTGCATCAACCGTCACAATAGAGCTGTCGTCGCTCTGCCAAGTGAGTTTTTTATCTCCTGTAAACTCCGGCGAGACCTCTGCCACAAGGCTGATACCCGCAGATTTTTCAAGGGTAATGGCTGTTTTTACGTCCGAATTGTGTTTTATGGTGATAGCTGCCTTTTTAAAGTTAGCGACTATTGAGACCTCGTTCACATCGTCCCCAAGCTTTGGCACAGTGAACTTCACCGACTGGTCACTGGCGCTGGACAAACCGCTTTGATTGCTGGTCCAACCTGTAAATATTCCGCCGTTCTCTAAATTAGGCACCGCCGTCACTGTGTCCGAAGTGAGGGTCCTCTTTATTTTTTGCTCTATTTCCCCCTCGATTTTACCCAGCTCCGTGTCGCTTGAAGTAAAGAGCAAACGAACTCTTGCGCCTCTCACCGCCAATGGGTCCTGGGAGATTATGCCCGTTGGGGTCTCATCTCTCTTTGGCACCTTGGTGAGGGGTTTTGGTCTTGAGTCCTTGGTGATATAGGCGTGGGTTCTGATGTAATCAAACATAGCCTGCATACCTGCCTTGTTCAGATGCACGCCGTCGCCTAAGGTGTAATCTTTCTTGGCAAATCCTGTTTTTTCGTCCTTTAGCACCTGTGAGCTGTTCAAAAATTTATATCCCTCAGCCTTTGCCATATCAGCAAGAGCCTTGTTGAACTTGTCTATGGTCTGCATAGTGACCGCAAGATTTTCACGCTCTTTGTCAATTGGTGGGATTGAATTAATGATTATCTCCGCATAGGGATAGGATTTTTTTATGGCTTTCAGCCCCTCTTGATACTGGCTCAAGAATGTCTCAGTGTCCCAGCCGATTGTATTATTTGTGCCATAGGTGATGATAATTCTCTGTGGCTGAATAATTTTCACGGCTTGCGGCACAGTGACAGGGTCTTTATAGCCTTTAAAATAGACCATCTTCAGATTTTGAATATGTTGCACCCCCATAGAAGTAGCCGCCACCACATTGTCCCAGGTGGTGTGGCCGTACAGCATAGTGCGCACTGTGTTGGAGTCCCCTATGAATAGGGTTTCGTCTATATATTTTTGTCCGGCATCTTGCGTCTGTTCCAAAATGGTATTCCCCAACTGGTCAACGTCCAATGCCTCTTCATCTTTATTGTAATTTTTGTCCGCCTCCAAGTCTACACTAACGGAGTTACCCCCCTGTGTTCCCGAAGTTTTCACCACGGCGGATATACCCAAAACTACTATGAGCACCGCCACTAAAACAATACCCACAACTATGGCGATATGTGGTTTACTGCCACTTTTTGCCTGAGAGATGACGTATTTAACGCTTTTTACAAAGCGATTTGGTTTTTTCTTACCCTCTGAGTGATGAGGTTTGTTGTCCATTGTAAAGTCCTCCGATTAGTTTAATACTTTATATGATACTACATTTGCGCCTAAAATGAAAGATTATTGCCTCTATGTGACAGTATTTTAATTCTTTTCTATATAATAGCCAAATTTTTAGCATATTTTTGTACGGAAAACCCCTCC
>JAVVVT010000026.1:0-16501 GCA_036652515.1 Oscillospiraceae bacterium
AAGAGTAGCGGATAAAAAAGCCGAACACGCAGATGAACATATACATACATATTCCGAAGCCTATCATAGCTTTTGTGCCGAATTTTTCGCTTAATTTCGTGTAGAGAATTGCAAAAGGAAGCCCCAATATTTGGGTGAGAAGAAGTGCCAGCATCATCTGTGTGGCGTTTATTCCCAGTGAGGAGCCGTAGATTGTGGACATATGTATTATGGTGTTCACACCGTCAATATAAAAAAAGTAGGCGAGGAGAAAAACGAATATTTCTTTGTGGCTGAAAATCTCCTTTGCGGTCTTTCCCAGCCCTTTAAAAGCGTCCTTTAAAGCGCCTTTATAGGGGGTTATCCCCCGCACTTGGTGGACGTTTTTAAACAGTGGAATAGAGAATACTCCCCACCAAACAGCTGTCAAGCCAAAGGCGGTGGCAAGGCATTTTGACATGGATATGCCAGCCAAGTTCATAAGCAAAAATATGAGTAAAGGTATGGTGCTTCCCCCCATATAGCCCAGCCCGTAGCCCATTGTGGAGACTTTGTCCATTCTTTCATCGGTGGTGACGTCGGTGAGAAAGCTGTCGTAATAGACGTTGGCGCCTGAGTGACCGATACTGCAAATTATATAAAGGGCGAGGATTACAATCCCCGTTTTTTCGCTTGCCGCAGCGGTGGAGATGTCCATAAAAGGGGTGACGGTGAGAGCTACACAGGAGGCGATACCCAAAGCCATAAAGGCTAAAAACAGCTTTTTTCTCATGCCGTTAAAATCCCCTAAAGCCCCTAAAAGCGGAGCTAAAAAGGCGCAGATAAGCATTGCCGCACTGGTGCCAAATCCCCAGCGACCGATAGCATCGGCACTGTTGGAGCTGATAGTGTCATAAAAAACAGGCAGTAGGGTGACGATTATCACGCTCTGTGCGCTGTTTGCCCAGTCGTACATCATCCAGCTTTTTTCTTGCTTGGAGTATCCTTTTAAGAAATTCATACTTCACCTCAGTTATTCGGCGGTGAAACGGCGAAAGTCACCGTTTTAACATTTTGTTTACCTCTTAATTTTAGCTTGTTATGAGCAAATAGTCAAATAGATAATGGACATTTACAAAGCTTTTACAATTATTGAGGGGGGTAATTAATTTGCGAGGGGACGAGGGGTGTGCTTACAAACGATAAAATGAACAATAAGAACAGATGATAAAAATGGGCGAAAAAGGCGAACTATAAGAACGGACGAAAAAGGCGAACCATAAGAACGAACCATAAGAACGAACATAAGAACGCACGAAAAAGGCGAGCAATAAGAACAAACCATAAGGGCGAGCCATAAGAATGAACAAACCATAAGAACGAACATAAGAACGAACTAACTAAAACAACAAACAATAAAACTTTACAGCTTATGGAGTTTTCCCTCCTGCAAATTATAGGCGGTGTCCGCCAAGTGTATTAGGGAATTATCGTGGGTTATCATCACCACAGTAGTGCCGTTTTTCTGCAAGTCGATTATGCTTTTTAAGACCATCTGTGCGGTGGCGGCGTCTAAATTTCCTGTGGGTTCATCGCAAAACAGGATTTTCGGGTTTGTCACAAGAGCTCTCGCCACAGCCACCCTCTGCTGTTGTCCCCCTGAAAGCTGGTGGGGTAGATTGTACATTTTGTCCTTTAAATCCACCTGTATAAGTGCATCTTGCGCCGCCTTTTTCCGCAAAAAATATCCGGTGTGGCTGTATTTTAAGGGGAGGCAGACGTTTTCTAAAGCGTTCATTCCGCTTATGAGATTGTACCCTTGAAAGATAAAGCCTATCTCTTGTCGGCGCACAGCGTAGAGCCTGCGTGGGCGCATCTCACCCACGTCCTCCCCCAGTAGGGACAATTTTCCCCCCTCAAAGCTGTCAAGGCAGCTCATCACGTTGAGAAGTGTGGATTTTCCACAGCCCGACTTGCCTGTTATAATCACAAATTCACCCCTCTGTGCGTGAAAATTAAGCTCACGCAAGACGGGTAAATTGTTGTAACCTTTGGATAAATTTTCTGCTTTTATCATAAAACCTCCCGTATTACAGCCACAAAAAGTCAGGGATAGAATTTTAAAGGCGAACACATAATATATCTACGCCTAAGAAAATGTATTGAACACCAAAATCAGCTTTGGAATGGGGGGACGTAGGGCTTTTGGTGGATAGAATTTTGCGAATATAACGCTTTTGAAAAATACGTTTTTCACATTTGATTTTTTGATGGACAGGCTTTTGCATAGGGCTTTTAAAATATAACGCTTTTATGATTATAAGTAAAAATGCCCCTCGATATACGAGAGGCAAAAATTTCATAATATTTTACGGATACTTTATAGTATATGTTAGGGATATTTCACAGAGATACCTTACAGAAATACCCTATATCAAACTAAATCACAATCCCGATAGCACCTAGCACGCCGAAAGAGGCTATTCCCATTATCAGCCCTGCCCCTAAAACGCCGCCCAAGATTGCAAGGAGGGATTTGCCCTTGTCCAAGTCCAACAGAGCCGCCGCCAAAGCGCCTGTCCAAGCACCTGTTCCGGGCATTGGGATAGCCACAAATAAAAACAGCGCCCAATACTTTGCCTCGCCGAACTTCGCCCCTGCCTTATGACCTTTTTCAAGGAAGAAAGTGGCTAATTTATTGAAGATTTTCACCTTCTGCATAAGCAAAAGCACGGGTTTCACCAAAAACAAAATAAATGGCACAGGCAACATATTGCCTAAAACAGCTATAAAATAAGTGGTCCAAAAAGGCAAGCCCGAGGCGACGCCCACAGGCACAGCACCACGCAGCTCAACTAAGGGCAGCATAGATATAAAAAACACCCAGAAATAATCCTTGATAAATTGTGGCATAAAAACTCCTTTAAATAAATAATGTATATATTAGTTGTTGATTTTCGAATAATTACTATATTCTATCATATTTTAAGATAAATTAAAACATAAACTTTCTTAATATTGTTTTAATACAGTTACAGTTTTGTCATTTGCACTCTTCCACTTGAAAAGTTAGGTGAAAGTATATATAATATAACACAAAAGGCATAAGGTGTGCCGATTTTAAGAAAGAAGGAAATTATGATTTATATTGCTATTGCTTTAATTGTTCTGATAGCCCTTTGGGCGGTTATGACATATAACTCCTTGACCAAACTTAGGGTGAGCGTTCAGGAGGCATTTGCCACAATGGACGTCTATTTGAAAAAACGTTTTGACTTGATACCCAACTTGGTGGAGACTGTCAAGGGATATGCTTCCCACGAAAAAGAGACTTTGGACGCTGTTATATCAGCGAGAAACGGCTATGCCGCCGCCACAAATCACCAGGAGGCGATTGAGGGCTCAAACCAAATCTCCAAGGCTTTGGGCAGATTGTTTGCCCTGTCAGAGAGCTACCCCGATTTAAAGGCAAACCAAAACTTTATCAGCTTGCAAAATGACCTTAACGCCATAGAAAATGACATTGCCAACTCCAGAAAATACTACAATGCCGTGGTCAAGGGCTACAACTCCAAGACACTTACAATCCCCTCTTGTTTTGTGGCAAAAGCGTTTGGATTTGTGCAAGAGAGTATGTTTGAGGCTTCTTCAAGCGAGAGAGAAAACGTACAGGTCAAGTTTTAATTTACACTTTTGCTATTAAAGGGAGAGATATGAAAAAATTTTTAAAGAGCGTCGCCAGCCTTTCTATGGCATTTTTGCTCTTGGTGTGGGGCGGTGTAAATACCTATGCCTACAACGAAAATTACCCTTATGAAATAGAGAATTACCGTGTTAATGCCATATTAAACTCCGACAATACCATAAATGTCACCGAGCGCATACAGATAAACTATAATGTGGCTCGTCAGGGTTTTTATCGGATAATTCCCATAGATAACAGGGTGAACAAGCCTGTGAACGGCATGGATAAAACTATGCACTACATCACAGAAATCACCGATGTAACTGTCAACGATAATTTTGAAGTTTTCAAAGAAGACGGCTTTTTGAATATAAAAATAGGTACCCAAGGGCAATACTTAGAGGGGCTTCAAGACTATGTTATAAGCTATAAATTAGACATTGGCGATGACAGGATAAGCGAGTACGATGACCTGTTTTTCTCCCCTGTGGGCTCCGATTGGGACTGTCCTATAAATAGCGCACAGCTCACCCTCACCTACCCAAAAGACATAAATAAAGAGAATATACAGCTTTTTAGCGGCGGATATGGCTCCCTTGATGGCAGTGGGATAGAATACTCTTACGATGAGGACAGCCGAACCCTTTCCGCCAATACCACAGCCCCCCTTATGCCCTATGAGGCGTTTACCCTGTACACAATGCTCCCAGAGGGATATTTTACCGCAGAGCGAATTCCACCCGTAGCACCCTCCTATATTTTATGTGTGGTGGGGCTGGTTTTAGCGGCGCTCACCCTGATATATGCACGGAAAAACGCAGCCCTGCGCAAGGTGGTGCCGGTGGTTAATTTCTATCCGCCAAATGACATCTCTAGCGCACAGGTGGGTTATATAATCGACGGAATAACAAGCGATAAAGAGGTTCTTTCTCTGATTATTTGGCTTGCCTCAAAGGGCTATCTGTTTATAGAAGAGCGGGAAGATGAGGAGATGCTCATCACCAAAAATGAGAAGAAAAATCCCGACGAGTTGCCCGTCCATGTACAGCCCTTGTATGAGGCGCTGTTTGAGGGCGGCAGAAATTCAGTGAGCACCAAGGCTTTGAACCTGTACGAGGGTGTCTCACAGGTAAAACAGCTGGTGCCTGTGGAATTTTCAGGGGATAAAAAGATATCCAGCGGAGCGTCCACCGCAATCGGCTTGCTCTTAGGCATTTTTGCCATTATAGCCGGCGGTGCAGGGATAGCCTTTTCAGGCGGTATGGCGGAAAAAATCACCGTGACAGCCTGTGGAGTAGTGGTTATTTTAGGGATAGTCAACCTTTTAATGGGTACTTTTGCCAGCGCAAAATGGGTGTTTATCTCAAAAGGCAAGAGGCTGGTAAGCTTTGTCACGGCGATAATTATTGCCCTTGTAGGTGGAATTTTGACCTATCTCACAGCGGAACAATACAGCTTTATCGGGGCAATTATCCCCACTGTTGTGGCGTTTGCAGTGATATTAGGGGGCTACATATCGGCTTTTTGCGAGAGGTATACTGACTATTATTCCAAGACAGCCGGGGACCTTTTGGGCTTGAAAGAATTTATAAGACTGGCGGAAGTGGACAGGATAAAAGCCTTGGTAAATGAAAACCCCTCCTACTTCTTTGACGTTCTGCCCTATGCCTACGTTTTTGGGCTGAGCGATGAGTGGATAAAGAGCTTTGAAACTATCGATTTGACCCCTAAGAGCGAATATTTCTCCTCCTACAACGGCTATGGCTACGGCTATTATCGTATGGGCTGGATGTATCACTCTCTGAACAATATCTCCCAAAATGCCTTGCCACCTGCTATGACTTCTGGCACTGGAGGCAATTTCAACTCAGGCGGTTTTGGGGGCAGCGGAATGGGCGGCGGATTTTCCGGCGGTGGCTTCGGAGGCGGCGGCGGAAGAAGTTGGTAATATTTTGCTTATAGGCAACTGTTTACAAATGGGGTAAAAAGATGTATATTATCCTTGTGATTAAAACGTGAAGAGGATTAAACCACAATAAGGTAAGGCATAAGGCAAAAACCTACCCCAAGAACCTACCCTAAGTTACCCCTAAGTTACACAAATATATTACATAGGGTAAAACCGTGGATAAGATAAAATCAGCAAAAACCTACCTCAAGTTACACCCAAGTTACACAAATATATTACCTGCGGTAAAACCGTGGATAAGATAAAATCAATGGCAAATAAAATAATTATTTGGAGAAAAAGTATGAAGAAATTTTTAGCATTGGCATTGGTTGCCACACTTTCCCTGTCACTGATGACAGCCTGTGGCAAGAACGGCGACGGCATAGGCGGCACGCCTGAACCCACTCCAACCCCTAAAGTATGGCACCAAAACCCACTCACAGGTGAGGAGCAGAGCTTTGACTATCCCTATGGACAGCGCCCTGTGGGGGTTATGGTCAACAATATTATGAGCGGAGACTCCTACCAGAGCGCCTGGCCTCAAAGCGGACTATCTCAGGCGGACACTCTTTTTGAGATGGAGACCGAGGGCGGAATAACAAGATATTTAGCCATATTCCGTGACTACACCAAGATGCCCGTGGTGGGACCTATCAGAAGTGCTCGTGACCAGTTCGTGCAGATGATGTTCCCATTGTCCTGCCTGTATGTACACGACGGCGGCTCTACTTATGCAAAAGATATGCTGAAAACTTATGAGTACGAGGACCGTGATTTGACACCTAACAAGGGCGTCAGCTTCAGAGACAAAACCGAGTATAACAACGGCTTAAAGGCGTATGAGCACACCGAGTTTGTATCGGGACAGCTTATCACCAAGGCAGTTGAAAACGAAAAAAATGAGATAAACAGCCAAGAAGAGCCGGCAAATATGTTCGACTGGGTGAAGTACGACGAGCCCAAGAGAGTTTTAGACGGCGTGGACGCCTCCACAATCGAGTGGCGTTTTTCTAACAGCTATGCCTCAAAAATATCCTACAATGCGGAAAATGGCAAGTACACCAAAGACCATATCAACCTAAATTCAAGATTTTCAAAGCCTCTCATCGATGCAGGCAATGGGGGAATAAAGGTAGAATTTGACAATGTCTTCGTACTGTGGACACAAATTGAACGCTATCCCGACGGAGTATTGTCCAACGTTGACCTTAGATGGGGCGGAGTTGGCTACTACTTCAACGGCGGCAAGGTGGAGAAAGTTCGCTGGTTTAAAGGACTGCCTCACGAGCCTCTTCGCATAACAAGTATGGACGGCACCGAGACACCTATCAAGGTCAACACAGGCAAGAGCTATATCGCTATGGTTGACGTGGACTATTTCGGCACTTACGCCATCGACGGCGTCTTAGTTGACGTTGCAGGGGACTACAAACCTGTTGCAGAGCTCCCAGTAGACGAGGGAACAGAAGCTAAAGACGAATAATAGCATATTAAACCGACACAAACACTTGTCTGTGATTTTAGATGCGGCGCATTTTATGCACGGCGGTATAGATGATGAAATGTGTCGGTTTGCTTTTGTAAAATTTGCCCCAAAGAGGGAAAAATCAAATTCTTATAGAAATAAATAAATTAAGAATTTGTTCACAGAATAAAGCTTACAAAGCGGTTACAAAGGTTTACATTTTCATAGTTTTCATATATAATGTTAATTATTCATAGAATAGTAGCTTTTGTAAAAATGACGGCGAGACCGTTTGATACCATAGCTCATCAATCGAGGTGTTAATTATTAAAAAGATAACAAGTTTATTACTCATACTGACCTTAGGCGTCACCCTATTCACAGGCTGTAAAAAAACCCAGGAGAAACCCGGCGAGCCGGATATTAAAGTGGAGCCCCACGAGTACAATTATTTGACGGGCTTGCCCTTTGCTTCAGGTATGAGCGACAATTCACGCCCTGTGGCGGTGATGATAAACAACGCAAAAGCCGCCCTTCCCCAGAGCGGACTTACAAATGCGGACATCATTTACGAGATGGTGACAGAGGGCGGAGTGACCCGTCTTATGGCGCTTTATTCCGACATAAACAATGTGGGCAAGGTTGGACCGGTGAGAAGTGCTCGTGACCAGTTCATCGAGTTTATGCTGCCTCTCAACGCCGTTTATGTCCATATAGGCACCTCCACCTCCGCAAAAGATATGCTTAATTTTTATAGCTATCAAGATATTGACGGCATATATTTAGGCAGCGTGGCGTTCGAGTTTGACAGCGAGAGAAACAAGACAAAGGGTGCAGAGCACTGCTGGTTTACAAACAGCGATTTGATAAAAGCAGGGGTAAATCAGACGGGAATAAAAACCCAGTCAAACTTTTATCCGGCATTTGAGTTTGTACCTGCCAGCGAAAAACCGAGAGTTATAGAGGGCAAAGCGGCTAACACAATCAGCTTTAATTTCTCCGATTACGCCGACGTGAGCATAACTTATGACACGGCTACAAACAAATATATGAAGTACGCTTTCGGCGCTCCTCAAATTGACCAGGACACAAATTTGCAGTTGAGCTTTGATAATGTGGTGATTTTGCTCACCGACATCGGCGTTCAGCCCAACGGAGTTTTGGCGGACGTGGCGCTGGAAAAAGGCAAGGGATACTACTTTAACGGGGGAAAATATGAGGCGATAACTTGGGAAAAAGGCGAGCCTAACCAGCCCCTTATCCTGAAAAATTCCAAAAAAGACCTGCTGAAAGTCAACCCGGGCAAGAGCTATGTAGCGGTTTTAGGCAATGATAAAGTGGATACTTTGGCAATTTCTGAGGACGTCTCCACAGTGGCAAGCGTGGAGAGAGTTCAGTAATTGGATAGGGTAGAGAGAATTGTACAAAGCGTTAAGGGATAGAAACCTTAGGCGGTTTTGCAAAGATTGGCAAGGCGGTTTTTAGAGATTGCAGGACGTTTTTGCAAAGATTATAAAAATATATAAAATAATTAAAGACGACAGCTAACGCTGCCGTCTTTTTTGTGGTGAGAAAATCTCTTCACCCTTTGTCAATAAATTTTGACACCCCCACGGAGAATATCACCGAGAGAAAATCCGCCACAGGCATACAGAAAAACAAGGTCATAACTCCGTTAAGTGGAAAATTCATCAAATCAAAAAGAGGGGGCAAAAGATAGATTAATGGCAAGAGAAAAAACACCTGTCTTGATAAAATCAGCAGCACCGATGCCACCTCGTGTCCTGTCACTTGCAGTAGCGTCATATGGGTGTAGAGTATGCCAATCAGGGGAAATCCCAGAAAAACTATTGGCAAAATCACATTTGTCACACCTGTTATCTCGGGGTTGCCACCAAAAAGCAGGACGATGTTTTTAGCAAATTTCAGCACAAAGCCCAAAGCGACAAAGCCGTATCCTGTGCATAATGTTATTGTGAGTTTTGAGATTTTCGGTATTTTTTCCATCTCGCCCTTGCCACTAAAATAGGAGATTACACTCTGCACCCCTTGGGTCAATCCAACTATGGGCATAAGCACAAAGGTGTAAATCCGCTGAACCACACTCCACGCCGCAACGTGTCCCATACTGCCTAAAGACAAAAGCCGTGAGTTGATTGCAAATCCGGTGAAACCTCCCAAAACCTGTATAGCTGTTTGGGAAACTCCGATTTTAAACAGCTCGCCCACGTTTTTCAAAAAATCATTAAGTGGCAGAGGGATTTTGCTCACCCAAAGCCCTTTTTTCATTAAAAATATGGCGGATAAGAGGGCGCACAGCACCTCGCTCACCAAGGTACCTAAGGCAAGCCCTTTCATTCCCATAGAAAACACAAAGGAAAAAACAAAATTGCACAGTATATTTGCCACCACAGAGAAGCTTATTATGGCGACTTCGATTTTCGGGAAACCAAAGGCACGGATACAGCAGGTGAAAGTGTAGCCCAAACCGCTGAAAATATTGCTGAAAAGTTGGATTTTCAGATACTGTTTTGCAAGGACAAAAACTTCCCCGCTCGCCCCTAAGAGGGACAAAATTCCGTCCAAAGAAAAGTAGCACACGGCGCAGGTGGATAGCCCCACCAAGGAGCTCATCACAACTCCCGTGGTGTAACTGCTCTCAAGACGTGAGGGCTGGTTCATATATCGGGCTATAATTATCCCGGTGGACATAGCAAAAAGGGTTTGCAAAGCGGTGAAAATCCCCAAAAGCGGAGATATCAGCGCCATAGCCGACAGCGCCGTGCCTCCCATATGGGGCAGATTTCCGGCAAAAGCGGTGTCCACAATCCCCGTGAGCATCTCAATCATAAGGGATAAAGTGGAGGGCACTCCAAAGATGAAGATTAGTTTTGTGAGAGAATGGCTCTCGTAAATATTTTTTTTCATAAATTACCTCTGAATATAATAATAGCAGATAAAGGCGACATATAATGTCTGCTTTATCCGCTATTTTTTTGATTTTGTGAAATATAATAGATTGTTTTTACGATTTTAGGCGTTGGGGGGGTGTGAGGAGAAATTTTATCGCAATTGTTTTTTGGTGCAATTGGTGAAATATGTTACTTTTTTTATGTGCTTGTGCTTGTGCTTGGGGTGGGAGTTATCGCAATTGCTTTTGTAAAATAAGATAGATTATTTTTATGAATTTTAGGCTTGGGGTGGATTTTCTTTCAACTGCTTTTTGTACTCTTCATAGGTGATAAAATCACGCTGAAAAGATTGCTCGGTGGGGAGAAATGAGGTGATATCTTGGCATTTTAGCAGTTTATATCCCTTGGAAAAACAGAACAGGTAGAGCCCGTCCGCCTTTAAAACATAGCTTATGGGAGCGGTGAGCTCGCCGCCGTCTAAAACTGCCAAAACCTCTTCGTCAAGGCAAAAGTCAATCTGCCGGCAGAGGGCATCGTCCGTTTGGATTTTTTCACAGAGCAAATCCACGCTGAGATAATTTTCTGCATCGCTTTGAAAGATGGCGCAAAGCTCAGGCGCCACAAGAAAAAGCTTGTCGATAATTGAGGTTTCCCCCTTTTCATCGCCTAAACTCTCCATAATTTTAAGGGCAAAAATTATCCTATGAATATCGCTGTCGGTGAAAAATCCCGTGCCGAATTTATATTTTTCATCTATCCGCACGCCGCCCCCCACCCCACGGTAGCAGTGGACAGGCACCCCCATTGCAGATAGGCGGTCCACGTCACGCTCAATAGTTTTCACGCTGACTTCAAAACGCTCCGAGAGCTGTTTATAGGTGGTGCTCTTGTGCTTTAGCAGATAGAGCAAAATTTCCATCTGTCTTCCTTTTATCATATTGCCCTCACTTAAAACGGTTATTTTATCTAAGATTTATTTTAAAACTTTATCTAAAAAATCGTAGGATAGATTATAATTATTGGCTGTCTGCCTTTATAATATCGCCCCTACCAAAACGGCTATTTATCCCCACTTTATTTAAAAAAGCACAGGTTAGATTGTTGTTGCCACAACTGCGGTTATTTGATATAATAAAACTGTTGCAAAAAAGCCACAAGAAATTCCTGTGGCTTTAAAATATTTATTTTATCGCCTCTTCGGCTGCCTTTACCACGTTCAAAAGACCCGTGGCGTGCTTTGGATATTCTTCCATAAGACTTTCCGTGGTTAATTCAAAGGCGGCGGCGGTCTGCTTGGCGGTGGATTTATCGGCTAAAATGGCATTGAGCTGGGCGCTGCTCTTAACTAAAGCGGCGGTGGAATACCCCTCGTAAATCCCATAGGGGATATTGAACATACTGGGGCTGTTCTGCTTATTGCTCTGGTACAGGGCACGAAAAATCCTATAAGTGCAGATCATAAAATACTCGCTGACCTTATTTGTCAAATCCTTGCTCCCTGCCTTGGTGAGCATATCGTATATCACATTTAAACTTGAGGAGATAAGGCGCTTGTTCATAGCAGGCATAACGCTCCCCGTGAAGTGGCTGTCCTTGTTTGTCTCGGCACCCTCTAAGTCGTTTACCGAGAGAGTTGCGCCGTTTCTATCAGGGGTGCGCCCTAAAATATAATCGCTGGAAACATTGTAATAATCGCACAACCGCACCAAAAAATCAAGCCCACATTCACGCAGGCCTTTTTCATAATGGCTCAAAAGTGCTTGACTAATACCCAAATCTCCGGCGGCAAGCTTTTGAGTTATTCCTTTTTCTTTGCGTAGCAAGGTGATGATACGGCTGAAATCGTTCATTTCCACATTTTCCCTCTTATTTTAATACTGTCTGTATAGTATAACTTAAAATAAACATCTTGTAAATAGCAATTTTCGACTAAAAATAACAAAAAATATTGGAGGAATTATAATGAGAAGTTACAAATTACACCTTATTCGCCACGGTTTGACCCAAGGGAACTTGGACGGTCAATATTTGGGCAGCGGCACGGACACCCCACTTTGTGAGCAGGGGATAGAAAGATTAGAGGCGCTCTATGAAAAATTTGAGTACCCAAAGCCCGAAAAGCTTTTTGTCAGCCCTATGAAGAGGGCGATTCAGACGGCGGAAATCCTCTTTCCAGATGAGGAATACACCATTGTCAGCGACCTTCGTGAGTGCCATTTTGGGGAGTTTGAGGGGAAAACTTTCTCCCAGCTTATGGAAAAAGACCCGGCTTTCGCCACTTGGCTTGACCCTAAGAGCGGATATCAGCCAAAGGGCGGGGAGGCGAGCGTGGATTTTGCCCAGAGATGCGTGGGCGTCTTGGACGAAATTTTTATGTATATGATGAAAAACGGAATATTTGAGGCGGCGGCGGTCTGCCACGGCGGAGTTATCGGAATGATGCTCTCCCTTGTGGCGTTCCCACGCAAGCCCACCAGCGAGTGGACCACGGACAACGGCTGTGGTTTCACCGTCCAGACCACCACCGAGATGTGGACCCGTGACAGGGCGGTGGAGGCACTCTGCTTGCAGCCTTTAGGGTACGACCACAGTGAGTCCGTCCACAATAAATTCAGAAAAAATAAGTGATATCCACGTTTAAATAATACAATCAGTATAAATAATCGAAAAGGAAGATATTATGAAGAAAAAACCTGTGGTGTACATAGCCGGATTTGAGTGCTTTTTACCCGACGGAAAACAGCGTGCCCAAAGGGCGGTAGAAATTTGTGAAGAGTTAGGCTTTGTGGGGGTTTCACCTATGATAGGAGACGGAAACGCCCCTCCAATCGATTTTTCAAAGGGCAAAAAAGCCGCCGCAATTCAGATTTTTCACAACAATATCGGCTACATAGACCGATGTGATTTAGTCATAGCAAACCTTAACAATTTTCGTGGCTGGGAGCTTGACGGGGGCACCTGTTTTGAGTTAGGCTACGCTTTTTCTCAAGAAAAAAAGCTCTATGGATTTATGGAGGACACCCGTCCCTGTTTTGAAAAATACATCGGAAATGTGTATTTTGACCAGACTATGTGGAGAGACGAATGTGGGGCTTTCTTTGAGGCGGGCTGCTGCAATTTAATGATAAATGCCCCTGCCACAGTGGTGGAAGGGGACTTTAAAGCCGCCTTGGAAAAGGCAAAATCGGATTTTAGGTTATAGGAGAAAAATTATGTTTATAGATAAAAACGGAGTTGTAAGAAAACCAAAGGCGTACTTAGCAGGCACGGAAATTTTCTATCCCAACACCGATGAAGTTCAAAAAGAATATCATCGCCTTTGCGATAAATATGGAATAATCGGCTATTATCCCCCAGATGTGGCGCCCTTGGACCAGTTCAAAGAGTATGAAAAAAAGGACGACAGCTTGCCTGAGAGGGAGATGGGCTTTTTTGTCCACGATTTAAATCATATAAAACGCACCGATATTATCATCGCAAATCTCAATGATTACCGTGGCAACGAGCCCGACAGCGGCACTGCCGTGGAGTGCGGAATAGCCTGGGGTATGGGTCACCGCTGTTTTGCCTTTTTAGATGATAGCAGGGTGATGAAAGAGCGCTTTAGGGGCGTGACCAAGGTGAACGAAAAAGGCGTCTTGTGCGACAAGGACGGGGCGCATTTAGAGGATATGGATATGCCCCTAAACTTGATGTTCTGCCAGTTTACCGTCTTTGAGGGCAAATTGGAGCAGGCGCTGATAGGCATACGAAAAATATTCGATGAAGAGCTAATCAAGGCAGGCTATCCGCCGTTTAAGGTGGAGGAGTAGAAGAGATAAAAGAAGTGGAAACAAAGGGCGAAAAGGATAAGTTCAAGAGAAGTATTAACGAGTAAAACGGGCAAGAATATAAAAGGCGAAGAGGATAAGTTCAAGAAAAATATTCAAGAGTAAAACGGGCAAGAGGATAAAAAGTCAAAGAGTAAAATAATGGGTGAAAAGAGATAAAATGGGTGAAAAGCAAGGGCGCATAAAGATAAAAAACTACAATAGACATATAATAAATGTTCTAATACTGAGCATATTGACGGTCACAGGCTTTCTTTTTGGACTGTATATTTGTGGTACCTTCCCTTTTGGAGAACAATCAATATTGATTTCAGACTTGTCAACACAATACACGGAATTTCTGCTCTTTTTTAAAAACAGTTCGTTTTTTGAAAAGATATATTCTCTCTCAAAAGGTCTGGGTGGAGCGACGTTACCACTGGAGGCATATTACCTGTTTTCTCCATTTAACTTTTTGGTTTACCTGTTTAAAAATGAAAATATTCAGGCGGCTGTGCTGTGTATAATCCTAACAAAGTTTATGTTTTTAGCTGTGAGTTGCTATACATATCTCTGCGCTCACTATGAAAAATATAACATATCTTTTGCATTGATGTATGCGCTTTCACCATTTTTTATGAGAAATTTTTTCAATATAATTTGGTTTGATGCCTTTGCTCTCCTTCCTTTGCTGGCACTGGGAACAGAAAAAATATCAGAGGGCAAAAAGCCATACCTGTTTATTTCTGCATTTGTCTACTCTCTCATTTCAAACTACTATATAAGCTATATGTCCTCTATATTTATCTTGCTGTATTTTTTCTATTACACATTTTGTGTTTTAAAATTAGAGCCAAAAGCCATTGCATTAAAGGTTATTCAAATGGCAAAAGCAGTTGTGTTCAGCGTGCTTTTAAGCGCACCGGTACTTTTGCCGGCAGCTTATCAACTGACGGTGGGTAAACTGATAGATGGCGGGACATTCACCAAAACACTTGAATTTTGGATTTCGAGACCCCACTTAATAGTAACAGAGCTCTTCACGGGAATGTACATACACGAGGCTTTGCCAAGTTTGATTTTTACCTCGGCGAGTGTTATTCTGCCGATTTCCTTTGTGATTAATAAGACCGTAGACAAAAGGAAAAAAATCGGGCTGCTCTGCTTGGGTGGGTTCGTAGCCCTTAGTTGCTTTTTAAGACCTCTATATATAGCATGGCACGCTTTTACAGTGCCGATCGGCTTCCCTCAGAGATTTAGTTTTTTGTATATGTTTTGTCTGATTTTAATATGCCGTGAGGCGTTTGAAAATATCGAGAAATCCTCAATATCCGCCGTGGTGGCTTATTTAATAGCATACGGTGGAGCATTTATCTTTTATTTTAAATTTCCAATGCTGCCTTGGCAAGACGGTATGCTCACCAAAACGGCTATTTTTGCTCTCTCCACCCTGATTGCATTTATTCTTTCAAACAAAGGGATAAAATACGGAAAATTGATTTTTTGTATGGTGATGGTGGTGAATATAATCCTAGAGGGTGGCTTGATTATGAGGGCAGCGATGGCAACCGACGATTATTCTACCCGCAGTGCTGCTATGGATAAATATACGTCGGACTACAAGCAGACAGGCGAAGCTAAGGAAAAAATAGCAGATGACAGCCTTTATCGAATGGAGGAGGTCGGAGGTAATAGGCTAAACGAGTCTATGGCAATAGGGTATAATGGGCTATCCCACTTCAGTTCCACCTTTGATATAGCGGAAAAGTTTGCGGCGACACACTTTGGGTATGCCGACAGCTTGTACGGCACTGTGTACACTAATGGAAAACCCCTCGCCGACAGCCTTTTTGGGCTGAAATATGTTATAAAAGGCAGTGTGGGCGAAGTTTGTGATAAGTATATTCCCATGCCGTATAGCGAGGGAAAACAGGTATATTTAAACCCATATTATCTGCCTATGGCATTTGTGTCGGACGATTTTGATATCCCGTACAGCGAAAATGGAATGGAGCATATAGATAATATGTTCCACAGCTTGACTGGCATAAATGTGATATATGAGGGAAAAATCAACTATGACCACCTATTGCTATCCGCCCGGGAAATCCGTA
This sequence comes from Oscillospiraceae bacterium, assembly GCA_036652515.1. Classification (GTDB taxonomy): domain Bacteria; phylum Bacillota; class Clostridia; order Oscillospirales; family Ruminococcaceae; genus RGIG3102. The sequence continues at coordinate 15,895 of JAVVVT010000026.1, forward strand.
AAAATCAAGGGGAGGCGCTTGTGGTAAACGGGGCAAAGATGAAGCTTTCGGCGAGGGCACAGGCAGGGCAATATTTAAACACCACGATTATGTATGAGGACGGCTGGAATGTAAAGGTCAATGGCAACAGAGTGAAAAATGAAAAATTTATGGGATATTTTTTATCTGTTCCACTTTCAGAAGGAGAAAATATCATAGATATGTTCTACATTCCAAAGGGGCTGAAATTGGGCTTGGCATTGTTCGCACTCGCCATAATTTGGGCGGCGATAGCTATGAAATCAAGAGGGATATTCAAAGGGTAATTCATGGATATTTCATAGATTTTACCCCTCCATTCTTATTGTGAAGGAGAGGCGTTTGTGGTATAATAACCTCACGGCGACGGCGTGGAAGCCGTCGGCAGTTCTGCGCCCTGCTTTAAAAGCTAAAGCTTTTCCCGTGAGAACATTTGAAGTGCAAATTGCCCCACTGAGGTGTGGCTGGTGGCTACGCCACCCTCATTGTACTAACGTCCAATGAATTTGCCTTATAATAACCTCACGGCGACGGCGTGGAAGCCGTCGGCAGTTCTGCGCCCTGCTTTAAAAGCTAAAGCTTTTCCCGT
>JAVVVT010000027.1:0-15815 GCA_036652515.1 Oscillospiraceae bacterium
CAATATTTTGACCTGCGAACATAGAAAGTGCCATAGCCATATTCATCATAGGCATAGTGACAAAGCCTTCAATTCTGTTTGCAACGCCGAAAGCTGCCATCATATCTCCGCCGAAATAGTTTACAAATTTCTGAACGGCTAAGAAACTTATTGACATAATTGACTGCTGAACAGCTGCCGGCAAGCCGTATTTAACGATTGCGCCGATGATCTCTTTGTCAAATATATACTCATCTTTTCTAAGGTGAAATATCTCCACATTTTTATTGATGTAGAAAAAGCAAAGTATTCCGCTTATAATTTGAGCAATCATTGTTGCCAAGGCAACACCCATAACACCCCAGCTGAAGAATACAACAAAGCTGTAATCTAACACGATGTTTATGATAGATGCTATTATCAAGAAGTAAAGCGGCGTTTTGCTGTCGCCCACCGCACGGAGAACCGCTGCGTACATATTGTAAAGGAACATAGCCGGCAAGCCTACGAACATAACCCTAAGATAGGTCACGCTGTCAGGAAGGATTTCCGGAGGTGTTCCCAAAGCTCTAAGTATGGGCTCTGAGACAAAGTACCCAAAAACCGCAAGGACGATTGACATAAAAAATACAAAGATAAGCCCTGTTGAGAAGGTTCTCTTTAATTTGTCGTAATCCCTTGCGCCGTACACCTGTGACAAAACAACGGACATACCTGCTGTGAAGCCAAAGGCAACCGCAATTATTAAAAACTGTACACTTGTGCTGCCACTGATTGCAGCCAAGGCATTTTTACCTACGAAGTTACCTACTATGATGGAGTCAACAGTGCTGTACAACTGCTGAAAAACATTGCCTATGAGCATAGGCATTGCAAAGGAGAATATAACCTTTGCCGGACTACCTTTTGTAAAATCTTTTGCCAAAAAAACACCTCTTTCTAAAACACGAGCTTTCACTATAAAAGATACCCAAAAACAATCAGTTTCTGAGTATCTTAAACATTAAGCAATTTGAATATAACAATAATTATACATATATATGTTGAAATTGTCAACAACGGTTTTTCCACATTCTTTTTTTAATTAAAAGTTTTGGGGATATAATAAAAATATGAAAGCCCACCGAACATAAATGATACTTAAAGGCGCTTGTTAGTTATATTTTTAACATTGCATAGATATACAAACTATTTAAGCTCCACCACAGTGACACCGCTCTCCCCCTCGCCGTAAGTGCCAAGGCGGAAAGATGCAACGTGAGGGTGCTTTTTCAAATAGGTGTGAATACCGCTGCGCAGCGCCCCCGTGCCTTTGCCGTGAATGATATAGAGTGTATTTAATTTGCTGAGTATGCCATTGTCTAAAAATCTGTCAATCTCTAATATGGCGTCCTCTACATTCATACCCAAAAGATTTATCTCGGTGTTGGAGGAGCGCACAGCAGAGCTCTCCCTTTTTACCTTTGTCAGTGGGGTGCGGTATTGCTTTTGTATCTGTTTGGGTTTGGAGGTGTCGGCATAAAGGTCATCAATGTGGACTTTTGTTTTGATTACCCCTGCCACCACTTCTACCATACCGGCGGAATTTGCCCCCCCTTGAACTATTGCAGCCTTATTTAAAGAGGCGATTATAACCCTGTCGCCCTTTGCCACCTTTTCAAGTTTTTCGTGCTCTTGAATTGCCTCTTCCTCGCTGTCCACCATAGCGATAAGCTTATTTGTTTGATTTCTGGCGATATCTCGTGCCAATTGCAAGCGCTGTTGTGCCGAGATATTTTCCTGCTTTTGCAAATTCTTTAATTCGTCGGAGAGCCTATAAGCTTCATCTTGAACCTTTTGTGCGTTTTGCTTTGCCCTTTGCGTCAGTAAATCCGCCTCGGTCTGGGCTTTTTGAATGAGCAGATTGCTCTTTTCCTCCGCCTGTTTCATCTTTATTCCGGCATAGTCTTTCAGAGTTTCAATCTCCTCTTGACTGGACTTTAATTGTTTTTTCATATCCTCCAACTGGGAAAAAACCTTGTTCAGGTTCTTGTCCTCGCTGGACAGGTGAGTTTTTGCATTTTCGATTATTTCTTTATCAATCCCCAGCCTTTGACTGATATAAAAGGCGTTGGATTTGCCGGGTATTCCCATTATTATTTTGTAGGTGGGCTTCAAAGTTTCAGTGTCAAACTCACAGCTGGCATTTTGCACGCCGGCTGTTTCAAGGGCAAAGATTTTAAGTTCGCCGTAATGGGTGGTCGCCATAACCTTGCTGCCCTGTCTTCTGAGCTGCTCGATTATGCTGAGAGCCAAAGCCGCCCCCTCGGCGGGGTCTGTGCCTGCGCCCAACTCGTCCATCAAAACCAAACTTTTATCGTCTGCTTGTTTTAAAATTTTGGCTATATTTGTCATATGCCCCGAGAAAGTTGACAAGCTCTGCTGAATACTCTGCTCATCGCCGATATCCACCAAAATGCTACTGAAAAGGCAGACGGTGCTGTCCTCGTGTGCCGGTATCATCAAGCCGCAACCTACCATAGTGCATAGCAGCCCAGCCGTTTTAAGCGCCACTGTTTTGCCTCCCGTGTTAGGGCCTGTTATTATCATTGTATCGTAGCCAAAGCCCAGCGAAATATCGGTAGGCACAACGGTTTTCTTATCAATAAGAGGGTGTCTTGCCTTTTTAAGGTTAAATTTCAGCTCTTGGTTTATCCTTGGCATTATGGCGTCCTGCCTTATGGCAAGCTTGGCACGGGACATATATTCGTCCAATTCCACAAGCTTTTTGTAGCTGTCGAAAAACATAGCCCCGTTAGATGATATCATATTGGAAAAATTCGATAAAATTTTATTTATCTCTTCCTGCTCTTGATTATAAAGCTGCATCACCTTGGCATTGAGCTCCACAATGGCATTTGGCTCAATAAAAAATGTAGAACCCGAGGAGGATACGTCGTGTATCACACCATTGATTTCATTTTTATATTCTGCTTTTACGGGTATTACAAACTTGTTTTGGCGTATGGTAACCACCGCCTCCTGCAAGTATTTTTGATAGGTTTGAGAGCGGACAATAGTATCTAATTTATCCCTCACGGCACCTTCTGTCGCCTTTATTTTACGACGCACATCGTAAAGGGCATCGCTGGCTGTGTCCGCCACCAAAATATCAGACAGGATAGCATCTGTGATTGCTTTTTCCAGCTGTGGATTTTCAGTAATGGAGGACACCTGCCAATCCAAGACCTCATCTGTTCTCGGATATTGAAAATACCATTTTTTTATTCTTTCAAAATTGCGGTACATTCTCGCCACTGTGAGTATCTCGGCACAGGTGAGCACCGCACCCTTTTGGCTGTGTACCACGGCATCGTATGCACCTGCGGCGGTGTCTAAACGAGGGTCTGAATACTGGTAGATATAACTTGCTAATGTGTTTGTTTTCAAAAGTTGTTCTGTGACAACTTCTATATCGTCCACAGGTGTTATGCCCAACATCTTTTCTTTGTTTTCTTCAAAAATACAAAGCTCGCTGAGCATCTCCCTTATTCGGTCGAACTCCAATGATTTAAGGCTTTTCTCTTTCAAAATTCTTGTTAATCCTCCGGTTGTACACTTCTTAAAAACGCAAGGGTTTTATATTCGTGTTTTGTGTGTTCGGATACAAATCTCTGACAAATTCTTCCCAGACAATGGAGATAGTATCCGCTTATACTGAATGTGAACATCATTTCCAAATCCGCATAAGCTATATAGCGCAGCGCCATCAAGGTGGAGGGCTCGCAGATGATACACCCCATATCGTATTCTCTTGCGCAGTCGGGGCAGACAATCTCACCGTTTTCGGTGTCAAACAAAAAACCTTCGTCCTCGTACTTTCCGCACTTTTTACAGCCCAAAAGATTGGGCCGATAGCCGATGTTGCACATTAAACGCATTTCAAATGCGGCTTTGCACAGGTTTACCGTCCATTTTTCGGTGGTCAACATATGCAATGTGTTTAAAAATAATCTTAAAATTTCTTCGGTCATTTCGTCAGGCACGCTAACTTCACGCACCAATTCAGACATATACATAGCCAGAGCCAAATACTCCACCTTTTCGCTCAAAGCATAAAAAATGTGCTTGACGCTCCCCTCGTTTAACTGGTAGAGCTTGGAGGAATTGGGCTCAAAAATAACAAATTCGCTATATGTAAAAACGCCCACAGAGCTATGAAACTTATTTTTAAGTCTCCTAGCCCCTTTTGCGTAAATATTAATTACCCCCAGCTCCTTGCTTAAAACCGTGATAATTTCATCGCTCTCTTTGGTTGCGGACTGTTTTAAAACTATTCCGTTCACCGTCCGTGTTTGACTGCTCATCTTGTTCCTCTTGCTGCCCTTGATTGCCATCACCGTGCTTTAGGTGACCGGTGACTGTCTCTTATTTGAAGCCATCACCGTATTTTAGCTGACCGGTGGCTATCTCTTATTCTAAGCCATCACCGTATTTTAGCTGACCGGTGACTGTCTCTTATTCGAAGTTATCACCGCTACCGCCGTAAAGGTGTCACCTTCTTTTCGCCTCCTGCGCTATAAATAAAAAGGCAAATTATCGGTTTGAATTTAACAGCTCATAAAACGGACAGGCTGTTTTTATTCGTTTTTAAATCCAAAATCATTTAAAACAAAGTTTGAATCTCGCCAGTCCTCTTTTACCTTGACCCAGCACTGCATATTGACCTTTGTTGCCAAAAACGCCTCGATGTCCGCTCTCGCTTCTGATGCAATTTTTTTCAGCATAGCCCCTTGTTTTCCGATTATCATACCCTTATGAGTTTTTCTCTCGCAATAGATAACCACGCTTATATCAATCATAGAGCGGCCTTTGCGCTCTTTGAAAGACTCCACCTCCACGTTTGTTCCGTGAGGGATTTCCTCGAACATATTCAGCAATAGTTTTTCTCGCACAATTTCAGCCACTATGACTTTTTCAGGCATATTGGTAACAGCATCATCATCAAAATAGTGGGGTCCCTCAGTGGCATAGCTCTCAATAACTTCCATCAGCTCACTGACGCCGTCATTTTCCTTGGCGGAAACCACCATTATTTTGCTGAATACCTGAAGATTTTCCAATTTTTCCATTTGTTCCTGGGCATCTTGGGCTTTTTTTATAGTATCTTTTTTATTTATAACGGCGATTGAGGGCATTTTGTTTTTCTTAATGCTCTCCATAAGGCTTAATTCCGCCTCATTAAAATCTCCGTATGGCTCAAAAATCATAACCGCCAAATCCACATCAGCTATGGTTTTATGGCTGGTTTTTACCATTCTTTCCCCTAATTTTGTCCTGGGGGTATGAATACCTGGGGTGTCCATAAACACAAACTGGGTAACGCCTTTTGTGAGTATGCCCGTTATGCTGGTTCTGGTGGTCTGGGGCTTTTGGGTGACTATGGCAATCTTTTCGCCTAAAATAAGGTTCATCAAAGAAGATTTACCCACATTCGGCTTGCCAACCATCGCCACAAAAATTGATTTTGTATTAATATCCATCTATTTTTCCTTTTTTATATAATTGTCCATAGTGACGAAAAAGTATGCGATTACCACAAACAAAATAAGCATACCCGAATGTTTTAAATCCGTGGTGTAGTATCTCCAAACCTCTTTGAACACCTCTGTGTTCCAAAAAAGTATGACACCTGCCATAGCGGCACCTATTGACATAACAAAAACACCGCCGGCTGCGGAGTCCTTTGCATCGCCGGCTGGGATATAATGCACATCGTCGGGCTTGTAAACCGCACGTTCCACCGCAGTATTCATAAGCTCAAAAGCAGGAATTGCAAAAGTTATAAGGACAATCAAGGCTTTCTCTTGGCTATTAAATGTATAAAAAGCCGCCAATCTCCAGACACAGAGCATCGCCACAATGTCCACTCGCACATTGCGCTCTTCTTTTATTCCCAGAGCCACGCCGTCTATGGCATAGCCCACACTTTTCAGAAATCTCATAATCATAATTCGTTCCGTCTTTACACTGAATTGCCTTTAAAGTGTTCTTTAAAAGCTTTGGCAATCAACTTTGCTTCATATGAGCATTTTGATGTAAAATATATGTAACTGATTTTTTATCCGATTAATCTTTGGCTCCTACGCCATAAGAAATCGTCCTCTGCATACCTAATTTAGTCAGAGCTTTCTCTTCTTTTTCACGCATTTTCATAGCTTCCAGCCCACCATTTTCGTGGTCGTAGCCAAGGAGATGATACATTGAGTGTACCGTCAAAAAGGACACTTCTCTTTGAAGAGTATGCCCATACATCTCACTTTGAACCTTTGCTTTTTCCAGCGAGATAACTATGTCTCCCAGCAGGAGTGCGCCGGTCTCGGGGTTTGTGTCATAAACTCCGCCCTCGCCCAGGGGAAAGGAGAGCACGTCCGTCTCTATGGGTTTATTTCTAAACTGCCCATTGAGCTTTGCAATCTGTTCGTTATCTACAAAAGAGACCGAAATTTCGCAAGGAGTTTGTATGTTTTCTAAGGTGAGAACCGCATTGCAGCTTCTCCTCACCAAGATTTTTATACCCGAGGGTATCTTTACTTTTTTTTGATCATTCTTTATCCATACTTTATTTGACATAATTTATCACTGCCTTTCATTTATCTCTGTTTGTATATTAGCCTTTTCGTAAGCTCTGACAATCTCTTGAACTAACTGATGACGCACCACGTCTTTGTCAGTGAGGTACACGATGGCTATATCCTCTATATCTCTCAGCACCTGAGTTGCGTCTTTTAGACCCGAACGCTTGTCCATAGGTAGGTCAATTTGGGTTATATCCCCTGTGACCACCACCTTTGAGCCCACGCCCATTCGAGTTAAAAACATCTTCATCTGCTCTCGTGTGGTATTTTGTGCCTCATCTAAAATGATAAAGCTTTCATCTAAAGTGCGCCCTCTCATATATGCCAAAGGAGCCACTTCGATAATGCCTTTTTCAAATAACTTTTGATAGGTTTCAGCGCCCATCATCTCAAATAAAGCATCGTATAAAGGTCTCAAATACGGGTCGACTTTATCCTGTAAGTCCCCGGGCAAGAAACCTAATTTTTCCCCTGCTTCCACCGCAGGGCGTGTGAGTATAATCCTTGAAACCGCCCCTGCTCTGTAAGCCTTAACCGCCATAGCCACTGCTAAGTAGGTTTTACCTGTTCCGGCAGGGCCAACCCCGAAGGTGATGGAGTTTTTGCTTATAGCCCTGAGATACTCTTTTTGCCCGAAGGTTTTTGCCCTCACGGGTTTGCCTTTGGAGGTGAGTAAAACCACCTCTGACTGGTGCTCCTCAAACTTTTCTTCATCTTTGTTTATGGCGCAGTCCACGCAATAGCGGACAGCTTGCTCATCTATCACACCGTTTCGTCTATGAAGCTCACAAAGTCCCTGTAAGGCACGGTAAGCGCTGTTTATATTTTCGTCTGCACCGCTGATTTTAAACGCTGTGCCACGGCATACAACAGACACTCCAAGTCTCTTCTCTATGTGTTCTATGTTGTAGTTAAAAGCTCCGCTTATATCGGAAGCTGTATCGTTATCAAGGACTTCAAAAAGCTTTTCTGACAAAATCTCACCTCGGTTATTTTTTCAATTATTCAGTATAACATATATTTATCTATAAGTAAACATTTTCACCTTGTAATATCATAATATCCACACACTGTACAGTCCACCCTCACCTCTTCGTCGCTCTCGTATTTTGTATAGCTGCGCTTTTCTTCTTTTATCAAGCTTATATCTTGACGAATTATGGTGTATATTTGGTTTTTTGCGGCTGAAAACGCCTTTTCACCGCTCAATTTTATATCTGAATTTTTTAGACGGCAATAACTTTTTACCTCCTGTGTCACGGGGAGTTTAAAGCCGAAAAAACTGCAATAATTTATCTTGACAGATGAGGTATAACAAGACCACTGTGATATGTCCACATCACGATATATATATATTTTTCCCATAAATTTTATGGATTTTTGTTGTAAGATTTCACCTGTATAAACGGGCTGATTTTTATTTAAAGGCACCGAGACGGAATATGTTTTTTCACAGTGTGCCTCCACATACGCCCTTGGATTTGCTATGGCGGTATGGTTATTTGCTGTGAGGGTGGTGGCGCTCACCAGAATATCCCCTTTAGCCACCGCCTGTTTCAACCCCACTAAAGAAAACCCCGAATAAACTCTAAGCTGTGTTATCACCCCGTCCTGTGTGGCAATTATATCAGAATTTGTCGCCGTGGATAAATAATCCTCTTTTTTTACACTTTTGTCCACATGGCAGGTGAGCACTCCCTTGCTAAAGTTTAGGGATATAAAAGCGATGTCTTCATTTTGCAGATAAATATATCGGGTGGCTTTTTGCAATGCCTCTTTAGAATACACACTGCCCGTGTAGATTTCTTGGCTGTACAACAGGGAAACTATGCTGTTTTTCAGGTTTGCGTCCTCTGTGTTTATCTCAATTCTCCAGATAATTAGGGTAAAAAGATATGACAAAGCCAAAAAACAGCCTATCCCCACAATCAAGCCCTTGCGCTTAATATATTTTGAAATTTTAAAGTACAAGCCGTTTCTTTCAATAACTTTGGTGCGACATTGAAATTTTTTTGCCGCCTTTGAGATTTTTAAATAATCTTTTCCTCTGCAAATTGCCGAAAATCCAAAGGTTGTGTGACAAATATGCAGCACGATATAGCCGCTTTCCATCAGATAATTGAAAAAATCATTGTACAATCCCCCCGTCACCTGAAAACGAATTTCATCAAACATTTATTTCACCTCGAATATTTCAAGAGAGGTTATATCCCCAAATATAACAATGTTGTACCTGTTGCAAGATGTGATTTTTAGCCCTCCACCGTGGACATAAAACAGCTTGGTGCCGGCGCTTAGGGATATCAGTTTATCAGTGTAGTCATTCAGCTTTTTAAATCCTTCTATGGTCAAATATCCCGAAGTGTCCATAGTGAAAATCGAGGGCACGCTGTCTAAAGTTTTGCTGAATAGGGATTGCAAAGCCGTAATGACGCTTTCGTTGTACTTTTTTATTCTCATAAACTCACCACCTAAAAAATGACTTTGTATCATATATATTTATCACAGAGGTGTTAGTATGTTAGTTAAAAAATATTTCAAATCTTTTGCGGCGCTCTTTTTATGTGCGTTTTTGTTTATAAATGCCAAAGTGGTTATGTATTCTGTGCGCTGGGCTCTTGTGGTGTGCTATGAAAAGGTCATTCCCTCCTTGTTTATATTCTTGGTATTTTCTTCCTATGTGGCGAAAAATGATATCCGCTGGGTATTTGCAATTCCCTTAAAATGGTATTGCAAACTTATTAAAATAGATGATGATGCCGCCTCTTGTTTTTTGAGTTTATCACTTTTCAGCGGATTTGCGGTGGGTGCAAAATTTTTAAATCAGCTCAGTTGTGAGGGATATAGCCAAAATGCTCTGAAAGTCCTGTCAATTGCAATGATAAACAACTCCGTCTCTTTTGTGGCTTTTGGGGTGGGGATAGGTATCCTTGGCAACTATCGTTTGGGGCTGATGATTTTTTTAAGTCTTAGCTTTTCCAGCCTTATCACCGCCTTTGTATTCTCATTTTTTTATGAGTATAACATTGTTACGTCTAAGGAAAACTCCCAAAAATTAAGCTATGATTTTTCACAGGCTGTGAGGGAGGCTGTGGAGGCAATGCTTGTTATTTGCGGATTTGTAATCATCTTTTATTGTGTGTGTGAAGTAATATTGCTTTACATTGATAATTTATATCTTCAATTAATATTTTCCGCCTTGAGTGAAGTTACCGTGGGCTGTGTAAAAGCGGCAAGCCTGTTTGGCAAAAACCCGTTTTTGCTCTGTGGCATTTTGAGCATACTGCCCCTTAGCACCCTTGTGCAGGCAAAGGCATTTGCCAAAGATGCCATATCTATAAAAACCCTTCTCCTATCCCGATTTATTCACACCCCAATCAGCCTTTTAATTCTGTCGGTTTTCATAAATCTCTTCCCCGTGAGCGCCAATGTTTACAGCGATAATAATGTTGTAATCAAAGGCTATTGGAACAGTGTGAGCCTATCCTCCACGCTTTTTTTCATCGCCTTGATTTTTATCATATTCTTAGAGAAAAACAAGGTGTTTACTAATAGCAAATAATGCTATATAATGGGAATGTGAGGTGATATTATGGCTTTATTTAAGCAAAATAAAAAATTGTTTGGTAATAATATTGAACCGGCGTGTGAATATTGCGAGTTTGGCAATCCCTCAAGCGATGAGGCTATGATACTTTGCAGCAAAAAAGGGGTGGTTTCGCCCTATTATTCTTGCTCAAAATTTACATATATGCCTACAAAGCGGCTGCCTAAGCGCCGACCTAAGCTCCCCGATTTTTCGCCTGATGATTTCAAGCTGTAATGCTGTTGTGCTTTACAACAGAAATTTCCACTGTATTTTAAAATAAGGAACATTTAATGCTAATATTATTTCGACCGTTATCCTCCCTTGGCTCCATAATTTTTGGAACAATAACTATGATGCTTTTTTTAAATCTGCGTCCGTCTGCCCTGCCTAAAGCAAAGCGCCTAACATTTATCTTAGGTGTTGCAAGCGTATTGATAGGCAATTTCGCCGCAGTATTTTTGCTTAGGGAAAAATATACCGCATACTATATGCTTTTGGTTCACCTGCCTTTGGTTCTCATATTTTGGTATGTGACAAATATCCACCCCATGAAAATAATCTTTACCCTGTTCACCGCTGTATTTTTAATTTATCCGGCAAACCTGTTCGCCACTATTAGTATGCGCCTTACAGAGCGCCGTTTCGGATATATTTTTTTAGGGCTATACTTTGTCACGCTGATTGTGTCACTTTTGCTAATCGACCGTTTTTTGAAAAAAGATTTTCAATATTTAATTGGCTATTACAGCGACCATCACTTTTTCAGGCTGTTTTTTTTGCCATTTACTTATAACATATGCACATTTATGGTGGGCAGATATAGTTATACTATGACCACCACTGTAAGCAACCTAATAATGCGCAGTCTGCTGTTTATCCTGGCGTTTGTTGCTTATATGTTGGTCTTGGACATATCTCGCACCGACAGAGAAAAGCAATCCTTGGAAAAGATACAGTCTCTGCTCTCAATCCAATTAGATGCCGCCAACCGCCAGATGGATTTTTTGCATAAATCTCAAGAGCTATCAAAGATTTATCGCCACGATATACGCCACCATTTGGCTCTGCTCTCTAATTTTGCCGCCGAGGGAAACCTACCGAAAATATCGGAATACCTCCGTGCAGCCAACGCTGACATAGATGCCATAACCCCCATTCGATACTGCGAAAATGAAATGGCAAACCTGCTCATATCCTCCTTTGGGTCCGTGGCTAATAGCGACGGTGTGGTTTTAACCGCAAATATTGAACTGCCAAACGAGCTTAGTATCAGCGACACGGAGCTCTGCTCTCTCCTTTCAAACGCCTTGGAGAACGCCGTGACCGCTGCGGCAAAAGTTGACGATACAGACCTTAGAAAAGTTTTAATTCGAATTTTTGTTAATAAAGGCAAGCTCTTTATCTACATTGAAAACCCTTATTCAGGACAGATTGAAACCATCGACGGACTGCCAATATCCCAAAAAGGTGAGGAACATCACGGCTTGGGCGTCAAAAGTATGTTTGCCATTGTAGAAAAACATAAGGGGCTGTATTCCTTTGATACCCAGAACAACATCTTTGCTCTTCGCCTTGTCTTACCGCTGAAAAACGAGCCTGCAATGGTAAAATAAGATATTTATATAAAATGCGATAAATATTTTATATAACGCACTTGTCTGCACTATCAAAATAAGATATCCTATGAAAATGCGATAGATATTTTATATAGCGCACCTGCTTGCACTATCAAAATAAGTTATCATACAAAAAGGCGATAGATATATAAGTATAGCGTACCTGCCTGCACTATTAAAATAAGTTATCAATACAAAATTTTACACAAAAACAGGGTCACCTCCAACAATGACCCTGTTTTTAGTTTTTATATATTTAAATTCTACTCATATTTTTTTCCGACTACATAAATCGGAAGAAATACACAGCCAAAAGCCCAGGCAAATGTTAAAATCATCTGCAAACCCTCCCACAGTTTTGGTGAAAAGAATAAGATTAACCCATATATCATGGGAAATATAATTAACCCGCCCATAGCTGACATCTGTGCAGCTTTCAATATATGAGACCAATTGCTGTTGTTCAGCCTCAAGCCCACCACATTCATTCTCATCACCCCGTCGTGATAAAAACTGATATTATTTTCATCATAATATACTGGGAGTGTCTCTTTTACAAAAAATGTGAAATAGCCGCCGAAAATCAGCAAAAGCAATTCTACTGTACCTATTGCCTTGAATATTGATTGCCCCGTATTCCCCATTAAGATTAAAAACAGGATTTCTATGGAGAAAATCACCAGACAAAAGAAGAAAATCCGCTTTCGACTTTTCTTTGCACCACTCTTATTCCCCAGGTCTTCCTCTGAGAGGGCAATTGTTTTGCTCATTAAATGGTCCACCTCCTCTACACTAAAACGTGCCTCTGAGGCGATTTTTTGCCCACTGAGCAGCTCTGTGGTGGTCACATCAAGTATTTTTGCCAGTGGCATAAGCAGTGAGATGTCCGGCAAGCTCAAACCACATTCCCATTTGCTGACAGCCTTGTCCGATATATATAATTTTTCTGCAAGCTGTTTTTGTGTCAGCGATTTTTCTTTTCTTAATTGTGATAAAAATTCTCCAAATTGCTCGTTATTAATTTTTTCCATAATTTCATACCTCCTGCTCACAGAATAAATCCACCCAAAGAAATAATCAACCGATTGTCAGTTGATTTTGACATATACCCACGGTGGAATGTGGGATATAGCCTTTTGTTTAGGATAAATAATGGCTCTATTATAAATTCTAAGGTGGGCAATCAATAGAGCTTAAATAAGCCCCGTTTGTGTAGACCTGTCAAAAATCGAGGTTTAATACAAAAATGGGTGACCTCAATAAAGTTGGTCGCCCATTGTAGTAAATATATATTTAATCTGCAAAAAACGCACGTTCTACCTTGTCGGCAGAATTTCCAGCCAGTAACCGTCTAAGTCCTCAATAAAATAAATCCCCATATCCGTATTTTCATAGCAGATACAACCCATTTCCCTGTGTTTTTCGTGTGCAGCCTGAAAATCATCTGTCAAAAAAGCCAAATGGATTTCGTTGTCTCCTAAATCATAGCCCTCGGCACGGTCATAAAGCTGTGTCAACTCTAAAAGATGAGAGGACTGCCCGTCTCCCAAGTAGACAATCAGAAAATTGGGGCCTTCTTTTTTCTTCATAACTTTCAGCCCGAGAGCTTTTTGATAAAAATCTACACTCTCATCAATATTTTTCACATTGAAATTATTGTGTACCATTTTGAAATTCATAATTTATTCCTCTTCTATATGGCAAGGGCGACTAAAACTATGCTCCTGATGTATATCATTGTGAGGACAACACAGTAGATAGTCAGCATAGCCGTATATAAAATTCTTATCTTTTTCACAGGTATGGAGTATGCCGCCACGGCGATAAAACCGCAGGCGAGGGTGAGTGCCACCACACTTATCAATATTCTTATGATAAACGTGGGCGTGTTCACCGCAATATTTCCTATAAGGTTAGACAGAGGAAAAGCCGCAAGATAGGTTATGGGGACTATGGCAATAGGCAAAACCCCAAGACCGTATTTAAAGCTGGTTTTCCGTGCAAAAAGGACAAACATTACAAGGGAAATAATTATAAGCGCTATTGTTTGAGAAAACATAAAATTCTCCTGTTAAAACAAAATCCAATCAAATACTTCGCACAAAATCAAAGGGGTATGAGCTGATAAACATCAAACACTTTCTGATATTTACCTCCGTCAATGGATTGCCACCTTTGAGCCTAATATAAAATCCTCCGGCAAGATAAGTTTATATCCATTTTGCCCTTGCACTTAATACTTATGCCGTTGTATTATAATACAACATATTTATATTTTTGTCCATTCATTTAATTATATTATTTTTGTGAATTAATATACTTTTTATATGCGTTTCTCAGCTCGATAGCTTTTTCTTCAGGGGCGGTGGGGTTGCAGTGCGCCCATGCACCCGTCTCGCTTGAAGCGTTGAACTTAATTTTGTCCTCACTTCTCATAGGTGGGAAAAATTCTATATGAAAATGAAAATTTTTCTCGTCACTTCCGCTGTTGACAGGGGCGTTGTGCATACACATCATATAGGGGAACACCATATCAAACAGGGCATCTAACATACCGGCAACCTGTTTTATTGTCACCCCAAGCATTTTAAGCTCATCGTCGTTGAAATCGCCTATATCCTGCTTGTGTGCGTTGGACATTATGTACACGCCGTATGGATATTCACAGTAAAAGGGTAGGAATACGGTAAAATATTTGTTTTCAAATATCACCCTTTTTCCCTGGGCTTTTTCATTTTTAAGCATATCGCAGAACAGACATTCCCCCGTTTTTTCCATATAGCTTTTGCTGTTAAATTCTTCTAACTCAAGCTTTTTAGGCAAGAAGGGATATGCGTAAATTTGACCGTGAGGGTGGGGCATAGTCACCCCTACCGCCTCTCCCCTGTTTTCAAAGATAAAAACATATTTCACCTTTTTGTCCTGTGAGAGGATATTAAATCGCTCCTGCCAAAGCTTTGTCAATTTATAAACGTGCTCGTCTGATAAATCCGGCAAGGTTGCCGTGTGCTTTGGCGAGTACAAAATCACCTCGCATTTGCCATAAGACGGCTGTGCTTTAAAAAAGTCCGTCTCCACGTCATCAATGTGTGGGGGATTGTTTGAGAGCGCCGGGAAGTCGTTGTCGTAGCAAAGCACGTCATATTCCTTTGGTACATTCCCTGAACCGGGGCAAAACGGACACCAATCTTTTGGCATTTGGGGTCTATTCTGCCGATGAGAAGCTATCATAACCCAATCGTTTGTAAGTGGGTTGTATCTTATTTCAACCATTTTTTACCCTCCTATATATTTTCATTGACTTTTATTCCGCCGTAATTTCTGATTGACAGCACCTGACAAGAGCCATTTGAAAAAACTTTTTCCATTTTATCCACAAAATCTTCCAAGATATCTTTGTCCACAAAACACTGAATTGTGCCGGCAAAACCGCCACCCTGTAAGCGCCAAGCGCCTCTTTTGCCCTGTAAGAGATTTTGAGCCATACAAAGGGCAAGGCTGACAGGCTGGTAGCTTTCATCTTTTCCATTGTGGGCGTTTTGATTGTATTCAAAGGAGGAGTGTCCTCCCTCGATTATTTTTGATAGGAAGCCCTCCACATCTTCTTTTTCAATGGCATTGCGAATTGAGGTGGCACGCTCACATTCCATATAGAAATGTATTGCCCTTAAAATTGCTCTGTCCCCCACTTTTTCACGAATTTGAGGGATAGCCTTGAAAAATTCATCGGGGTTTAAATCTCCTAAAAAATCTTTTCCCAAACTGTTTGCCACACTGCACATCTCGTATTTTATTGCCGAATAATCGTCGGTTAAATCTGCGTGAGAACCGCCTGAATTTATAACGCAAAGAGCCAAGTTGTACTTGTCTAAATCAAAAGTTATTAAAATACCTGAGAGTCCTGAATTAAAAACAGTGGATGTTGCTATTGAAATGCTAAAAATGGTTCTACGAGTTTTGTTATGTAACGATAAATATTTAGATGCGAAAAGTATTGATGAAGACTTATTATTA
>JAVVVT010000028.1:0-14949 GCA_036652515.1 Oscillospiraceae bacterium
CATCTTTTGTTATGACTAAAACCGTGCGGTGGGTTGCCTCCTGTATCCCTTTGACAAAGGCGGCTCTCGCCGTTTGGGACAAGCCAAACAGAGCTATGGGCTTGTCATAGCTCTGTATCTCCTGCAAAAGTTTTGAAAATTCACCTGTGGAGCTTATTTCCTTTAAAAGCAATGGATTTACCTCCGCTTTATATATATGGTTTTAAAAATTTATTTTATGTTTTATTGCGGTGATTTTATGGCTAAAATTGTGGCAAAAGCTGTGGCAAGTCTGATTTCCTCGCCCGACGTGGCTCAAGCTGTGGCAAGTCTGATTTCCCTCGTCCTGCCGCCGTTCCCCTGTCCTGCCTCGTCCTGCCGCCGTTCCCTCGTCCTGCCGCCGTTTTTCTGTCGTCTGATTTTGCCCTCAAGCACAGGTGCCGTGTTGTACCAAAAAGGCACCCCACGGCTTTTGTTATTTGTTATATAAATTCATGGCTTTGTCTATGTCGCCCTCAATTATAGTTTGCAGCGCCTTGTATGCGCTCTCGCACTTTTCTTCTAAGATTTTATCTTCGCCGTCGGTGAATTTTCCCAGTACCCAATCAGCCAAATCGTAATCGGGGTGAGGCTTTTCGCCCACGCCTATCTTTATCCTTAAAAAGACGTCTCCCATGTGATTTATAATACTTTTTATGCCGTTGTGTCCACCTGCCGAGCCCTTTGTGCGTATGCGCAACTTGCCCACGTCCATAGATACATCATCATAAATTATAACCACATTCTCAGGGGGGATTTTGTAAAATCTCGCCGCCGCACCCACCGCCTCACCTGAGAGGTTCATAAAGGTCTGGGGTTTGAGCAATAGAATTTTTTTGTCCTTGTACTGCCAAGTGCCGCAAAGGGCGGAAAATTTTGCCCTGTCGATTTTAACCCCCGTCTTGGAGGAGATATAATCAATCGTACGAAAGCCCACATTATGGCGAGTCCCGTCATATTTTTTCCCCGGGTTGCCAAGACCTGCCACTATAAAATCAATGCCTTTGTTCGTACTAAAAAACATAATCAATCAAAAAGTGTAGAGATGCTCTGGTCTGAATAAATTCTCTGGATAGCCTCTGCAAAAACAGATGCCACTGTCTCCACGGTGATTTTATCCATCATCTTGTCCTCAGAAAGTTTTACAGTGTCCAGCAAAACAAGCTCTTCAATGGCACTTTCTCTTATTCTTTCCACAGCGGGTCCTGAGAGCAAGCCGTGAGTAGCACAGGCACGAACGGATTTTGCCCCACGCTCTTTCAGCGCATTTGCCGCATTGCAAAGTGTGCCGGCTGTATCTATTATATCATCGATGATAAGCACGTTTTTGTCCTTGATGTCCCCGATTATATTCATAATTTCAGACACGTTGGGCTTAGGACGGCGCTTGTCGATTATGGCGATAGGTGCTTCCAAACGGTTGGCAAAGGCTCTGGCACGGTTTACGCTGCCAAGGTCCGGGCTGACCACCACAAGATCCTGTATATGTTTGTCCTCAAAATATTTTGAGAGCAGAGGCATACCCACCAAATGGTCTAAGGGAATATTGAAAAATCCCTGTATCTGCGCTGCGTGCAAATCCATTGTAAGTACCCTGTCCGCCCCTGCTGTGGTGATTAAATCCGCCACCAACTTTGCGCTGATAGGGTCTCTTGACTTGCTTTTTCTGTCTTGACGAGCATAGCCGAAATAAGGGATAACTGCGGTAATTCTGCCGGCGGACGCACGCTTCAATGCGTCTATCATAATGAGAAGCTCCATAAGGTTGTTGTTGACAGGTGTATTGGTGCTTTGAACTACAAATACATCGCTTCCCCTGACAGTCTCCTGAATTGAGATTGCAATCTCACCGTCGCTGAACTGTCCAACTTCGCATTTACCCAGTGGCAAGCCAATGTGGTCTGCTATTTTCTGAGCCAGGTCTTTGCTTGCATTTGCCGCAAAAATTTTGATGTCATTGCCATGAATATTCATCTTATTTACCTCTTACTCTTGTTTGGAATGTTTTTTTATATAACCACTGAGTTTCTCTTTTGCCCAGTTTGGTTTATTGATTTGCCTTGCCCTTGCTATGGCAAGAGCATCTTTGGGGACGTCTTGGGTGATGGTTGAGCCTGCCGCCGTGTATCCGCCCTGCCCCACCGTGACAGGTGCGATAAGGTTTGTATTACAGCCGATAAAGGCGTAATCCTCTATGGTGGTGCGGTTTTTGCTCTGTCCGTCATAATTTACCGTGACCACTCCGCAGCCGAAATTAACATGAGCGCCCACGTCGCTGTCCCCTATATATGTTAGATGCGCTATGGCTGTGCCCTGCCCGATGTTGGAGTTTTTGACCTCCACAAAATCGCCTATCTTAACGCTCTCCCCTATTGTGGTGTTAGGGCGAAGCTGGCTGAAAGGACCTATGGAGGCGCCGCTTTTAATCACCGCCTCATTCGCCTGGGAAGAGTTGAAGGTGACCCCGTCCCCCACCGTGCAATCCTTCATAAGGCTGTTGGGGCCTATGACGCAATTTTCTCCTATGGTGGTCTCCCCTTGCAAAATAGTGCCGGGCATAATCAAACTGCCCTTGCCGATTTTCACATTTTCGTCAATTACAATGCCGTGGGAGGTATAAAACCGAACGCCGTTTTTCATATGCTTGTCAATTATATCCATATATCGCTTTTCGTTTGCCATAATATCCATAAAAATCACCTTTAAAGTGGCGGTTAACCGCATAATAATCTAATTATATGATAACCTATTTGCGCCATTTTTCAAGTGAAAAAGCATAATTTCTCAAAAGATTGTCTGTTTTTATCAAAAACATTCCTATCCGCAAGTAAATTTTTGAACGTATTGTCTTTTTCACAGCATTTACACAGTAAAACCTTACCGTCTGTATTTATTATTTCATCTTTATATGGTACAATATGATATTATAAGACTTTTAAATATATCAGTGAGGTAGAGAATATTGAGTAAATTTATATATTTTGAGCAGTTTCGAAAATATGGCGAAGAGAAAGCGGCGGCAGAAAAAGAAAACAGCGCAAAGCTTATACGCAATATAGCCGTGGCGTTTGTCTTTGTGGTGTGGCTGCTGATTTATTTGTTTTTGTTCTCCTCAAAGGGGATTTACCTTAACGACAATTTTTATAAAAAAAGCCCGACCATAAAAAACATCAGCTACAACGCCGTCAAGAGCCGTGCCATACCTCAAAATATCTTGATGACCAAGCACATCGGCACTGCCTATACCTTTGTCATCGACGGACAGAGCGTGGATTTCACCCTGAGCAGCTTAGAAAACGGCGAGGCAACAGCGGTGGTGGAGGGGTATGCTGGCGATGAGTTTATGGGCATCAGCCTCACGGATTTAGCAAAGATTGCCCTGCAAAAAGATGAGACCATTCGTGGCAGACTGCCCTCTTTTCTCTGTGTGCTCGCCTTGGTGATATTGGCTTTACTTGCCAAGCTCAACGCAGCCAAACTCTATGGAATAAAGAATAAAACCAAAGTCCCCGGGGAGAAATACTTTCTTTACTTTGATATAATTCTATGTGGTATCTCTGTTTTAGGCATACTGTATCTCACCTTGACCTTGTAAAAGTATACAAAAATACCGCAAAAATACTCTCTAAAAGCAAAGTTTTATATAAACCTTGCTTTTTTTGTTGCCAAGAGTGAAAATTTGGCGTAAACTTTGGGTTATGAATAAAGCGCATAGGGTAAAATCTTGCGCCACACCTTGAAGGAGACATATAATGGTCAAACAATACAAGCTAACCTTGTTTTTTGTACTTTACTTTGGGTACACAATGGCATCTAACTTTGTTCACCCTGTCACCCCTGCTTTTTTACAGCTCATAAACTGTCCAAGCAGCATGTTCGGATTTGCCTTTGCCGCAATGGCGTTCGGTCAATTTATCACCTCCTCCCTCTGGGGAAAAATAGGGGATAAATTCGGCTATGCACGCACAATCGCCATAGGCTATATGGGCTATGGAATATCCTCCTTGATTTTTTCCCTTGCCACCAACTGGCAGGTGGTGGTCTTGGCAAGATTTATCGGGGGCATAGGCATCGCAGGGCTGTCTGTATGCAGTATGGCTTACATAACCGCCGTGGACGCACCCAACCAAGACAGAAGTCAATTGCTGGTAATATACGCCTCAATGCAGTCCATAGGTGGGGCTTTTGGCTTTCTTTTAGGGGGAATTATCGGGGACCGCAATGTGAGATATTCCTTTTACGCCCAGGCAGGCACTCTGATGATTTTGGCACTGCTCACCTTTTTCTTTATCAAAGAAAACCCCTCTTTCGTCAAGAGCGAGGAAAAATTGCGCCTATCTGACGCCAACCCTTTCACCTCTATACTCTCCAGCGTAAAGCTTATAGATATCACCGTGGGTGTATTTATGCTCAGCGTGTTTATCTCAATGTTTGCCACCAACGGATTTGACCAAAATTTCAACTATTATCTCAGGGCTAAATTCAACTTTGCACCCTCCTCAAGCGGTATGTTTAAGGCTGTGGTGGGGATAATCGCACTGATTGTCAATATGACGGTCAACACCTGGATAGTGCGCAAAACCAATATCTCAAAATCTATGTGCATAACCCTTGTCCTGTGCGGAATTTCAATTTTTGCTATGGTCATCTCTCCAAATCAAGTGGGAGTTATGGGATTTGCCCTCTTTTATTATGGCTTTGTGGCGATGTTTATCCCACTTCAGCAATCGGTTATGCTGAAAAATGTGAGCAACTCCACCAAGGGTGCTGTGGCAGGGCTGTTCAACGCCGCCCGTGCTTTTGGAATGATGGTGGGACCCACCTTTGCAGGTCTCGTCTTTGATATAAACCCCGACTACGCATTTATCGCCTTTTCAGCGGCTATGCTTATATCGGCGGCGGTCTCCTATATCAACTATCTCCAGCTGAAAAAGAAGGGCATATATAAATAAACGCTATGTAGGTTCAAAGCAAAATATTAATTGCAAATAACTTATCTATAAATAAAAGCCTACATAGGTCAAAAAGCGAAATTTTCCTTTGCAAATAACTCACTTATAAATAAAAGCCTACATAGGTTAAAAGTGAAATTCCCTTTGAAAAATAAGCAAAAGAAGGGCATCTACAAATAAATTCCCCATAAAATTACACAGCGGACAGCCAAAAGGCATATCCGCTGTGTTTTTATTTGTCCGCTTTACCTGTAAAATATTTATACTAATTATTCTCCATATGAATTTTCTCAGGGTAAGCCGTCTTTATAACTATACTTTCGATTTTGCTCATAGCGCCCTCGCCGTAAAATACCTTGTTTTCAAACATTTCTTTTGCCACCCCCATAGCCTGTTTTATGCTGTGAGGGCTTTCATTGTCCACATAGATAAAGTAGCTGTTTTTCTCTTCCTCGTCCTGTGAGTGAACTCTGCTAAAGTTTATATAGGGCTCTTCTCCACGGTATTCAACCTGCACTAAAATGCTTTCCTTATATTTGCTGTCTTTTTCCACTTTTACCACACCGTCGGCAAAACTGCTCCTATAACTGTAATAATCAGTGAAGATATCTATGACGGGTGATGTGCCAAAATCCACGTCATACTCCCCCTCAACAGTTGTTACAGGCATACTTAAAAGGCTCTCACGCACTGAGTTATAGTCCCAGTCGCTCAACTCTATCGCCGTGACCCCTGCCCCTGTTCCTATTAAAATTGCACCTATCAAAAAGGCAATCAACATTTTTTTCATCTTATTTACCTCTTCTCTTCAATGCCTCCACAGCGATTATCCCCGCTGTGAATGATACTGCCAAATATAGGAAAAACTTAGACTTTTTCATCTTTTTTACCTCCCATAATCACCTGTGTCAGCCATGCGATAAAGGCTATCCCCATAACGCAGCAGCCCACCCCGGCAATGCACAGCCCGATAAAGCCCACGCCCGTGCTAAAATAAAGAATTATCATTAAGATAGTGGCGACAATTACCATTGTGGTGATGATTGCGCCCGGCACCCAGCCACACAGGAAAAGCAGAACTTTCAGTGATATCACAATAAGATTTATAACAAAATCCCCTGCGTTCATATTTTTTTTTGAATTATTGGGGTAGTATTCCCCTTGATTTTGATAGGCGTCATAATATCTTTCGCTATTATATCCTGAGCTTTGTCCCTCGTATGCCTCATTAGGTGTATGAAAATTAGGCTGTCCCATATCAACCACGTCTACGCTGACAAATTCGTCCTTGAAAGCCCCTGTGTTTGAGGCGGTTTCCCTTTGTGTAGGGGGTGAATTTCTCTTCACGCTCTGGCGGGTAAAATCAGGTGTTGCGTCCAATATTTTTTTATTTATAAAGCTGTAAATTATGAGTATCCCCAGTATAAAAGAGCCTATTGAAGCCATAAGGTCAATCACAGCCCTGATTGGGGTGTACAAGGGGTAGGGCAGCCAGCTGAAAAATCCATTGAGCACTCCTGCCGCCATTTGAAAAGGCACGCTGAGCATAGAGACCACTATAAGCACCAGCACAAATTCCACTGCCAAACGTGCGATTTCTCTTGAGGAAAAGCTCAAAAGTCTCTCGGTGGCTCTGCTGATATAGTCCACCCCTTGGCGGATATACATATCTAAATTTTTGGTTTTGGCACGGCTGTTATCAATGTGATAAGCCTCCAAAATTTCATCGGCTAACTCGTCGATATCGCCAAAATCTTTTATTGCCTCGCTCTCGCTCTTGCCGTCCTTGACTTTCAGCTCAATGTGTGAGATGTATTCGTCGATGATGTCCAGTCGCTCGCTCTCGCTCAACAAAAACAGTTTCCCGTTGAGTTTTGTAATAAATTCATGCTTATTCATTAATGCCCTTCTCCTTTATAAAATCATTCACTGTCTGAGTAAAATTAAGCCATTCTCTCGCCAAGACCTTTAAGTATATTCGCCCGGATTCCGTCATTTTGTAGTATTTTCTCGCCGGTCCTTCGGCGGATTGAACTAAATAGCTCTCACAATATTTATCGTTTGTCAGTCTTTTTAACAAGGGGTAAATCGTCCCCTCGTTTACATCTACAATCTTGCTCACCTCGCTGACCAATTGATAGCCGTACTTATCTTTTTCCCCTATAACTAACAAAACTATAAGCTCTAACACGCCCTTTTTGAATTGAGTGTTCATAGAATACCTCCGATTGATTTCTATAATACACCAACTACTATGTATTGTCAAGTAGTATGTTTAACATAAAACATAAATATTTTTAGTAGTAACTTTTAGCCGATAGCGAGAGTGCCCATTGGTGGTGCCTTTCAGCCGATAGCGAGCGACTGCGTTTGGCGGTTGCCATAGCGATAGTGAGAGCCGTAAAAATTGCAGAATTAAAGTTTTTATTCAAAATATTTTAAAGTTATTCTTTGCAAATATTAAATTTTTATTTTTCTTCTTGAAAAAAATCGATTTTACTGGCATAATAGTAGCCGTGAATAAAATAAAAATGAGGTGCTAATTTGTCCAGAAAAGTTGAACTT
This sequence comes from Oscillospiraceae bacterium, assembly GCA_036652515.1. GTDB lineage: Bacteria > Bacillota > Clostridia > Oscillospirales > Ruminococcaceae > RGIG3102. Next base: position 7,536 of record JAVVVT010000028.1, read on the forward strand.
GAACCCGAAAAAGTTTTGCAGGCAATCTACATCGCAGCCACCGATGCCATAGAGGCTCACGGCATTGAGAGTATCACCATAAGGGATATCTGCCAAAGAGCCAAGATAAGCACCGGCAGTTTTTACCATTTTTACCCCAATAAGCAGAAGCTTTTAAACCGTATGATTGACTATATGGAAAACTATTATCGTGATGAGGTGGTGCCATATCTTCACGGCAGCGCCTTGGAAAAAATGGAGCAGCTCATAGTCGCCTATGTGAAGAGGATAACTCGGCGAGGCGTGGGATATACACGAAAGAACATCACCTTTGTCAGCGACGGAGGTCTTAGCGCAGAAGAGTTTGAGGGGCAGTACAGATATACCGCTTTTATATCCACCCTCACAGAGGGTCAAGAGCTGGCGCAGATACGCACAGATGTGCCTGCCACAACCTTGGCAAGCCTTATTTTTTCGTTTATGCAGGGCGAGGTGTTGCACTGGTGCCAGTTGGACGGAGAATATGACATCTTCGATAAGCTAAAAACTGATTTACCTGTATTTTTAGATTGCATAAAGGCATCGTAATATCTTTGGGCTGGATAACAAAGGTTGGGTAACCGGCGAATAAAGCCTACAAAAACAAAAGCCAACCTATCAAAAGACAAACAAGTCGAGGCAATTCTTTAACCTATTAGGAGCAAAAACAAAAGCCAAAGCTAACTTACCAAAACCCAAAATTTCAGGCGGTATCTTCACTCTACTATGTGCAAAAAACAAAAGCCAACTTGAGAAAATTTTCTCAAGTTGGCTTTTTTATTTACAGACTTTAAATCTCAATATCTCTTTCGGTGTCCGCCTTGATTTTCGCCTTGATTGCCGATTTGATATACCCGTTTATACTCTCACGCCTTGAGGTGGCTATCTCTTGTATAACCTCCTTTGAGCCCTTGCTCACCCTGACTTTTATCTCGTCATAATTGTTCTTCATATAGGTGGCTACCGCCTTTTGTTGTGATTTACTTACCGGTGACATAATATGGTCCTCCTCTATGCTGTGGGCGCTTTTAAAGCAAAAGTGCCTCTTTCATATTCATTCAGCTTTAAATTTAAAAAGCCGATTTGGCAGATTTATTACCCCAATTGTATTGTAAAAAATTAATCTATATTAATTATACCATAAATGCACTAATCCCAGATTAGTGATAGTGGCGCAGCCGCTGCCACACCGCAGTGGGGCAATTTGACGGTCAAATGTTCTCACGGGGAAAAGCGTCCGCTTTTCTATGCACTGTTCACAGTGCCGTAGCGGCTACCACGCCGCCCGTGAGGTTATTATACCATAATTTTATATAGGGTACAATATACAAACCGTTCATATATCTAAGGCAAAGTTGTGCTCTTTGCCCTAAATCCCACATTTATCTCTTAAAAGCAATAAAAAACCGATAAACTTCAAACGAAATTCATCGGTTTTTTTGGTGGGCCTTCACAGACTCGAACTGTGGACCGTCCGGTTATGAGCCGGATGCTCTAACCAACTGAGCTAAAGGCCCTCGGTTATGGAAATTGAAAGGTGAAAATTCTCCGTTCAATTGTGCTATAACATTATACAATAGTAAAAAAATATTGTCAACATAAAAATAAAGTTATGATAGGCAAAATATGATTTTTTTATGAAAATACTTCTAAAATTAGAAATATTTTAAAATATCCGTAAAATGCCTATCATTCTTTATCTGAAAATTCTCGGTTTATCCTCTATTTAATATGTAAATTTGTGGACATAACCTCTCCCTTGGTGGGAACGCTGTTGGCGGCTCCCATTCTGGAGACCGCAATCGCCGAGGCTTTAGATGCCATATCCAAAATTTCCATCGGCTCCATATTTTCAAGCACTCCGTTTAAGAAATAGCCTGTAAAGGTGTCTCCTGCCGCCGTGGTATCCACCACGTCCACCTTGAAAATACCGTGAAAATATGTTTTTTCGCCGTCGAAATACTTCACTCCGTCTGCGCCTAAGGTGATGACTATTTTTGAGTTTGGGTATTTTAAATGGATTGTCTCAATCGCCTTATCCGGCTCTTTTTCTCCGCAAATCGCCTGCGCCTCAATCTCATTCATTATAAAATATGTCACCTTTGAAAGGTCACACTCAAGCAATTTTTCGTTCATCGGGCTGGGGTTTAAGGCGATTATCATTCCTTTTTCGTAGCCCTTTTGGATTATGTAGGGCATTGAGGATATCTCGTTTTGCAAGAGCAGAATATCACCTTTTTCAAAATGGGAGAGTATGAAATCCACGTCTGAATGAGATATTTCACGGTTTGCTCCGCCGTAAAGGATTATGCTGTTCTGTCCTGATTTTTCCACCTGAATTATGGCGTGACCTGAAAATCCCTCGCTGATGAGAACAAATTGAGTGTCCACGGCGAACTCTTTCAGCTTTGAGAGCAAAATCGCACCGTCGGTGCCTACCTTGCCTGCCATAAATACTTCACTGCCTGCCTTTTTGGCGGCGATTGCCTGGTTTAAGCCTTTTCCTCCGCAATAAGTGTTTAGGGAGAGTGAGGATATTGTCTCTCCCGGTTGGACAAAATTTTCTACTCCGTACACCCTGTCGATGTTCAGTGAGCCTAAGTTTAAAATTCTCATATTTTTTCCCTCATTATATTTTATTCTCAGCTTGGGCTTATACATTAAAACCGCAGCGGCATTTTTTAATCTGCCGCCGAGGTGATAATTCATATAAAGATTTATAGTTTCTCCGCCCTCAAGGGGAGTTTAGGATTTTGTAATCGGGGGATCCGACTGAGGCATAGTGTCGGGTGATGGGGTTGGCATAATTTCAGGCGATGGGGTAGGAACAACTTCTGGTGAGGTTTTTTCCTCAACCAAAGGCTGGCTCACGCCCAAGTTCTGCTCTAAATTCTTGTTTGCAAACTTCACCACCTGCATAGCTTTCGCTCCGTCCATTCGATGGAAAGTAATCTCCACTGTGTCGCCCTCTTTTGTGAGTGCAAGCTGCTCGCTTAAAATGCTCTCTGCATCAAAGATATAGGGCTGTCCTTTAATAATCAAACGGTATACGCTCACTTCTCCCGCATACTGCTGACCAATCCTGTCCACAGTGCCCGAAAGGGTTATCACGTCCTCATCGTCCACAGGTTTTGAGGAGTCCACACCGCTGTTTTTCAAAGTTTTGATATAGTTTATGCGAGCGTCTACGACATTTTCGCCCACGCCCACCACAAGATAGTCTCTAACCGATACATAGGCGTACTGCTTAATCAATCCGTCAGCATCTTTAAGAGCCATAAAGTAGGTTGGTATGCCGTCCACATTTATAATCAATGGGAAAGTTGCATAGTATCCGAACTGCTGAACCTTGCCCTGTGCAGAGCCCTGTGCCGCCTTTTCAGTGGCGCCGGACATCTGATACATAACAGGTTCTTTGGTGACCATATCCACCATTACAAAGCCTATTGCGCTCTCGTCCGAGCCCACGGAGGTTATGCCCGTAAAGAGGTAGCAGCGGCCGTTGTTGTAGACGATTATATGTCCCTCACTGGCTCTGTACTTATCCTTGTCGGAGAAGTTGAAGATGCCGTGAACGTACTCGCCCTTGTTGTTTATCTGTCTTAAAATGAAATCTTCCGGCTGAACACGGTCAACCCACTTTGGAACATCGGCGATTGAATATTTTTCGCTCTTGCCGGTCTCCACGTCCATCACAATGACTCCCGTCGCCTCGGGCAGAGAGAAGCCTCTTGTGTATTTGTAGGTGCTGATGACCCAGTATGGTTTGCCTGTGTCGTCTAATTCAAAGCTGTAATCGGTGGTGCCATTGAAGAGCGCCGCCGTAAATCTTGTGTGGAAGAAAAGATTATCAAAGAAATAGGCGTTCGCCTGATACTTGATATTGTAATCGTCCACATACCTTACGTCCTGTGTGTTGGTGGCGGACACAATTATATAGCCTGGTGTGCCCTTCATATTGGTTATCCACTTAAAAAATCCCGAGTGCTGAAGTGGAACGACCCATACTAACTTGCCGTCCACAGTCTGGATTGTGGGGGTGCCAAGGACAACCTGGCTGCCCAGTGAGGGTTTTTCGCCTAATTTTTTATCTGCCAATTTCACCGCCAAGTCCTTGTCTACTATTGGAATTTGGTTGGTGTCTACTATTTGAATTTCTTGGCTGAACTCGCCCGTGCGATAATCGGGCAGCTGGTCACGGAACGCCGAAACGTTAAATATGACACTGGAGCCGATGGTCACTGCAAAATATACCGCCCAAACGCCAATAACAACGAATATAGGTGTTTTTTTGAAGGGTGCTTTCTTTTCAAAATCCACCGTCATAGCCCCGTCTTCACGGCGGCCCAAAATGAGTTTGCCCGCCTGTGAGATGAGCCAAATACCAATATAAACGGTTATGGCAAAGCAGTAAAAGAACGCTGTGCCCGGATAAAATGGGCTCAGGTTCATACTTGATGAAAGAATGTTGAACACAAAGAATAGGGTTGCAAGAATATACAACTTGGTTGTGGTTTTTTTCATAGTTTCTCCTTTAGTTTTCTTTATATTCCTTTATTATACCTAATTGATAGGCTTCAATCAACAGTTTTAGGTCTTTTATCACACTTTTTATACTTTTGCCTTGGTCGGTGTCCTCCACAAGCATACGATTTTTCATAGTTTCAAAGACGTTTACCTTGCTTTCTATGTCGGTATTTTCAAAAACCACCTTCTGCAAGCTGGAGAAAGGCTGGTGAGCTCTCAGGGATAAGCCCCTTGAAGAGTAGACCATAGTGTAACCTGCTATCCCCGTCCTGTCGTGGTAGGCACGGCAAAATCCCCCGTCTATGACTATTATTTTGCCCCCTGCCTTGATAGGTTCTTCTCCCGATATGGCTTTTACAGGCACATGCCCGTTGATAATTCGGCATTTTGAGCCGGAGAGTCCAAACTCCTCCAAGATTTTATCAGCCACTTCGCTGTTTTCTTGATAGAGATAATATGGGTCTTTTCCCTCAATTTTAAGCTCTTTTTCCGCCAAAAAAGTATTTTCAAAGGTGGTCATCTTGCTTCTGCCGAACATTGGGCTGTTTTTTCCGCACCAAAGATACCAGAGTATATCCTGACCCATTCGTTTTTCCAAGCTGTTTTCTTTGCCGAAATACGCCACACGGCTCATGGTGTCCACATAGTCCATAAGAGCCTTGCCCTTGTAGTTTTTGCCCCCGAAATGCACCTCACGGAAGCTGCCGTCCTCGTTCAAAGGGATTACGCCGTGGTACATAAGTATCCCGTTTTCCACCTTGTAACAGGACCCGTGGGAGTACAAAAATCTGGCGTGAGCCTGTAATTTTTCGCTCTGTTTAAAGCTTTGGCAGAGCTTTTGGAGCACGTCAATCTCCCCTTGGGTGAGCTTTGCCGGATTGTCCGGGTCCACTGTGGGGAAGTCTGTGTCCTTGAGTTTATAGTCCTTGCCCTCGATTTTAACGGTGCCCTGTGAGTAGTCCACCTTCAAAAGCAACATTCTCTCGTTCATCTCAAAATTGGGGTTGCGTGTGATGACCTGACATTCTAATTTGTACATTATAATTGATATCGCCTTGTTTATCCTACCCACCAGCCACTCGTCGTCCTTGTCATAATCAAGGCTCTTTTTCGGGCGAAAAATCGGGCTGTCCCCATAAGTGGTCTGGGCGAACAGCACCAAGGGGCGCAAATTGATACCATAGCCGTCCTCCAGCGCCTCTAAGTTGTTGTATGCCGCACAGATGCGCACCACACTTGCCACGCCCAAAGGCGAGCCCGTGGCGCCGCACAGCCAGAGCATATCGTGGTTGCCCCACTGAATATCCACCGAATGGTGGTTCATCAGCCTGTCTAAAATCACGTCGGGCCTATTGCCTCGGTCAAAAATATCTCCCACAATGTGGAGCTTATGTACCGCCAGCCGTTTTATAACCTTGCTTATGGCGACTATAAAATCATCTGCCGTGCCCGTCTCGATGATGGCGGAGATAAATTGATTGTAATAGGCTTCTTTGTTATGGTCTTCAAAATGGGCGTGCAAAAGCTCATCGATTATGAACTCATACCCCTTTGGAATTGCTTGACGAACCCATTGACGGGTGTTTTTACTGGCCACGTGACGGCATACATCAATCAATCTGTAAAGGGTGAGGCGATACCAGGCGTCCATACGTTTTTCGCTCTGCTTTATCTCCTCTAATTTCTGCACGGGATAGTATATCAAACTGGCGTATACAGCACGCTGTTCAGCAGTGGTGGTGTCCGCTAAAGCCACATCTATCTTCTCTCTTATAACCCCTGAGGCATTGTTTAAAATATGGGTGAACGCCTCGTCCTCGCCGTGGAGGTCTGACATATACATTTCTGTGCCTTTAGGCAGTTTTAGCTGCGCCTCCAAATTTATTATCTCACTGGACGCCAACTGAATTGTGGGATAATCTTTGCACAACAATTTTAAGTATTTTATATTGTCATTTATCAATTCCTGTGACATGGCTTTTCCCCCTTTGGGCTTTTCTTTTAATATAACATAATTTTTTATGTTTTACAACTAATGTCCATAAAAATAATCGTATTTTACAAGGAGTTGTGTTATTCGCAATAGGGGAAAGATGTTGTGGCAAGAAACGATAAAGCCTTTCCCCCTTATTATAAACTTAAACGTTAAAAAGCCCCCACTTTATTTTAAAAAATGGGGGCTTTATTTGCCATATCTTTATTTTGATATATATTAATATTTTATGCTTTTTTCACTGAGCCAAAAAGCTCTATCTTCTCTTTGACCGTCGCCTTTATCGCCTCAAATCCCGGGGAAAGCAGCTTTCTTGGGTCATATCCCTTGCCCTGCAAATCCTTGCCCGCCTCTATATATTTTCTTGTGGCGTCGGCAAAAGAGAGCTGACACTCGGTGTTCACGTTGATTTTTGCAACTCCGAGAGATATGGATTTTTGTATCATATCCGCCGGTATGCCTGTGCCCCCGTGAAGTACCAGTGGCATACCTTCGGTGGCTTTTTTGATTGCCTCCAATGCCACAAAGTCAAGACCCAGCCAGTTTGCGGGATATCTGCCATGGATATTGCCTATCCCTGCCGCCAGCATATCAACGCCCAAATCTGCAATCAATTTACATTCGCTTGCGCTGGCAACCTCTCCACGACCTGTCACGCCGTCCTCTTCTCCGCCGATAGAGCCCACCTCTGCCTCGATGGAAATACCCTTTGAATGGCTCAATGCCACCAGTTCTTTTGTCTTTTCGATATTTTCTTGAATTGGGTAATGACTGCCGTCAAACATCACCGAGGAAAAACCTGCCTCGATACATTTTTTTGCGCCCTCATAGCTGCCGTGGTCTAGGTGCAGCGCCACAGGCACTGTGATATTCAGC
>JAVVVT010000029.1:0-14726 GCA_036652515.1 Oscillospiraceae bacterium
CACTGAAATCGTATTCCGGTATCTCTGCCTGTGGGGTGACTTGATTTTTATTGCTGTATATTTTTTCAAATGCCGAAAATAAAGATGACTTGAACAGTGGCTTTGAGATGAGCATATTGACCCCAGCCTGTTTTGCCTCTGCCTCAATAATTGACCAGTCATAGGCTGTCATAATGATTATTGTAACTTCAGGTCCCACTATTTTTCTGATTTGTCTTGTGGTTTCCAGCCCGTCCATATCGGGCATCTTCCAGTCCACAATAATGATGTTATAATATTCGCCCTTATTCCATTTTTCTTTTACCGTCGCCACTGCCACAGCCCCTGAAACCAGATACTCCGCTTGAATTTTCATATCCAAAAGCACCTGTTTTGTGTGCTGGCAGATGATTATGTCATCATCAACAATCAGGGCTTTTAAATGTTCAAAGGGGAGGGTGGATTGAAGCATTGCGGATTGCTTGCTTTTTTCTGAAATACCTAATTTTACTTCCACCACAAACTCGCTGCCAACCCCCTCAATGCTGGTTACAGTGATTTTGCCACCCATTAAATCCACTAAATTTTTGCAGATGGCAAGCCCCAGCCCACTTCCCGGGTAGGGCGCAGTTGAGCCGTCACGCTGCTGTTCAAAGGGCTCGAAAAGAAGTGGCAAAAACTCATCGCTAATGCCTATTCCCGTATCATTTATGGTAAAGGTCATCACCGCTCCATCACGGCTGATTTTTTGCTGTTGCACAATAAATTGAACTCTTCCCCCACGGGAAGTAAATTTTATTGCGTTGGTGATGATATTCACAAGGACTTGCTGGAGCTTCATAGCATCGCCCATATAGATGTCTTGGGTGTAGCCGGCGAGGATTGAATCGTATTCTACGCCCTTTTGCTGCGCCTGTGCATAGCAGATACCATTTATCCCGTGTATAAACTCCTCAAAAGGAATTTCCTCATTATGAATGAGCATCTTACCGCTCTCAATGCGGGACATATCTAAAATATCATTTATGAGGGACAGCAAAAACCGTGCGGAAATACCTACTTTTGATAGGTAATCAGACACCTGTGCCGGGTCATTGACACAGCCGGCAGCCAGTGCGGACATACCGATAATCGCATTCATAGGAGTTCTGATTTCGTGGCTCATTCGGGAGAGAAATTCCGATTTTGCGCTGTTTGCCTGTTGAGCAGCGATTAGCGCATTGCCAAGAGCCTCGTTTTTGCTCTGCTCTTCGTTGTACATATCGGTGATATCACTGCGGGTCAAGATAATGAGTTTTCTCGCCTTGTTAAGGTATGAAAGCTGAAGCTTTTTGCGCCGAATACTTCCGTCCGCCTCTTTTATACGGCAGTAGGAGGTGTATATTTTTTGATTTTCAAGCTGTGCAAATACGTTTTCGCAAGACATCTCAAAAATATTTTTCTCAATATCCTCATCAATTAAATATTTTCGGGCGTAATTCTCAACTTCATATTTGTACCCTATTGAATGAGCCGAGGGGAGCAGTGTCCGATGGTCGGTGGAAGCGAAAAGAATGTAGTTGTCTATGGACAGGTCAAGAAGCGCCAGATAGTCGTAGTCCATAGCCACAACAGCGTCTACAAGAGATTGGGCTATCTTCTTTTGGTTGATGTCCGTGGCGTAGATATACGCCTCAATATCACCGCTCTTGGGGTTTAAAAACATATCCATTTCAACTTTTATCCAAAGGGCTTTACCGGCGCCAAAATCCACATAGGACTCTTTGGTGACGTTGGTTTGACCTGCTTGATAGCTTTTCAGCATCGCTTCTCTGTTGAATAAATTTTTATATTCAATTAAATCATCTTTGTCAACGTGGGTAGAATATTCACGCTCAAAAAAATCATCAACAGTGCCGTCCCCCTGAAAAGACAGAATAGTGGGGTTGTCGCTCTGACCGTCCTCACAGGTGTTCTGGCTCAAATTCATCTTATAAGAGCCGATAACATCTCGGTTGTGGGCTTTTCTCCAGTTGATTTCTTCATTGTAGCGTTCTTCTAACCTCACACGCTCAGTGATGTCAACGGCTGTGCCTATGGCACGCACGGGATTTCCGTCATCGTCGAAAATAGTGGTGTACGATGTCTCATAAAGCCACCACACCTTGTTATCATTGTTATGCCAGCGCCCCACGCTCGTGGCTGATTTTTCTCCTGACAATAGCTTTTCAACCATATGTAAATGGGCGGGAATATCATCTAAATGTAGGGTACTGCCGTCTAAAAATGCCTCGGACGGATTATTAACCGTGGTGATATTGTCAAACGCCTTTATGTGGGAGGCATTGCTCAAATCGTAAACAGCCATATTCACAAGGTCCAATATCCAAAGGGTTACCCCGCATTGGTTTGCCGCCTTGGCATAATTTTCTGCCAGATTTTTGTACAGGGTTATACTTTCTGCTATGCCTGTGGCTTTTATAGGCTGATTTTTATCGTCAAAATCGGTAAAATATTGGATTTTTTTCCATATTTTTACCCCATTTTCCACCACTAATATCTCCCGTGAAATATCAGGTGCGCCATTTTTTATTTGCATGTGCATATTTAGCCATTCCTCGGCGCTGCTCTTATGAATAAGCCCCATATTCAGCATTGCCTGGGGAAAATTATCCAGTGACTGTAAAGCGCCAAGCTCAGACATAGCGTTTACGCCAGCCTCACAGTGGTCATCGGCTGGGTAGTATGTCCAAAACTGAATACCGCAGCGTGTCAAAATTGAGGAGGGGATATTGGTTTCATTACTGTCGCTGTTCTGTGATTGCTTACTCTCGGAGTAATATTCCTTCATAGGATTGTCCTCTTTATAATATGTTTAGGTTGAAAATTTATTATATATGCAACCAATTGAAATAATATATTTATTATATAACTTTATGATGATAAAAATCTATGTGTTTTTTAAGTCGTCATTTAAATCACAAAATATTCTCAATTTTATTGATGAGCATATCCAATGCCACAGGGTTTAACCCACCCTCGGGGACTATTATATCGGCGTACTTTTTGCTGGGGCTGACAAAGGTGTCGTGCATAGGTTTTACCGTGGTCAAATATTGCTTTACCACGCTGTCAATGGTTCTGCCACGGTCTTTGATGTCACGCATCATACGCCTTATAAAACGTATGTCATCATCGGTGTCCACAAATATTTTTATATCCATCAAGTCACGGAGCTCCTTATTTTCAAAAATGAGAATACCCTCTACCACAATCACCGACGTGGCATCAACTGTGACGGTCTGTTTTAGTCGGGTGAACTCCGTGAAAGAATATACAGGTCGCTCAATGGCTTTACCGCTCTTTAAATTCCGCAAGTCTTCTATCAGCAAGCCGGTGTCAAAGCTGAAAGGGTGGTCGAAGTTCTGCTTTTTTCTATCCTCTAAACTCATTCCATAGAATGGCTTATAATAATAATCGTGGCACAGGACGGAAATAGGTGCCTTAAAATGTCCCACAACTCTATTGGCAAAGGTTGTTTTGCCGCTGCCACTTCCGCCGGCTATACCGATAATCACAGGCTCTTTCATATATAAATCCTCTTTTACAACAAAAACCGACGGAAAACCGTCGGTTTAGATTTTCTTATGCACAGTATATCAAAAAATATATATACTAACAAGGGGTTATACAAAATTTACTACATAAACTAAATACCCAACGTATGAGGCTAAAATTACATAGCCCTGCCATTTTCTGAATTTTTTGGCAAGCATTGTGGGTACGACGGCAATCGCCATAAAAAATAGTGCCACGGGGATATCCACCATAATTGTGGAGCGAGATATCTCAAGACCACCTGCGGAAACAAAAGAGCAAACAGGTAAAATCATAGACATATCAATTATGTTTGCACCGATTATATTGCCCACTGAAAGGGAAGTCTCCTTTTTGGCAATGGAGGTAAAGGCGGTAACAAGCTCCGGCAGTGATGTGCCTATGGCTATGACCGTAAGCCCGATAATTTCTTCGCTCACACCTAAGGCGGCGGCGATAATCTGCCCGTTGTCCACAAGCAAATCCGCACCCCAAATAATTCCCAGTGCGCCAAGAGCAAATTTTAATAGGTTGGTTACAACGGCATTTTTGGTGACACTTGGTTTATCATCGTCTGCGGCATCTATGGAAGCCTGCTTTGCAGACATTACATTTGAATAGATGTAAAAGCCCAAAAGAGCCAATAAAATAAGGCTGTTTAAAAAAGATAATTTGCCGTCAAAGCCCACGATGAACAGAGCGATACTGATGATAATCATCAAAAAAGCTTTGGGACCAAAAGTCTTGGGGTCTACAATCATAGGCGATGCAATCAATCCGATACTCATACCTATGCCTATGTTGGCTATGACACTGCCTATGGCGTTTCCTGTTGCAATGCCAATACTGCCTTGACGTGTGGCAATGACCGACACAAAAAGCTCCGGCAAGGTGGTCGCCAGGCTGACTATGGTTGCACCCACGATAAGTTTTGGTATTCCCGTCACTTCACTTATCCAGCGTGCCGCATCTACAAAGGCATCACCGCCCTTGATAATGATAATTAGACCTAAGATAAAAAGTATGACAGGCGTTAAGATACTGTCCAAATAAACACTCCCTTAATATATTGAATTTTATATGTCTGTTTAAGTATAACAAAGATATGGGTGTGAGGTCAACACAATAATTTCACAATACGACAGTGGGGGATAATATATCGCACAGCCTACTGCGGTGGCTGATAAGCAAAAGAGCGGCTAAAAGCGGTGGGGTATCCTAGTGGTGATATCGTATATGCCATAGCATTGTATAGTATAACTGCTTACCATTTATATGTCTGTTGTGATTTTTGTATGTCCTATTCTTTTATCATTTGGATATAATCCAAAACTTCAAAGCCTCTTTTTGCATACAAGCCCAGCGCATGTACATTTGTAGAACAACACTCAAGGCGGTATCTTGCCGCTTTTCCCTCATATTCTTTCTCAAGAAAGTCGAAGATTTGAGGGGCGACACCCTTGCCTTGAAACTCAGGCTTAATATATATTTCTTCAATCAAGACTACCATTCCGTCTGCCTCACTTGAATAAGTGAAAGATAGCTGGCAATATCCCAAAATCTCACCTTCGTGGAGCACTGTTAACCCTCTAACCAAGGGATTGCCCTTGATAATCTCATCAAAGCAATGAGAAAAGTTGTCAGTGGAAATAGGGTGTGAGACAGCCGGCGAATTATAAAACTCGCTCACCATCTTTAAAATTTCTGTTTTGTCTTCTTTAATAAAATCTCTAATCATTTTTTTTACTCCAATATAATTTAGTTTAAAAATTAAGCGGGGAAATTCCTTTGCCACGTCCATAGATATCTTTTGCACATCTATTGGCGGCGCTGATTATGCTCTGTTCATCAAAGCAAAGTTTTCCGTCTTTTTTTACAAATTTGCCATTGACCATTGTGTGGGTGATATTTGCGCTGGTGGAAGAGTAGATAATTGCCGATAGTGGGTTGTAAGCAGGTGCGGTGCCAAGGGTGTTTAAATCAAAGATATTCAAATCGGCACTGTACCCGGGCTCAAGCTTACCGCTGCCAAAATTAAGAAAATTATGCCCGTTCATCAGGTCTTTCCAAATTTCTTTAACTGTAAAGCTCTCTGCCTTGTCATTTAATTTTCCCAATAGAGCAAACAGCCTCATCTGCTCAAGCACATCTATGGAGTTGCTGCTGGCACTCCCGTCATTTCCACTTACGATATTCAGCTTATGGTGCAGGCGCCACAAGTTCCCTTGACCCATTCCCAGCTTCATATAAGTTTTAGGACAGACAGCCACACAGGTGTCGTCTTTTAAAAATTTGATATCCTCGTCTTCAATATACAGCCCGTGGGCGACGATACAGGGGATATTAAAACCACCCACCTTATCAAGGACGGCAAAAGGCGTTTTTCCATCATTCATCGCCTTGCTCTGTGTCACCTGTGCCTGACTCTCGCTCAGGTGGATATGAATACCCACGCCTAACTTTTTAGCGGTGTCGACGATAGTTTTTAATACAGCCTCACAGCATAGATAGGTGGAGTGAGGGCCAAGGCGAGGATTTATCAGCTCGTCATTTTTATATTCTTCACAAAAGTGACAGGCGGTGGCAAGCTCCTCCTCACAATTGCCTCCAAAACCGAAAATCGTGTAGGCTATATCCGCTTTAATATTCAGTTCCTTACAGGCTTTTGCAATGATGTCACTTTTAAAATAATGGTCGGCAAAGGCGGTGATACCGTTGTTTAACATCTCGGCTGCGGCAAGCTTTGCGCCCCAGTAAATATCATCGTCCGTCAGCTTGCTCTCGTAAGGCCATATCTCTTTGTTGAACCAGTCATCAATATTTACATCTTCGGCAATTCCTTTAAAAATATTCATCGGGCTATGGGTGTGCATAGCAACAAAACCCGGTGCGATAAATTTGCCTGTACATTCTATAACCTGAGCCGTTTTGCTTTTGATGTCACCCCCCACCTCACATATGAGATTGTCCCTTATGAGAAGGTCACAGCGTGGGAGTATTTCTCCTAAATGAGTTATTAAATTTCCATTTTTTAATAATATTTCCATAATATTCTCCTTAAATGAAATCATAAATTTTCATTTGCAAATAAATTTATTGTGAGTACAGCAATAATTTCACGCATTATGGAGGGCAAGAAAACCCCACAATTGGTTTTTGCACTCACCGCCTTGGCAGATTTAAAACCGCTGCTTTTGGCATATATACCGGCTCTGTAAACGTGGAATGAATTGGTTACAAAAGCTATGTTATCCGTGGAAATTCCCTTTTCTTCCATCAACTTCTTTGAAAAAATAAAGTTTTCACGGGTGCTTAAAGCATTAATTTCACAAAGTATTCTGTTTGGGTCAACACCCTTATTCAAAAGATATTCCCTCATAGCATACCCCTCTTCCACAGGGCTGTTGCGGCTGTGTCCACCCGAAACAACTACAAAGGCACTTGTATTTTTTTCAAGGTAAGTGAGGGAAGCATCAAGGCGATTTTTCAAAGCATCTGCCGGCGTGCCGTCTTTGTTCAGCCCACAGCCCAAGACAATAATGGCATCTTCATCATATTTTACGGTATTTTTTGCAAAAGACAAGAGATAAGATGTCATAAAAACACAGGCGAATATACAGCCGAAAAACAAATATTTAACCACTGAGCCCACGCCGCTTTGGGTTATCTCACAAAAAAAGTTATAAAAACGGCCAAGCATACCGAAGCTTATAGCACAGATATACAATATTGTCAACCCAAAAGTAAAGCTGCCACGAAAGGTGAGCAGTAGTCCGTTCAAGAAAAATATAAGAGAAAATATATAAAAAATTATCTGCAATATTAAGTACCTCAAGCTCGTATTATATACGAATGACTAAAAATAATGTGGTTAAAAATCATCGTTAAATTATTAATTATTTATTAAATTTAATAATAGAATAGTCATATTATAGCATAATACTTGCTTTAAGTCACTCGTTGTTATATACTTTATTTTGTAAAACAGCGACAGTATCAGTTGACAAAGGTGAAAAAATGATTAAAGTAAAAAACTTACGCAAAGTGTACAAAGTCGGTGGTGAAAAGGTTGTTGCCTTGAACAACATCAGCCTTCACATTGAAAAAGGTGAATTTTGCTGTATTGTAGGTACGTCGGGCAGTGGTAAATCAACCTTGCTCAATATGCTTGCAGGTCTTGAAAAACCAACAAAAGGCGCTGTAAAAATCGCAGGACAAAAAATCTCAGCAATGAGCGAAAAACAGTTAGCAGTGTTCAGACAAAATAATATCGGCTTTATTTTTCAGTCATATAACCTTATGCCTACCCTCACTGCGGTGGAAAACGTGGCTTTCCCTCTGATGTTTCAGGGGATTGGCAAGGCAGCAAGGGAGAAAAAAGCAAGGGCAATACTGAAAGAGATGGGTCTGGCTGCCCGTATGGAGCACAAACCCGGTGAATTATCGGGAGGTCAGCAACAAAGGGTGGGAATTGCAAGAGCTTTTGTAGGCAGACCAAAGGTGATTTTTGCCGATGAGCCCACAGGCAACTTGGACAGCGCCACCACAGAGCAGGTGATGGAGATGCTTTTAGAGATCTCCCGAAGAAATAACATCACCTTTGTGATGGTCACCCACGATCCTGAGCTGGCAAAGCGTGCAAAGAGAATTATCACATTGAAAGACGGCAGCGTTATCTCCGACACAAGAGACGGAGTGAGCTTGTTAGAAGAAGATTTAAATGTGGTAATTGATGAAGATGATGCACAGGACCAGGAGGTAGGCACAGAAGATGAAGATGACGAAATTACCCCCGCTGAAATCAAAGATGTTACATCTGAAACCTACAACACGGAGCAAGAGACCGATGCCATGCTGAAAAATCTATCTAAGCAAATAAAATCAACACAGGAAACCGCCTGTGAAACAGTACAGTAAAGAAAAATATTTACGAGGAAGCAAATATGAAAAAACACATATCAAAGCGGATTTTATCCACCTTAATTGCATTTGCCATTGTAATGTCAATATTTTCAGGTACAGGTGTATTGCAGACATTTGCAGCAGTCACCCCACCGGCAACCCCGGGACCTGTTGACACAAGCACAGCATATATCGCATCATATGCGGCAGACACCACAGGCAAAAAAATCACATTGTCCATAGTGGACGAAAGAGTGAAGTTTGATGCTAAAGCTACTTATGGAGATGTGAGGATAAACAACATTTCCGGTAACTTTGAGGCGAGTGCAAGCGACGTCACAGAGACCTCGATAAATGAAACAGTTACCGTTACCAATATAAATGGACCATATGGGGCTGTAAAATATAATGTTGTGTTCACCAATGTGGTATCAACAGGTGAGGGTAATACCTTGGTATTCACCATCTCATATCCAAACTCGGGAGCCTCAATAGCCCCCGTCAGCCTAACTCAGGCGGTACACGAGTCTTTTGGCTCAAAAACCTCTGAGCCTTTGCCAACGGCAACAGCATATATTTCAAACTATCAGGTGGTAGACGCAGGTGGAAACCCACTGGCTGCTGTCAAGCCGGGAGACAAGGTTATTGTGGCTGTCACAATAATTGATGAAAGAATTAAAAACGACGTGTTTGGCATATCACCGGGAGTTCAAACAGGACGTATCCATGTGACTATGACACAGGGGGCGTTCTCAATCGGAAGCACAAATAACGTCACATCAAAGATAAGAAGCGGAGTGCCTGTCAAGGGCACATCAGGCAGTTATAACGCACTTTGCTACACAATCGAGTTTAGAGATGTAACCTATGTGGGCGGCGCAAACGCTTTTGGCTTTGGCGTGAGCTACACAGGACATCAAGACGGCAATGCGGCGGTGGACAACAATGTTCCAATGCCTTACCCGTATACAGCGCTGTCTATGAACATCACACAGGCGACAGATGATGTTCCGGCTCCCACAATCATTTTAAACAGTGCCAATTATGGCAAAGTTGCCATTATAGGAGAAAAATTCACCTTGGCGACAGTCGCCACAAATACATCAAGCAACCTTGACCTTGAAAATGTTTCAATCAAAATAGACTTGCCGGCAGGGATAACACTTGCAGGGGGCAACAGTCAGGTATTGATGGGCAAAGTTGCAAAGCAAGGGACGATAAAGCACAATTATTCACTTATAGCTGAAGGGGTGGCAAACGACGTGACAACACTTCCCGTCACCATTACTTACACATTCGAAGCTTTTGTGGCAGGCAAGCGAACCGCCTTTACATCAGAGCAAAAGCTCTCTATCAATGTTCAGCAGCCAACACGTTTTGATATTGCCAGCACAGATTTTAGTCAGCAGGTATTTATGAATCAAAGCGGATATTTGTCAGCACAGCTTGTGAATAAGGGCAAAACAACTGTTTACAATGTCACCGCTGAAATAAAAGGCGAAAAACTTTCAGGTATGCAGGTTGCCTTTGTTGGCAACGTGGCACCAGGCACTACACAGGAGGCAAGCTTTGACTTCACCCCCTCTGAAATGGGCAACGTCAAAGGCCAGCTCATTGTCACTTACGAAGATGCCTCGGGCACACAATCTACCTTGACACACGATTTTTCAATTGAAGTTATGGAAGATATGGGAATGAAACCGGGAATTGATATACCTGTTGATGTCCCAGAGCCAAAGCAGAATTTTGTCCCATATATTATCGTAGCTGTAATTCTTATCGCAGGTGCGGCATTCGTTTTCATAAAAAGAAGAAAAAAGAAAAAGCTGCAAGAATTAGAGGACGAAGATGAAGATATCTGATCTTTTAAGACTGTCAACAGATAATCTTAAACGCAGAAAAGGCAGAACTTTTCTTACGGTTTTAGGCGTTGTCATCGGCACTTGTTCCATTGTAATGATGGTTTCTATCGGAGTTGCTCTGGACAAGAGCTACTCTGATATGATGGACAATATGGGAGACTTAACGCTTATTGAAGTGTATAACTGGGGTGGCAGCGGCACCGATGTGGAGCCGATTACTGATAAGGTGGTAGAAGGATTTTCTGCCATTGAGGGAGTTAGGGTGGCAACACCCCTCTACCAGCCCCAATACTTGAGAATGAACTTTGTCAGTGGGGTAAACGATAAATTTGTTCTTGACGGATACAACATTAAGGCGATGAACAAAGATGCCATTGAGGCTTATGGATATGAGCTGTCTGAGGGCAGATTTCCCCAACATTCCGACAAGGAATACACCGTCTTAATGGGCGAACTCACGGCATATCAGTTTCAAAACTCAAAAAAGCAGTGGCCACACAATATTGTAGAGCAGACCCCCGATGAAAACGGTGACCTTCCCAAGCCTTTTTTAGACGTTATGAAGGATAAAATCAAAATCAAGACTCTACCTCAAGACCCTACAAAAGAAGTAAAACAAATCGAGAAACCAATCCACGTTGTGGGTAAACTCAAACAGGATACCTCTAAGGGATATGAGACACTTTACGGCGTCATTATGGACTTGAACGATGTTTTAGCCTTGGAAAAAGAGTATATGAAGGTGAACAATATTAAGGACACCAACTCCAAAAAGAAGGAGCGTGTTTATCAGCAAGCCATTGTGAAAGTAAAAGAGGTCAAAGATGTTGATGCGGTGGATAAAGCTATCAAAGACTTGGGATATCAGACCTATTCAAGCGCCTCTTTTAGAAATGAGATGAAAAAGCAAACCCAGATAATGCAGCTTATTTTGGGAGGTCTTGGAAGCATATCGCTCTTAGTTGCCGCCATCGGCATCGCAAACACTATGACTATGGCAATTTATGAGAGAACAAAAGAGATAGGCGTGATGAAAGTGCTGGGCTGTGAGCTTAAAGACATTAAAAATATGTTCTTGGCTGAAGCGGCAGGAATAGGCTTTTTAGGCGGCATAATCGGAATTGTGGTATGTTTAGTGCTCTCAAAGGTGCTGAATATGATAGGCGGCTCAATGATATCGGGCGGTGGACCCGGCGCAGCCCCTGCAATTTCAATTATCCCTTTGTGGCTGATTGGCTTCGGTATAAGTTTTTCAACACTCATAGGCATAATATCAGGTTATTTGCCTGCTGTGCGTGCGGTTAAGATTACAGCGCTCAGCGCTATCAGACACGAATAGTTATTTACACAGGGTCATTTTTTGACCCTGTGTTTTTATGCAACGAAAAGGCTTACACAGATATTTCATCTTTTTACAATTGACAAATAAATACTTTTTGAATATAATATTAATATCTCTTTGCACTGCATCTACTCTAACAGAGCAATAACAGTACAATCTGAGCAGGCGATGAACTTTTAGTTTGTGGGGCTGGGCCATTTAGGCAACAGACGTGATTATACACATCTGTGGGACAGAAGTATGTTCCATAGGTGTGTTTTTTTATACCCTAATGGATTTGTAAGTGTCAGAAGAGCTATCTATTTTATTAAAAGAGGTAACTGTTATGGAAGACAAACAAATTGCGATGAGGGTTTCCTTCATCAGTATAGTGGTAAACGTGGTTTTATCGCTTTTCAAACTAATCGCAGGAATAGTGGCACATTCAGGGGCAATGATATCTGATGCCATACATTCCGCCAGCGATGTTATGAGCACCTTTGTGGTTATTATTGGAGTGTCTATCGCCAATAAGGCATCGGATAAAAGCCACCAGTACGGACACGAGAGAATGGAGAGTGTCGCCTCTATTATATTGGCTGTGCTGCTTTTTATCACAGGCGTTGGCATAGGTCTTAGTGGCATAGAAAAAATATTATCCGGCGACGGCAAAAGTCTTTTGGTCCCCGGCAGGCTGGCACTTATAGCGGCGGTGACATCAATTGTTGTGAAAGAGTGGATGTACTGGTTTACACGGGCGGCAGCTAAAAAAATCAATTCCGGCGCACTTATGGCAGATGCCTGGCACCACAGGTCAGATGCACTTAGCTCAATAGGTAGCTTTGTGGGTATTTTAGGAGCGAGAATGGGCTTTCCAATTCTTGACCCAATCGCCAGCGTAGTGATATGCTTTTTTATCTGCAAGGCAGCCTATGATATCTTTAAAGATGCAATAAATAAAATGGTAGATAAATCTTGCGATGAAGAAACCATAGTAAAAATTGAAGAGACAATTAAAACTCAAGAGGGTGTAATGGCTATCGATGATATCCGCACACGCCTTTTTGGCAACAAAATTTATGTTGATATAGAAATTGCCGCAGACGGTCAGCAGAGCTTGACACAAGCACATGGCATTGCACAGGGTGTGCACGATATGGTAGAAAAGAATTTCCCTGAGGTAAAGCACTGTATGGTTCATGTGAACCCTTGCCGACCCTCGGTAGCAGATTAAAAAAATCAATCACTGGTAGCCCGTTATCGAATTACCAGCCATAAGTAGCAGATTAAAAAAATCAATCACGGATAGACTTTTATCGAATTGCCAGCCATAGGTGGCAGATTAAAAAAAGTACACAGCTTTGTATTCCCCTAAAAGTTAGATATAAAAACTAACCAAGGTGGTCACTAAATAGGCTGTGTGCTTTTTATTTTATACCTCTGATTTTACCCCTTAAACGCTCTGATAATCGAGGGTTTAGGGCGGTTTTTATTTTGTGCTTTATTTATAATGCAAAATGATATATAATATAAGTAATAAAATAATTATGAGGTGAAAAATGGCATATAATTGTCTGCTCTTAGATTTTGATGAAACACTGGTTTCTTTTCAAGAAAGCGAATTACTTTCTATAACGAAAACTTATGAAAAATACAAAATACCCACCACCAAAGAAAATACAGATTTTTACAGCGAAATAAATGCAGGTTTGTGGAGGGATTTTGAAAAGGGAAAAATTAAAAAATCCGCCATTGAAAGAGTGCGATTTCAAAAAGTAATTGAAAAATTCAACGTAAAAAACGTGAGCGATGAGCAGATGAATCGTGATTACTTGGGATTTTTGCGCAGTAGTGCCATACTTTTGGACGGCGCATTAGAGTTTTTGCAGGACATTGAGGAGCACGTCACTATCGCCATAGTCACAAATGGCATAGATGCGGTGCAACAAAGCCGACTTAAAGTTTCAGGTGTGGCGGACTTTGTAGACGGAATTTTTACCTCGGAAAAGGTCGGGGCAAATAAACCCGACAAGAGAATATTTATGGCGGCGATGAAAACTTTAGGCATTGAAACTCCGCAAAAAGTTTTGGTGGTTGGAGACAATATTTATTCTGATATAAAAGGCGGAATAAATGCAGGGCTGGACACCTGCTGGGTCAATTTTAAAAATGAAACAAATACCACCGATATTAAACCAAAATATACTGTGTATGATTTTACACAGTTAAAAAATATTATATTGGAGTAAAATTATGGAGCTTATTAAAACTAATTTTGAGTTCAAGTCATCAAATGGCATCAACACCATCAGAGGCTTTAAAATCTGTAAAGCCGAAGGACCTTACAAAGCTTGTGTGCAGATATCCCACGGAATGGTGGAGCATATTGGGCGTTACGAGAGTTTTATGCGGTATATGGCTCAATTAGGTTTTGTGATGTACGCCCACGACCATTTAGGACATAAAAACAGCACTGAAGATGACAGCCAGTTGGGATATTTTGCCCCACAGGACGGATACAAATGTGTCCTGTCTGACCTTGCGACAACTGCCAAAATGGCAAAAAGCGAGAACCCCGATTTGAAGTTATTTTTATTGGGACACAGTATGGGCTCTTTTTACGCCCGTGCATTTGCGGCTTGGTACTCCCAGCTTATAGACGGTGTGATTATTTCCGGCACAGGCGGCAGCAACAAGATGGCGGCTCCCGGCAAAATGATTGTGAATACCCTCATAAAGATTAAAGGGGAAAAATATCATTCTGATTTTGTCGCAAATCTTTCTTTCAAGGGCTTTTTATCGAAAATTGAAAACCCTAAAACGTCCAGCGACTGGATTTCCAGAGACGAAGAGGTCGTCAACACCTATGTAAATGATAAATATTGCCAATTTCAGTTCACTTTGAGCGGATTTAGAGACCTTATGGACATAAACACGCTTTCCAACAGTGAAGAGTGCTATAAGGCGATGGATTTACATATGCCGATTTATATTTTTTCGGGCTCAATGGATCCGGTGGGCGGTTTTGGAATGGGTGTTATGGAAGTCTTTGAAAAATACAAAACAAAAGGCTGCACCGACGTGGA
>JAVVVT010000030.1:0-14682 GCA_036652515.1 Oscillospiraceae bacterium
CACCGCCCTTTCACGGCGGTATCACGAGTTCGATTCTCGTACGGGTCACCAGCACAAAGCCCACAAAGGTTTTGTTTGACACATATCTTGCTTAGTGTGCTAAAAAAACAGTTGCTACGGCAATGATGTTGTGGTATTATATTAAAAAGCAAGCATATGGCCCATTGGTCAAGCGGTTAAGACGTCGCCCTCTCACGGCGAATTCAGGAGTTCGATTCTCCTATGGGTCACCAAAAAACTTTCGGGTTGTCTTTTTTATTTGCTCAAAATTTATCCATATACATACAAAGTTTACAGTTTATTTATATATATAATGTCATAAAAATTGACGATTATGTATTAAAAAGTGTATAATATAAACTAAAGATAAAAAGAAGAATTAAGCCGAAATTTACAATCAACTGCGGAGGTGGAAAATGGTTTCTTTAGTGGGATACACAGGGTTTGTAGGCTCCAATTTAGCCGAGAGTTTTGCCTTTGACGGGCTTTATAACTCAAAAAATATAAGCGAAGCCTTTGGCACCTGCCCTGATGTGCTGTATTATGCCGGAGTACCTGCGCAAAAGTTTATCGCAAATAAATTTCCTCAGCAAGATATGAATATAATAAAGACGGCAATAGAAAACATCAAAAGTATTAATCCTAAAAAATTAATCTTGATTTCTACGGTGGACGTCTACCAACAGCCAAATGGAAAAGATGAAGGGTCGCCTATGGACATTGACGGCTTAGAGCCCTACGGGAAAAATCGCCTCTACCTTGAGGAATATGTGAAGGCGTCTTTTGAGGATTATTTGATAGTGAGGCTGCCCGGTCTCTATGGCAAAAATCTAAAAAAGAATTTCATATATGATTATATAAATTTTATCCCCACCCTGTTAAGCACACAAAAATTTGATGAGCTTGTGGTAAAGGACTCATCGCTTGTCTATTTTTATGCTGACCAAGGCAATGGATTTTTCAAAGTAAAAGATGGAATTGACACCCAAGAGCTGAAAGCTATTTTTGAAAGAGTAGAATTTTCAGCCTTGAATTTTACCGATAGCAGAGGGATATATCAATTCTACAATCTGCAATATTTATACAAAGATATACAAATTGCAATAAAAAACAAGATAAAAGTGCTGAATATCGCCACCCAGCCTGTGGAAATATCCTATTTATACCGAGCCTTGACAGGAAAAACTTTTGAAAACTGCATAGCAAAGCAGCCCCCTGTCTATGACTTCAGGACGAAATACAGCGATATTTTCGGGGGAAGTGAGGGATATATTTATTCAAGTGAATTTATTATTTCCGACATCAAGAAATTTA
The DNA here is from genome assembly GCA_036652515.1 of Oscillospiraceae bacterium. Classification (GTDB taxonomy): domain Bacteria; phylum Bacillota; class Clostridia; order Oscillospirales; family Ruminococcaceae; genus RGIG3102. The sequence continues at coordinate 1,315 of JAVVVT010000030.1, forward strand.
TAAGTGAGGGAATATGAAGTATTCGATTTCAAATATAGCCTGGGACAGCGCTCTGGACGGGCAGATGTACGCCTTTTTAAAACAGCAGGGGATAGACGGGATTGAAATTGCCCCCACAAGATTGTTTGCAAACCCCTACGATAATTTAGAGGTGGCGCACCAGTACGCCATTATGCTCAAGAACAAATACGGGCTTAAAGTATCAAGTATGCAGAGTATTTGGTATGGCATATCCAAAAATATTTTCACAAGCGAAGAGGAGAGAAAATTCCTTTTTGACTACACAAAAAAGGCTATCCTTTTCGCCGGCAGTATGGGGATAGGCAACATGGTTTTTGGCTGCCCCAAAAATCGCAATCTGCCCCAAGGAGCGAAGGCGGAGGTGGCACAGGAGTTTTTTTCTCAATTGGGAGATTTTGCTTTTGAAAATGGCACGTCCCTTTCTTTAGAGCCAAATCCTGTTATCTACAATACAAATTTTTTAAATGATACTAAAGAGACTTGCGAATATGTCAAGGCAATTGACAGCAAGGGTTTAAAGGTCAATATAGATTTCGGTACTATACTCTACAACAAGGAAAATCCACATATAATCAAGACCTATAAATCGGTGGTAAACCATATACATTTAAGTATGCCGAATTTAGAATATGTAGAGAATATCCCACAGCACGAAACACTGAAAAAAGTTTTAGATAAGATAGACTATCAGGGCTATCTTTCAATAGAGATGAAAAATCAGAACGACGTGGAGAAGGTTAAAAAATCCATAGTGTATCTGAGGGAGGCATTTTAATGGAATATAGAGCGTTGAGGGGAGTTCCTGATTTTGACTGTACCGAGTACAGCGAGAAAAAGAGCAAGTATTGCCTGTGTATTCCCATAATTAACGAAAAAGAAAACATACGAATGGAGCTTGTCCGTGGAAGAATGAACAAGGTCCACAACGTGTGCGACATCGTCATCTGTGACGGCGGCTCCGTGGACGGCTCCACCGACAGCGATATGCTCATTGCTTTAGGGGTCAATACGCTGCTTGTTAAGCGAGGCGCAGGTAAACAGGGCGCACAGCTCAGAATGGGCTTTTATTGGGCGTTACAGCGTGGATACGAGGGCATTATCACCATAGACGGAAACAACAAGGATTCAATTGAAGATGTGGGCAAATTTGTGGACAAGTTAGATGCCGGTTTTGACTTTATACAGGGCTCAAGATTTATAAAAGGCGGTCAGGCAATAAATACCCCACTCTCAAGGCATTTGGCGGTGAGGTTTATTCATGCGCCCATAATTTCCCTCACAGCTCATGAAAAATTTACCGACAGCACAAACAATTTCCGTGGGTATTCAAAAAGATACCTCACCCACCCGTTGGTTCAGCCCTTTAGGAGTATTTTCAGAACCTATGAGCTCTTGGCATACCTGTCCACAAGGGCATCTCAGTTAAATCTGCGCACCTGTGAAGTGCCGGTGGCGAGAGCTTACCCCAACAGTGGTAAAATCCCCACTAAAATCAGCCCCATAAAGGGCAATGCACAGCTGATGAAAATTTTGATGGAGAACGCCGCCGGAAAATATAATCCAAGGTGAGTTATGGCTTAAATCGGTGTCACTTTTCATTGATAAGAAAAATAAAAACGATAAGAGAAATTTATGGAATACGATAAAATTATAATAGGTGCAGGGCTTTATGGGCTTTATAGTGCCCAGCATTGCGGGAAAAAAGGAGAGAAAATATTGGTGCTGGAGTGTGACAGCACCCCTTTTTCCCGTGCTACTTACATAAATCAGGCGAGGGTTCATATGGGCTATCACTACCCAAGAAGTATTTCAACGGCGGGGAAAAGCCGTGGGTATTTTGATAGATTTTGCAAGGATTACCCCCAGTGTATAAAGAGGGATTTCACAAAAATTTATGCCACCAGCGCCAATTTTTCTTGGACTGACAAAGGGCAGTTTGAAAAATTTTGTCGGGATACAAATATCCCCTGTGAAGAGGTTTCGAACACAAAATACTTTAAAGATGGTATGTGTGACGGGACTTTTTTAACCACGGAATACACCTATGACTGGCAGATATTAAGGGATATATTATTAAAAGAAATAGATAAATATCCTAACATCACACTGCGTTTTAACAGCCTTATAACCGCCATAACCAATGTGGGGGGCGTGTACGAGGTGAAGCTATCAAACGGTGAAAAATACACCACTCCATTTTTGTTAAACAGCACTTATGCCAGTGTCAATCAGGTGAACACCTTAGCCGGCTTCGATTGCTTTCCCATAAAATATGAGCTGTGCGAGATAATTTTGTGCAAGATAAATGATGAGCTCAAAGATGTGGGTATCACCGTGATGGACGGCCCGTTTTTTTCAATAATGCCTTTCGGAAAAACAGGTTATCATTCCCTCACCAGCGTCACCTTTACCCCCCATGTGACCAGTATGGAAAAACTCCCTAAATTTGAATGTCAAAAGGGGAACGAGGATTATTGCTCGCCAACTCATTTGGGCAATTGCAACGAATGTAAAAACAAGCCCCAAAGCGCCTGGGGATATATGTCCCAACTGGCGAGAAAATATCTGAAAGACGATTTTCAATTTGAGTATTCACATTCACTTTTTTCTATGAAACCAATTTTAAAGTTGAGTGAAATCGATGATAGCCGCCCCACACTGATTAAAGTTTTCAGCCAAAATCCCACCTTTGTCAGCGTCTTGTCGGGTAAAATAAATACAGTTTATGATTTGCAGGAGGTTCTTGACGGTGATTATAAATAAGGAAAAAAACTTTGTTTCGGCTGTGGTTTACCTTTACAACGACAGTGGGAGGGTGCAGAATTTTCTGTCAACTGTCAATGAGGCGCTGAAAGAAAATTTTGAGAAATATGAAATTGTCTGTGTAAACGATTGTTCCACAGACGACACGATAAAACAGGTAGACGATTTTTGCGCACAAAATAATGTTAAAAGTCTAACGCTTATAAACACCGGCTTTTTTCAAGGTACCGAGAGCGCTATGGTTGCCGGAGTTGATATCTCCATAGGCGATTTTGTTTTGGAATTTGACAGCTGCTTAGTGGACTATCCAAAGGATATGATATTAGATGTATACCGCAAAAGTTTAGAGGGCAATGATATTGTTTTTGCCTGTCCCAAGGGGAAAAGTCGGTTTTCTTCCAAGCTGTTTTACAGCATATTCAATCGATTTTCCAATATGCAGTATAAGATAAAAACCCAAAGATTTTCGGTGATTTCAAGACGTGGAATAAATCGTGTAAAATCAATGGGTGTCAAAACCGTCTACCGCAAGGCGGTGTACGCCTCCTGTGGTCTGTCGGTGGCGGATTTTATTTATCAACCCTCGGGCGGAGAAAATTTAGAAAACAATCAAAAAAAAGTAAAGAGCGATTTAGCCCTGAACAGCATTATTTTGTTCACCGATATTGGGTATAAAATAAGTGTGAGCTTGAGCGTATTGATGGCGCTTGTCCTGATGTTGGCAGGCGTTTACACGGTGGTGATTTGGGTTTCGGCAAGTCCGGTGACAGGCTGGACAACCACCATGCTTGTGATGTCTTTGGGATTTTTCGGAATGTTCGTGCTCTTCGCAGTGGTGCTGAAATATCTTTCGCTTATATTAAATTTAGTTTTTACAAAAAAACAATATGTGGTTGAGAGCATAAAAAAAATAACAAAATAATTTGTACTTTTGTTGCATAACAAAAATATAGAGATATGGAGATTAGATGCTTAAAAAGGATATTTCAAAAAACAAAGCGCTGGTGATTGCGGCGGTTTTTGTGATTATAAAATTGATATTGGTGTCGAATCAAATGATTTTCATTATGCCATTTTCAGCGCCTATTGACGATGACTTATATTTTCGTTTGGCTAACAGTATCACCGCAGGTGACTGGCTGGGTAAGTATGATTATTTGACCTTGTCAAAATATCCGTTTTTTGCCGTTTGGCTAGCGGTTGTTCACGCCTTAGGAGTGCCATATCTTTTGGCAAATCAATTTCTGTGGGCGGCGGTGAGTGGCGTTTGCGCCTTTGCCTTTGCACCTATTATCAAAAAAAATTGGCACCGCTTAGGGCTGTTTTTGCTTATCTTTTATAGCCCTGCCACGGTGGCAAAATATACTTTAAGAGTTTATCGTGACAGCATTTTCCCCATATTTTGTTTGCTGTTTTTTGTGGGGCTTGCCGGCTTTGCTTTAAGGTACGACAAAAAGATAAAGCAAAATATCCTATGGCTTATATTGTCTGGCATAGGTCTTGGAACAGCGTGGATAACAAGGGAAGACGGCTTTTGGCTGCTGCCCTATGGAATAGTTGCCATCATACTCACAGGGGTGTTTATCTTAAAGCATAAAACCTTGTCACACAAGGCTTTGCGGATATTTTTGATGTCCATTCCCTTTGTGATAACCTTAGGTTTTGTAATTACTATTTGTAGTATTAACAATAAATATTACGATAGGTTTATTATCAGCGACTTCACCAGCAAGGAGTTTAAAACAGCATATGGCAATATGACAAGGCTGTCTTGCCGTGAGTGGAACCCCCTTGTGGCAGTGCCAATAGACGTGAGAGAGCGAATGTACAAGGAGTGCGATTGCCTTGAGGGATTTAGGTATTACTTGGAGGAGAGCGCTATTAAAAACGCTTATTCCAACTCTGATTCAGGGGAGTATCAGTCGGGCTCATTCTACTGGGCGCTGCGTCGCTGCGCCCAAGAGTTAGGGATATATAAAGATGCCAAGACGGCGGAAAAATTTTATATTGAGCTGTCTGAACAGACAGAAAAAATGTGCCGTGAGGACGAAAATTCACTGCCTCCACGCAGTAGCACGACGCCGCCTATAAGGGGCGAGTATGTACCTATGGTCCTTGACAATGTGTGGAAGAGCACTAAGTATGTCCTCACCTGGCAAGATATGCAGCCATATGAAGAATTTTCATTGAGCGATGCGGCGACAGGGCAGATAGACAAGTGGGAAAAATATTTAAACGAGAGCAGCAACTACTCGGCTTTAGAGAACACAGCAATCCCTTATTATAGTGAAAAACAGATGTTTTCATATAAAATTTTGGAGGGAATAATATGGATTTATCGTTTAATAGTTCCAATAGGACTTTGCTTTTGGGTCGCCGGATTTGTGAAAAGTTTTATAGGTTTTAAACAGCTTGGAGATAAAAAAATATTGGCTTTAGCAGTGAGCTTGGGGCTGATGTTGATGGGGATTCTTAGAATTTTTATAATTTCATATATGGAGGTATCGGCATTTAATATCGGAATATATTCAATGTACTTGGGTGCAGTTTATCCGATTTTGCTTATTTGCTGTTTTTTAGGGGGATATCTGTTCTTTGACGGGCTTAGTACAGTTACGCCGGCGGTAACAAAAACATCAATCTAATGCTTAAATTTGAGATTATGTTACATATCAGGCAGAATATAGGCGCATTTCACACTTTCTTTTACTATTTTCGACAATATATAGTATAATAATATAAAATATAGTCTTTTTCCTACACTTTTCAATCAAGTAATGTGGTGTTATAAGCATTTGATAAAATTTGCACATTTTATGAATTTAAACACACAAGAACTGCAAGCGAAGAAGGTAAGGACGGAGATTTTAGACAGTTTATTTACAAAAACATATTATCTGTTTAGAAAAGAAAGTGAATGATATCAATTGGACACCACAAAGAGACAAGAGATGTATTGGGGCAGCGTCAGATTTTATAAGCACGTTATCCTGGGCGCAGTTTTTTTGATGATATTACTGCCCTCTGTTTGCGCTGTTGCACTTGGAATAAAGTATCACAAAAGAAATATTCAAGTGAAGAATTATCAAGATATGATAGCTATGCAGCCCATCAGGCAGATTATAAATGATATTAATTTTACTCCTTTGCCCTCGGAGACCGTCTCCTTTGAGTATCAGGAGCTATACCCAGATTTGTATGTGGAAAAACCGGAGTATGTGGCGGTTGAAAGCGACAAGCCTGTGGTATATCTCACGTTTGATGATGGCCCGTCCTCCAACACGGAGGTTCTCCTTGACCTATTGAAAGAAAATGGGGTAAAGGCAACTTTTTTCGTGGTCTATAAAGAGGGCGATTACGCCAAAAATATTTACAAGAGAATTGTTGATGAGGGGCATACCTTGGGGGTACACAGCGCCACCCATCAATACACCGAAATATATGCCTCAGTGGAGAATTACCTTCAAGACTTTGAAAAACTTGCTACCTACCTATATGAAGTCACAGGGGCTAAACCCACTATTTTTCGTTTCCCCGGCGGCAGCATAAATGTGTATAACAAAGAAATTTATATGCAGCTGATATCCGAGATGCTCAGGCGAGGGTACAACTATTATGACTGGAATATAGCCAGCGGAGATGCGGCGTCCAAGGGTTTGACTGCGGCGCAAATTGAGCATAATATCAGGAGCGGAATAAAAGTTCAAAGGCAGAGCAATATCGTGCTTTTGCATGACTCCGTCTCAAAGGGTACAACTATCGAGGCGATGCGCCGAATGTTACCCACACTAAAAGAAGAGTGTATGCTCTTGCCACTTTCAGCCACGGTGAAGCCTATCGCTTTCAGTTACTTGCAATAGCCTAGTGATATGTAAAATAAAATGCCGTGTGGTGGATTTTCAGTATAAAAATTAAGACGGAGCGGTGTACAGATACCCTATTCAAGTGAGAAACAGCGAGTGGTACTCCCGTCTTTATGACAGCGTTATTTTAAATTAAGGAGATATAGAAATGGCAGACAAAACAAACAGCAATTTTAAGACCGCTTTAAATGAGCTTCTTTCAGGAAAAGTGACCACGGATTCACCGGTGGAAAAAATCAATGTGGAATTTGACGGTGAAGTAACATCGGTCTTAAGCTCATCGGCAAGCGCACCCATAAATTATGGTGCAGCAAAAAAGAGTGGAGCGGAGACGGTGATAACCGAAGATGTAATAATCGAGGGCAATATATCCTCCTCCTCTAAACTTAGAATTTTGGGAGAAGTCACTGGCAGCGTCACCTCCACAGATGATTTGGTCATCGCAGGAAAAGTTGGCGGAGAAATTAAGGGCAATGGAATTTTATTGATTGATTGCTCAGTCACCAGCGATATTATCTCCTCGGGTGAAGTGACTATCAGCGATAACAGCAATATTACAGGGGACATCAAGGCGGATAGAGTTATAAGCGGTGGCGTAATCAAGGGCGGTATTAACGCTAAGACAGTCACCTTGAAAACCTCCAGCAGAACCTTTGGGGATATCTCTTGCGAGTCTATAACCATTGAGAGAGGCGCATCACTGAAGGGTCGTTTGGAGACGGTGGGAGATTAAGCCGTAAATTTTTGTATCTTGACTGAAAAGACAAGAGTTATCACGGTGCTGTCCCATAAGAATAACGAATATTAACATACCAAAACGGTACAGCTGTGTTTGCTGTACCGTTTTTATTTTGGCGCATGTTAAATGGTGGTGGGCAAGTAACGAAAAGAGCCTTTTATCTTTACGATGTTGAAATCGACGTAGAAAGCGGAGGCAAACCAAAGCTGCGCAATCGCAAAATCAGACGTATATTGCGTTGAAAATCGCCTTAATATTATAAGCAATCCAAAGATAGCCCATAGATATGGGCTGTCTTTTGCTGTTGACGGGGTGGTGTATAAGTCATCGCTTGCGCTCAATAATACAAAGAGGTGATGTGATGTATCAAGTACAGCCCTTTTGCAGAGGTTGCATTTTTATTTTATTGTTGATAGTTTGCGCTGTATATCGTATATTGACGGGAAGCAACCTATTGTTTTGGGCGTATATCCCCGCTTGCATATGGCTTTGGTTTTACTTCAAAGGGCTTAAAATATATATGACATCAGAAAGTGTCATCAGGCGAACGGGCAACATTATCAGCCATACGCTAATCATAAAGCAACAAAATATTTCTGCGGTAAACTGCTTGACTGTCTTGCCATTTTTGCCGGGGATTATAAGGCTTCATTATATGGGGGACAGCCTATATATATTCGGTCTCAACGGCTCTCAGATAAAAACTATGTCAGATGCCATAAAATAATATATAGAAAACCCATAGGCACTGCTGTGGAAAATTTTTGATATCACCAAAATAAACCCCCTTAAACAGGCAGATAAAGCCTTATTCAAGGGGGGGCTATAAATTGTTTTGAGATATAAATTATGACTGGGATAAATTCCAGTCGTGGGTCAAGCTGTGAAAGGCGGTGTTCTTTGCCATAACTAACAGTTTGTCTCCCACATGAACGGTGGAGGTACCACGGGGGACAATCATTGCATCGCCACGCTGTATGGTGACAATAACCACATCTTCAGGAACTTTCATCTGTGCCAAGGTCATTCCGGCATAGGGGAAAGCCTTTGGAATAATAACCTCAGTCAAGCTGGTAGTGCCGCCGTCAAGGCTCATAACCTGTAAAATTTGCTCTGTCTCAGCTTCACGTCCTAAAATTCGAGCTATGTTATCCGTGGTGGAAACCGCCAAGTCAACCCCTAAAAGCTTCATTATTTCGGTGTTCTTAGGGTTGTTTACACGGGCGATTGTCCTTTTTGCGCCGAACACTTTTTTTGCCAGCTGGCAGGCGATAAGATTGTTTTCGTCCATACCTGTGACGGCGATAACCGCATTATAATCATTTATATTAGCCAAACTTAAAATATCCACGCTGGTTCCGTCTCCGTTGACCACACGGATATCCAAAGTGTTTGCTATTTTTTCACACAGAGCCTTATCCTCTTCCACGATGACGGGCTCGTGACCATTTGCAATGAGGGTTTTTGCAAGATGAAATCCCACCTTGCCTCCGCCTATAACACATACTTTCATAATATACTCCTTACTTATCCAGTTCGCACAGAATAAGGCTGTCGCCCTTTTCCAACAAGACATCAGCAGAATAGAAATCCATATTTCCATCTGCTCGCAGAACGCCGAAGATGTGGTAACTGTCATCTTGTTTTACCATAGAGGTGCGTTTTCCTACCATATCGGCGGAGACAGGGATTTGTTTAAACATAGCGGTGGTTGCACCAAATTGCAATGTCGCCGGTTCCACATTAAATTTAAGATAAGAGACAACTCCGTCAACCGTGATAGATGTGGGACAGATTGTGGCAATAGAAAAGTTTTGACTAAAAACAGTCTTTCGTGCAGGGTCATAGACACGGCACAAAACCTTTGGCACATGAAAAATATCTTGGGCAATCTGCGCCACCATAAGGTTGACATTGTCATTGCTGGTGACAGCGGCAACAGCATCACAGTTTTCAATGCCGGCGCTCTTCAAAACGTCAACGTCTATTGCAACGCCCGAAATGCGAAGCCCCGAAAAGTTTTCTAAAAGTTCAAGGTTTGCTCCGTTGTCATCAATGATGGAAACTTCGTCCCCAAGTCCTTCAAGCACCTGTGCCAAATGGCTTCCCACTTTACCGGCGCCAACTATAAGTATATTCATAATAATCACCTTTGCTCTATTATTAGTATTGTCATTGGACAATAAATATGGTATATAATAATTCTATTATACAATAAATATAAAATTATGTACAGCTTTAAAGCTGAAAACTTGCTTTTAAATATCACAATTACGAGATGAAAAATGTGAAAGAATTAACAAAACTAAAGCATTTGTATAACTGATATTAAAAAGATAAAAAATATAGGTCTGTTTTAGTGTAAGTATCCATTTTTTATTTACACCTATTGACAATGAAATTTTGTAAGCTATAATGAAATCATCAATGTAAATTAAAACTTAACGCTTGCTAAAACTGACGGAAAATGTGGGAGACCACAGGGGATTAGTAAGTATGAAATGTCGACCGTCTGGGCAAGCGAAAAGCTGTCTGGGCGGTTTTGCTTTTTTTATAAATGGAGGTAAATTATATTATGGAGAATGTTTACGAGGGATTTAAAGGCGGAAATTGGGAAAAAGAGATTGACTTGAGAGACTTCATACAGAATAACTACAAACCCTATGACGGAGACGAAAGTTTTTTGGCGTCGGTGAGTGACAAGACTAAAAAAGTTTTCCATAAATTTCAGACTGTCTTGGCTCAGGAACAGGCTAAGGGTGGGGTTTTAAATGTGGACACTGAAAATGTGTCATCAATTTTAAGCCACAAGCCGGGATATATCGACGAGGAAAATGAAGTGATAGTGGGCTTGCAGACAGACGAAGTGCTGAAACGTGCGGTAAACCCTTTTGGGGGCATAAGAATGGCACGCAGCGCCTGTGAAAACTATGGCTATACTTTGGGCGAGGGTGTGGAAAAAGCTTTTGAGTACCGCACCACCCACAACGACGGAGTTTTCCACGCATACAGCGATGAGATGAAAGCAATCCGCCACGCAGGACTCTTGACAGGTTTGCCCGATGCCTATGGCAGAGGCAGAATAGTGGGGGATTACCGCCGTTTGGCGCTGTATGGTATGGATTATCTTATAGCCCAAAAAAAAGCGGATAAAAAGGCGGTTGGGCTTAAAAATATGGACGATGAGACCATTCGTCAAAGCGAGGAATTGTCCAAGCAAATCGATTTTATGTCCCGTTTAATAAAGCTTGCCTCTTGGTATGGCTGCGATATTTCAAAGCCAGCCACAAATGCAAAAGAAGCCGTTCAATGGACGTATTTCGGATATTTAGGCGGAGTTAAAGAGCAGAACGGCGCCGCTATGAGCTTTGGACGGGTGAGCACATTCTTTGATATCTACATAGAAAGAGATATTGCAAAGGGCATATTGACAGAGCAAGAGGCACAGGAACTCATAGACCAGTTAGTTATAAAAATGCGCTGTGTGAGACATCTGCGCACTGAAGAATACAACGAGCTTTTTGCAGGAGACCCTAACTGGGTGACGGTGAGCGAGGGCGGAATGGGCGTTGACGGCCGCCATATGGTGACTAAAACCGCATACAGAATGTTGAACTCCCTATACACACTTTGTCCGGCAGCGGAGCCGAATATAACGATTTTGTGGTCGGAAAACTTGCCTGAGAACTATAAAAAATTCTGTGCGCTGACCAGCGTTAAAACAGATGCGATACAGTACGAAAACGATGATTTGATGAGACCTATTTACGGGGACGATTACACCATTGCCTGTTGTGTTTCAGCTATGAAAATCGGCAAACAGATGCAGTTTTTCGGCGCTCGGTGCAATATGCCAAAGCTGTTGCTGATGGCTATAAACGGGGGCAAAGATGAAAATTATGGCATACAGTTGGGACCAAAACTGGACCCGTTGCCACAGGGGCAGCCACTGGATTATGAGCAGGTGGAGAAACGCTTTGAGTTTTATCGTGACTGGCTGGCAAGGCTGTATGTGAACACTATGAATATAATTCACTATATGCACGATAAATACGCCTATGAGAGGTTGCAGATGAGCTTCCACGACACGGATTTACACCGTTTTATGTCCTTTGGAATGAGCGGATTATCTGTGGTGGCGGACAGCTTGAGCGCAATAAAATATGCCAAAGTTACCCCGATTTTCGACGAGAGAGGGATAACTTGCGACTTTAAAATAGACGGTGAGTTCCCTTGCTTTGGCAATGATGATGACAGGGTGGACGACATTGCAAAACAAGTGGCAAAAGGCTTTATAACCGACTTGCGCAAGACGCCTGCGTATAGAAACGCAGAGCATACCCTCTCCTTGCTCACGATAACCTCCAATGTGGTTTATGGCAAAAAAACAGGCTCTACCCCCGACGGCAGAAAAGCGGGGGAGCCCTTCGCACCGGGTGCAAATCCAATGCACCAAAGAGATAAAAACGGCGCCTTGGCAAGCCTTAACTCGGTGGCAAAACTCCAATACAAGGATTGTATGGACGGCATAAGCAACACATTCTCCGTCGCTCCCGACACCTTGGGAAAAGATGAAAACACCCAGAGCGAAAACCTTGTTATGGTCTTAAACGGCTATTTTGCTCAGATGGCACATCATCTCAACGTGAATGTTATCAATCGTGAAAAACTCATTGACGCTATGGACCACCCTGAAAAATATCCGGGGCTGACTATCAGAGTGAGCGGCTATGCTGTAAACTTTCACCTTTTGAGCCGTGCACAGCAAACTGAAGTTATAAATCGAACATTTCACAGCAAAATGTAGGTGAATGATGATGGAGATGATGACAGTCCATTCCTTTGAGAGCCTCGCCGCCTTAGATGGCCCGGGGGTGAGGCTGGGGATATTCTTGACAGGCTGTCCCCTGAGATGCGCTTACTGCCATAACCCGGACACCTGGGATAAGGGCAACGGAACGGATTATTCTTTACCGCAAATTTTAGAAAAAATAAAACGATATGTTCCATATTTCGGCAATACAGGAGGGGTGACCTTCTCGGGAGGAGAGCCACTTCTGTGGGCAAAGCCCCTCAGTGAGCTGGCGGAAAGCTTAAAAAAAGAGCAGATACATATGGCGATAGACACGGCTGGCAGTCTGTTGAACGACGACGTTAAATCGCTTTTATCCCAAAAACCCCTCTTGCTTTTAGATATAAAAATGCCAGATGAAGACAGATATAAAAAATACATAAAGGGCAGCTTGAAAAACACCTTGGATTTCCTTGAATACGCAAATGAGGCAGGCTGCGAGATTTGGCTGCGATATGTGGTCGTTCCCACCATAAATGACAGGGAAAAAGATGTTGAAGATATCTGCAAAATCGGCAGGCGCTTTTCTAATGTAACTAAGATAGAGCTGTTGCCCTACCACACTTTAGGGGTGAGCAAATACGAAAAATTAAATATTCCCTACACACTCAAAAATATAAATCCCCCATCGGCAGAACAAATGGAGCAATTACAAAGGATTGTGGATAAATATTTTGGCTAAATTAAGGGGCTGTTGCACAGTTGCAGCGGCTCCTTTATTATATATACATTATATAGTCACCAAAAACAAGCGATAAAAATTTCCCACAAGGAATAGGGAATAAAAAGGTTGACAAGAGGGAAAGAGAGTGATATACTATAAAAACTGTCAGCGAGAGAAAACGCCGAAAGCACGAAAAAGTCCCTGAAAAAAGGAACGAAAAAAAGATAAAAAAAGTGTTGACAAGGCGGTGAAAGTTTGATATAATAATCAAGCTGTCACGAGAGAGCGACAGTGAAAAGGACCTTGAAAATTAAACAATATTTGAATAAAAGAACAGAAGCTTGTGAAGGAAATATCTTAGATATTCTTTTGAAGTGTGGAGAGCGAACTCCACCGAAAAAACAAATCGCACTTTTCAAAGTAATTTTGAGACGCATAGCGTTACAGAATAGAGATTTTTAGTAGG
>JAVVVT010000031.1:0-14546 GCA_036652515.1 Oscillospiraceae bacterium
ATACAGGGGGCTTGCCAAAAATGCCGACCAGCAAAAGGGCTTATAGTTTGGATTTTGCTTCATTCTTCTGAATTTAAATATATAGTATTGTGCGCCTGAACCGATGTAGTAAGCCATATCTTTTACAGATACGCCATCGATTTCACCGCTCAATTCTTTTTCCACCCTCGCTGTCATATCATCTCGGCTGATACCGGCAAATGAGGGGGCGACAGGCGCCGGGGCAGTCGCTTTTTCAGGCGCTGCCAAAGATTTGCCACAGCTCTCGCAAAAAAGCGTGTCCTTTGGCATGACCGCACCACATTCGGGACACTGGGTGCTGTCGGCACTGATGATGGGGGCGGTGCTTTTCCACTCAAAGGCGTCAGAGTGTTTATCCTCATTGATGCAGTGGCCAAGCTCCTGCCAACAATGGCGGTGATGTGGAGTGCCGCACTCAGGGCAGACGACGATGTCGCTGTCCTTGCCAAAGGGCTGGTGGCAGTATTCACAAACTTGAGTATTATAATTAAACATAAAAAATCTCCTGTTGATGCACGCTTGTTGCGTATAAAATATATTATACCCAAATTATGAAAATATGTAAAGCGCATAAGTACTTTACTATGGAAATAATTTTGGTATAATATATATAGTAATAAATAAATGTGAAATATTGGGGTAAAGATGATACTGATTGATGATTATAAAAAAATACTGAATGATATGAGACCAAAAATAAAGGAATTGGAGAAGTCCACAGGATATGAGCGCCTCGCCGTAGACATTGAGGAGCTGGAATTGCACACTCACCAGCCGGATTTTTGGGACGACAAGGAAAAACAAGGTCAAATTTTCTCAAAGCTTAAAACCTTGAAAGACAAAAAACAAGGGATTGACGAGTTGAAACGCATCTTCTCGGATTTTGAAACTTTGATAGAATTGTATTTAGAGCTTGAGGACCCGGAGATGGAGGCGGAAATAGAAAACTCTGCCGATGTTTTAAAAGAAAAAGAGGAAAAACTGCGTCTTACAACCCTTCTCACAGGAGAATATGACCAAAACAACGCCATAATAACCCTCCACGCAGGGGCAGGCGGCACGGAAAGTCAGGACTGGGCGGAGATGTTGTTCAGAATGTACACAAGATATTGCCTTAAAATGGGGTATAAAACCACCACTATGGACTATCTGGACGGAGATGAGGCAGGGGTTAAGTCCGTCTCATTTTCAGTGGAGGGGCCCAACGCCTACGGCTTTTTAAAGGGGGAAAATGGGGTGCATCGACTGGTGAGAATTTCTCCTTTTGATGCCTCGGGCAGACGTCACACCTCCTTTGCCTCCTGTGAGGTTATGCCTGAAATTCAAGATGATATGTCCATAGAAATCCGTGAGGAGGACATTAAGATGGACGTATATCGCTCCAGTGGCGCAGGCGGACAGCATATAAACAAGACCTCTTCGGCGGTGAGATTGACACATCTCCCCACAGGCATTGTGACCAATTGCCAAAACGAGAGAAGTCAATTTCAAAACCGTGATATGGCGATGAAGATGATGCGCAGTAAATTGGCGCAGATAAAAGAGCGTGAGCACCTTGAAAAAATCGAGGATATCAAGGGGGTGCAAAAGGAGATAGCCTGGGGCAGCCAGATACGCAGCTATGTTTTTATGCCCTACACATTGGTGAAAGACCACCGCACGGGCTATGAGGACGCAAGGGTGGATATGGTTATGGACGGCAATATCCAAGGATTTTTAAACGCCTACCTCTCAGCCCAAAGCAAGGGAGAATTGCTGAAATAAAATCGCTGTCAATTGCTATATGGCAGAGCAAAGGGCGTTTTTAAAATATAGAATTGCTAAAATAAAAGCGCTGTCAAAGGTCAGATATCTAAGAAAATGATATCTAAATAATATGGATATTGAAGAAATAAATACATTGACAAACTCCTTAAATGGAATAAAATTATAGTTAATAAAAGCGATAGCTTTAATAAGATAAGGGGGATTTACTATGGAACTTTTTGATGCGATGTTATCTAGAAAATCGGTGAGGGATTTCACTGAAAAACAGGTGAGTGAAGAGCAGTTAAACAAGATTTTGGTGGCTGCATCTCTGGCGCCTTTAGGGGTGCCAAAAGAGGGAAAACCTCATTTGACGGTGGTTCAAGACAGCTCACTGCTGAAAGCTTTGGGAGCTCAATGGGGAGCGGAAAAGGATATTATCTACGGTGCGCCCACCTTGATAATCGTCTCTCACCCACAGAGCAGAATGGCGGGAATCCCTCAGATGAACGCCGCCTGTGTGATTGAAAATATGGCGCTTGCAGCCACGGATTTAGGGCTGGGAAGCATCTATCTTTATGGGGTGACTATGGGGCTTGAAAAAAATGAAGAGCTCTGCGAAAAGTTGGGTATTCCAAAAGGAATGTCCCCCTTGTCCGCCCTTGCGGTTGGCTACGGCAAAGAAGCGGTGGCAAAATGCAAAGAGGCACAGCAGACCCTCACGGTGAACAGGGTGTAATAAAGCCGTGCATATGGCTGATAAACAAAAGGGCAAGGATTTGCATAAGTTGGTGCAGAGCGAAAAATCTATACATATATGGGTGGATAAATTCATAAAGCTTGAAACGCAAATTTAAAATGGTGCCTATCAGCGGAAAATTCCACGTTTAGGCGGTGAGGTTTTAAAAAACAAATAAAAAGGGAAACGGCTTCAATTTTATTAGTATAGAAATCCTTTAAAGGCGTTTTTTTAGGGCAAAATAAAAAGGTGACAGGTCATTTTTGAACTGTCCCCTTTATTTTATATGGTGCTTATATGATTTTAGGACTACCACCGGCGATAATATATTTTTTGCAAATCGTCGGCGCTAAGTTGTTTTAATGCCACGATTGGCGCTTAATTGGCATTTTTAAATGCCTAAGTCGACTTTAATGCGTTTTTTATATCACTGTCAACATTAATATGCCCTTTAATGCCACTGCAAATTTTAATATATTTTTTGCGCCACAGACTATCTTTATAATTTGTACGCCTTCAATAGCTTTATCGGTTTCTTAAAATCCTGATATCATTGCCAACAAAAGCAAGTCTGACACAGCTCCCCATAAGTCGGGAGGTGATTTTTTCGCCATAGCGCTTTGACATGAGCTGTTGTGTGCCGATATTTGTGGTGTAAATGCAGGGGGTGCCGTTTATCATTCGGGTGTTTACAATGTTATAAAAAATCGAATTGCAGTAAGGGGTGATGTTCTCCGAGCCCAAATCGTCCAAGATAAATAAATCACAGCTCAAAATATCGCTGAGTAAATCCTCCCCAGTGTAGCGTGCTTGCTCCAACTGCTCAAAAAGGCTTTGACTGGAGGAATACATCACGGTAAAACCTTTTTCCATACAGGTTTTTGCGATGGAACAGGCTAAATGTGTTTTTCCCAGCCCAGCCGTACCCAGCATAAGAAGGCTCTTGCTGCGAGGAGAAAAATATTCGCTGTATGACAGACAATAGTCATAAATCTGTTTCATATGGCTGTGGGGAGAAATCAGCTTTCCGTCGGGCATTTGTATAGTTTCTTTAGGGTAATAATCCAAAGAAAACTCCTTAAAATCCGCCTTGGGAGCAGGGGAGAGAGAGCTTAATAATTTTTGTCTGTGCCTTATCATCTCCGCCTTTACACAGCTGCAAGGCTTGCCCTCTACAAATCCGGTGTCGCCACATTTTGAGCAAAAAGGGTGCAATTCCAAGGCGTCGGCGCTGTAACCGTGGGATAGCAAAAGCTCAGTCCTTTTTTTTGTGAGCTGTAACATAACCTCATGCAGTTGGGCGGCTCTTTGGGTGTCTTTTGCCATAGAGGCAAGGGTGTAGGAAGCCCCAGCCGAGGTTATTTCAAAACCCAAATCTTCAATCTCGGGGCAGCTTGCATAAATTTCGTCTTTGCGTTTAAACAGGTCGGCGGTGGCGGACAATCTCCTGCCCTCAACGGTTTTAAGTGCGCCGTTAAAGCTTTCATTTCCCATTTTTACTCTCCTTTATTAAAAACAGGCACAACGGACATGCCCTGTAAAATAAGGTCGTCTTGAGCATCAATATTTTTTGGGCTGAGAGGGATATTGTTGCTCACTTCATTCTCCAAATCGGAGGGCTTGTTGTAGCCCTTGTTCGCCCAAGATTTTAAAATTCCATTGCAATATCGCACAGAACTGTTGGCTCCGGCAGTCTCAAAGGAGCATTTTATCATATCCAAGCTCATATGCAGTCTTTCAAACCAAGAGTCGATAATCGTCTTTTCACCGGTGTTGAATTTACCGCTGTCCAAAGAAAAAATCTTCCCCACAGAGTTATAATTTTCTCCCCTTTTATCCAAAAGGGCAATGTATTCTTCCGCCTTGCCACCGTCGGTGACACCGTGCTTTGTAAACCAAGTCTCCACCACTTTTATGGCGTAGGCAGGGCCTTTTTCGCTTTGACTAAAGTGCATAGCCACCGTGAGGATAACGTCCACGGGGATACTCTGCTGGAGATACAAACCCACAAAACCGTTGGTCGTTTTTTCGTTCAAGGCTTTGCCGTAGATGTTTTGCAGCTGTGAAATCAAGATGCCTATATCGGGGACAGTGCGGGATATTTGAATTATATCCTCACTGGAAAGGCTGGGGCGAGGGGGCTCTTTTGAGGAATCTTTATCCTCCTCATACAAAAGCAAGCCTTTGTCACTCCAAAACAAAAGGCTTGAATTTACACTAGCTAAAGTGATATTCAGTTGTACACTTATATCCACAGGGTTGATTTGATTTTGAGACAGGAGATAAAGGACAACCTTTAAATCGCTCTCTCGGGCTGTGAGGAGGTTGTCAAAAACAATTTTCGGCACTTCAATCCCCGTAAGACCCTGCTTTAAAAGGTGAAACTTCATATATTATTTATCCTTTTTTCTAAGTGCCTTTTTCTCGGCAAGCTTTTTAGAGATATCACTGCGCTTATAAAAGGCGTAAATACCCATACAAACGCAAATTCCGCTGGCGATATAGAGCGTAAAAAGTGTCAAGTTAAAGGTGGACATATCAAAATGAAAAAGTCCTTGTCCGCCTGAGGAGATAGCAAAAGCTATCAAAGCGTAGATGACAAAGGTGGAAATCATTCTGATTTCAGGTGTTAATTTTAATCTCTTCATAAAGAAAGTGATAAAAGCGCAGCAGATAAATGCGTTCAGCGGCGCAGCGATGGCGTAGATAGTAAATGTGTTCATAGACCCTCCATATATAGCTATGTATTTTAGTGTTGACTTATAAAGAATATTTTATAGTCTTTTTGTCTATATGTCAATGCCAAAAACCATATGTAAAGATGTGAAGATTTTGAGAAGAAAGTTTTTATGTGATTAAGTCACAAAAACACTTGCGCTTTTTTGTTATATTTGATAGTATTACAGACACAGAAATAACAAGAGATATTCATTGAAATTTAGGAGATGAAATTATGGAATATACAAGAAAAAATAAAGGCACCTGCTCAAGAAGCACAAGAGTTGTCATCGAGGACGGCATCATCAAAGAAATCGAAATCGTCGGCGGCTGTGACGGCAATATCAAGGGTATAACTTCATTAGTAAAAGGTATGGACGCAAAAGATGCTGCTCAAAGAATGAAAGGGATTCACTGCGGATTTAAATCCACCAGCTGCCCCGATCAGGTCGCTTTGGCAATCGAAGAGGCATTGGCACAATAATTTTTTATATAAGGCTCTCGGCTTTTGGTCGAGGGCTGTTATTTTTTACGGTTAAGGCTCTCGGCTTTGGTCGAGGGCTGTTATTTTTTACGGTTAAGGCTCTCGGCTTTCGTCGAGGGCTGTTATTTTTTTACAGTTAAAAGCTCTTTTTTAAGGGCTTATTTTTTTTGTCTTGGCACATAATCAAGGTAAGAAATTTAACTAAAGGAAATAATTGATGTATAGATTTAAAAATTTTTCAGAGAGCGCAAACAGAACGCTGAACAGCGCAGTGGACATAGCAGGCAAATTAGGTCATATTTCCGTGGGGACAGAGCATATTTTGCTGGGTATTTTAAGCCAGGGAAAAACCGATGTGGGCGATTTATGTGCGGAGTACGAGATGGGTTTTGCAGGGGTGTACAATGTGGTCACTAATATTTTAGGCAGCGGCAGCCAAACCTATTTGTCCGGGGAGGATTTAAGCCAAAACGCCATAACCGTGCTGAAAAACGCCACCCAAACGGCGGAGCAAAACGGCAGAGCTCAAGCGGGGATAAACGATATTTTATGCGGAATAACCGCCTTACCAAAGTGTTTGGCTTATAAAATAATAATGTCCTTTGCCTTTGATGTGGAAAATTTTTCTATGAGGGCGCAGATTTTATCCTCAAGGCTAAAGGAGATAGAGACGGGCAAGATAGCCCCACAGGAACAGAGCAAAAAAGAATTGAAAAACATAGAAAAATACTCTAAAAACTTGACACGAATAGCTAAACTCACCCCTTTTGACCCCTGTATAGGCAGGGACGAGGAGATAAACAGGCTCATAGAAATCCTGTTGAGGCGGCAGAAAAACAACCCCTGTTTAGTGGGGCTTGCAGGGGTGGGTAAAACCGCTATTGTGGAGGGGGCAGCCAATATGATAGCCAACCACACGGCGCCAAAAGAGATGTGGGGAAAGACAATTTACGCCTTGGACTTGGCATCTTTGCTCTCGGGCACAAAGTATCGTGGGGATTTTGAGGAGAGGATAAAGGCGATAATCGACGAGGCGAGCGGAGAGAAAGATGTGATTTTGTTCATAGATGAAATCCATATTATAACCTCCGCAGGAGGTGCTGAGGGGGCGATAGATGCCGCCAATATCTTAAAACCGGCACTGGCAAGGGGCAAAATACAGGTTATAGGGGCGACAACTCAAGACGAGTACTCCCGAATAATCCAGAAGGACACGGCGCTGGAAAGACGATTTTCAAAAATTTTAGTGGAGGAGCCCGACACCGAGACGGCGGTGGATATCCTTATGGGGATAAAGGATAAGTACCAGCTTTACCACAAGGTGGAAATCCAAAATGAGGCGGTGAGGCGCTGTGTAAGTTTATCCCAAAGGTATATCCACTCCCGATATCTGCCCGACAAGGCGGTGGACGTTATGGACGAGGCGTGCGCAAGGGCAAAGCTCTGCGGGAAAACCACGGTGGAAATCGGCGATATAGATGTGGTTATCAGCCGTCAGACGGGAATACCCGTGGCTCGTATGCAAAAACAGGAGCAGGAGCGTTTTTCCTCCTTGGAGCAGAGATTGTCCCAGATGATTTTAGGTCAGGGGGAGGCGGTAAAAGCTATGTCAAGAGCCATAAAACGCTGGCGTGTGGGGGTGTCAGATGAGAGCAGACCCATAGCCACCTTTTTGTTTTTAGGCCCTACGGGGGTGGGAAAAACCCAAAGCTGCAAAGCCCTCGCCCAGTGCCTTTTCGGCAGTGAAAAAGCCCTTATGCGCATTGACTGCACCGAGTTCAGCGAGAAAAACGACACCTCAAAGCTCATAGGCTCGCCCCCGGGGTATGTGGGTTATGGGGAAGGGGGCAGATTAGAAAAAGAGCTGATTGAAAAACCTTATTCCGTGGTGCTCTTAGACGAGGTGGAAAAAGCTCACCCCGACTTACACAATCTGCTTTTGCAGGCTATGGACAACGGGTTTATCACCAGCTCACAGGGGCGAAAAATCAGCTTTCGCAATACGGTTATAATAATGACCAGCAATTTAGGGGCAAAAGAGATAGGAGAAAAAGCGGTTTCCTTAGGCTTTACCTCCACCTCCCAGCCGGAATTTGATAGGGTGAGCGCCAAGCTGAAAATAGCGGTAAAAGAGCGATTTTCCCCCGAATTTATCGGTAGGATAGATGAGATAGTCACTTTCAGCCCACTTGGACAGGACAGCCTTGAAAAGATAGCAAAAATGATGTTAATTGAGCTTTCAAACCGTCTTGAAAGGCAAAAAATCACTGTGGAGTACGGCGATGAGGTGGTGAAAAAAATCTGTTTAAAATCCGGCGCCGCCATTTACGGAGCACGGGATTTGCGCAGTGTAATCAGGGAAGAAATAGAAAATCCAATCTGTGATTTTCTTTTGGAAAGGGAGGCTGGAGAGAAAAAAAGCATATTTATTTCAGCGGAAAACGACAGGATAAAGGTGAGGGCGACGGCGGATATTATATAAAATATAGTATGGGGGCTTGGCAATATATAAATAGCTTTATCAAATCATTATAAAAGCTCATAAAAACCTGATTTTATTAAAGAAATGCCCTGATGTAGCGGAAAATCTGCAAAGGGGCATTTTTAAGATATTATCAAAAACCTGTATATTTCCTGCGAAGGAGTGTAAATATCAAAAATATAGATGTGAAATTTTGTTCACATTTTTCACAAAACTTTAACCTTAGATTTGTTGACATTGCATAGGTGCGATGTTATGATATGTTAGAACTCGAACAATTATTTACATACCGAAGGAGAAGAAGATGGAATATCATTTGGGCGGACATTTATTGTATGCGGCGCACCGTTTAAAATTAGGGATAGAGGAAGAATTTGTGGACCAATCTATCACGGGATTTCAAGGGCGAATAATCGATTTTGTCTTTGTGCAGAACAATTCAAAAAAGGCTGTCTACCAAAAGGACATTGAAAGCCAGTTCAATATTAAACGCTCCAGTGTGACCAGCGTCTTGAACACCCTTGAGAGAAACGGCTATGTAAAAAGAAAATCCGTGGAGAGCGATGCCAGACTGAAACTTGTGACCCTCACCGAAAAGGGCAAAAAATCAGCCAAGCAAAACTTGAGCACAATAATCGAGTTTGAAAAAAGAATGGTCGATAACTTTACCGGTGAAGAGATAGAAACCTTCCGCCATATGTTAGATAAAGTATTAGACAATTTAAAGGAAGAAAGGAAAAAGGTGGGCTGATGATAAAAAGGCTTAAAAAGTATGTAAAAGAATACAAATTACCCGCCAGACTGACTTCAATATTTGTAATATTGGAAGTTTTGATGGACGTTATAATCCCTATGCTGATGGCAAAAATTATTGACGTAGGGCTGAAAAACGCCGATGTCTCCTACATTGTGAGAGTTGGCGTTTTAATGATTTTTATGGCGATGTTGGCATTGATGTTCGGCGCAGGTTCAGGCAGATTTGCCGCCAAAGCCTCAGGTGGATTTGCCAAAAATGTGAGGCAGGCGCTGTTTTATAAAATACAGGAGTTGTCCTTTGCAAATATTGACAAATTCTCCACTTCAAGCCTTGTGACAAGGCTTACCACAGACGTTTCCAACGTGCAAAACGCCTACCAAATGACTATCAGAATTTTGGTGCGTGCGCCTATTATGCTTATTTTTGCAATGTTTATGTGTATAAGCATAAGCCCGAAACTGTCGATGGTATTTGTGGCTGTAATCCCGATTTTGGTTTTTGCGCTCTTTATGATAATGACAAAGGCGCAGCCGAATTTTATAAAAATGTTTAAAAAGTATGACCTTGTAAATGAGGTGGTGCAAGAAAACTTGACCAACGTGCGCACCGTCAAAGCTTTTGTGAGAGAAGATTTTGAGACTGAAAAGTTCAAAAAAGCTTCAGGCGACTTAAAAGATTATTCAATCAAAGCCGAGAAACTTTTAATACTCTCCTCACCCACAATGCAGCTGGCGATGTACATCACCATGATTTTGGTCTCCTGGCTGGGGGCAAAATTAGTCATCGGCTCCGCTATGTCAGAGGGACAGCTCATGAGTATGTTCACCTACATTATGCAGATACTTTCAAGCCTTATGATGATATCAATGAGCTTTGTTATGGTCACTATGGCAAAATCCTCTGAGGAGCGCATATGCGAAGTATTGGACGAAGTGGTGGACTTGGCAAATCCGGAAAAACCGATTGAAGAGGTTACTAACGGAGATGTGCAGTTTAAAAACGTGAGCTTCAGCTATTCAAAGCAGGAGAGCAAGTTAGCATTGCAGAATATAAATTTAGATATAAAATCAGGTCAAACAGTGGGAATAATAGGTGGCACAGGCAGTGCAAAAACCTCATTGGTTCAGCTTATTCCCCGTCTTTATGACGTGACGGACGGCGAAGTTTTAGTGGGCGGGCAAGATGTGCGCTCCTATGATATTGATGCCTTGAGACGTGCGGTGGCGGTGGTCTTGCAGAAAAACGTCCTGTTCAGCGGAAGTATAAAAGACAACTTGCGCTGGGGCAATGAGCAAGCCAGCGATGAAGAGATGATACACGCCTGTCGCTTGGCACAGGCAGATGATTTTATCACCTCCTTCCCCGATGGATACGACACCCATATTGAGCAGGGCGGCTCAAATGTTTCGGGCGGTCAAAAACAGCGCCTTTGCATAGCGAGAGCTCTTTTAAAAAGCCCTAAGGTGCTCATATTGGACGACTCCACCAGCGCAGTGGACACCCATACCGATGCCCTCATAAGAAAAGCTTTGAGGGAAGAGATACCAGGCACCACAAAAATTATCATAGCCCAGAGAATTTCCTCCGTGGAGGAGGCGGATTTAATCATTGTTATGGACGACGGTCAAATCAATGGTATGGGCACCCACGAGGAGCTCTTAAAGAGAAATGAAATCTATCGTGAAGTCTATAATTCTCAAATGAAAGGAAGTGAGGAATAATGGCTGAAAAACAAACACGCCCTGCCGTTATGAAAGGTCCGGGTGGAAGAGGCGTTCCCACAGGGGTCAAGATGGACAAAGACGCTATGGGACACCTAAAGAGATTGACCAAACTCACCTTTGAGGGATATAAATTTCATCTGTTGTTCGTGGTTCTTTTCATCATTGTCAGCGCACTTGCCAACGTGCGTGGCACACTGTTTATCAAAACCCTTTTGGACAGCTATATAGTGCCATTTATCGGTCAGCAAAACCCCGATATGTCGGGATTGCTCTTTGCACTTGTGCAGATGGCGTGCATCTATTTAGTGGGAATAATCTCCACATACGCCTACAACAGGATAATGATGTATGTGGCACAGGGAACACTGAAAAAAGTGCGGGATAATATGTTCAAACATATGCAGTCTCTGCCTATAAAATATTTTGACACCCATTCACACGGGGAATTAATGAGCCTTTACACCAACGATACCGACACTTTAAGGCAGATGTTGGGACAGACAATCCCTCAGATAATCAACAGCACAGTGACTATCATCTCGGTGGGCGCATCTATGTTGTTCCTTTCTTGGCAATTGAGTATCATCACCCTTATAATGGTGGTTGTGATGATAACCGCCACCAAAAAAGTCGGTGGAATGAGCGGCGCATATTTTGGCAGACAGCAGTACGACTTGAGCAAGCTCAACGGCTATATCGAAGAGATGATGGACGGTCAAAAGGTGGTCAAGGTGTTCACCCACGAAGAAAAAGCAAAGGAAGAGTTTGACCAGTTCAACGAGAACCTTTGCGAGAGCGCAACAAAGGCAAACGGCTTTGCCAACATCATCGGACCTATCTCCACAAACTTAGGTCATCTAAACTTCAGCTTGACGGCTATGGCAGGCTCAATAATGGCAATCGGCGGCATCGGTGGGCTGACAATCGGCTCAATAGCCTCATTTTTACAGCTTGTTCGCAGCTTCAATATGCCGATTTCTCAAATCACCCAACAGTTCAACACCATAGTTATGGCTTTGGCTGGCGCAGGAAGAATTTTCAGCGTTATGGACGAAGTGCCTGAGGTGGACGACGGCTTTGTCACCTTGGTGAGAGCCATTGAAAAAGAGGACGGCACAATAGTAGAGGTGGACGAGGATTTAAATAGCTGGGCTTGGAAGTACCCCCATAAAGACGGGGAGAGAATAACCTACACTATGCTCAAGGGCGACGTGGTTTTTGACGATGTGGACTTTGGCTACAACGACGATAAAATCGTTTTGCACAATATAAGCCTATTCGCAAAACCAGGACAGAAAATCGCTTTTGTAGGCGCCACAGGTGCAGGCAAGACCACTATAACCAACCTTATAAATCGTTTTTATGATATTCAAGACGGAAAAATCCGTTATGACGGCATAAATATCAACAAGATTAAAAAGGCGGATTTGCGCCATTCACTGGGTATAGTTTTGCAGGATACCCACCTGTTCACCGGCACAATAATGGAGAATATCCGTTACGGCAACTTGGAGGCATCTGATGAAGAGGTGGTTGCGGCGGCTAAAATTGCCAACGCCCACGGATTTATAAAGCATCTGCCCGAGGGATATAACACTCTGCTCACCTCAGACGGTGACGGACTTTCACAGGGACAAAGACAGCTGCTTTCTATCGCCCGTGCGGCGGTTGCAAACCCTCCGGTGCTTATATTGGACGAGGCGACCAGCAGTATAGACACAAGAACCGAGAGCATTATTCAAGGAGCTATGGACGCTCTGATGTACAACAGAACGGTTTTTGTCATCGCTCACAGACTTTCAACGGTTAGAAATTCCAATGCCATAATGGTTTTGGAACAGGGCAGAATTATTGAAAGAGGCGACCACGAGAGCCTGATAGCCGAAAAAGGCGAATATTATCAGCTTTACACAGGTGCGTTTGAATTAGAATAAGAGGGCTTTACAGCCCTTGGTGGCAAGGATAAAAGGAGGACGGAAAGTCCTCCTTTTGTTATATAAATAGGCGATAAAAAGCCCCTTAAATATTAGGGGAAAAAGCGAATAAAGCATATAAAAAAAGCAGACGCAATGGGCGCCTGCTTTTTTACTGTAAAATTTACAGATTATTTTTCTTCTACCGTGTAGGTAAATTCATAAACTTTTTGAAGCTCTTTTACTTTTTCTTCATTGTCCTCAATAAAGGTTTTAGTGAAAACGCTCTTGCCTTGGGCTTTGTATGCGTCTAAAATTTCCTGTAATTTGCCCCAGCACTCGTCGGCTTTTTCATAATCTTCTGCTATGGCAATCACAAATTCTCTGTGGGCAGGTATTCTAGCTTTCATTATAATTCCTCTTTTTTATCTATAAGTTGTCTCTATTTTATATTCAAAAAGAGGAAACGTCAAGTGTTTGATGAAAATTTGTTTCTTCCTTATCAAAGCCATAGGCGGAATTGTAGTGATTAACAAGGGTAGTCACGTCAAAAATACACAGGCTGCAATAGAGTATTGCCCCACAGAAAAGACTGCATTTGCTCAAGTTAAAGGGCTTGAAACAACGCAGAATACACAAGGAGAAAACCACAATCAGCCACAGCAAAAATATCGAGGCAACAATTCTCTTCTCTGTCAAACCGTAAGCTGCCATATACATAATCATCTTTGCGCCGGCGCTCACAAGCAATAAAATTGAGATGACACACAGGGCGGCGTAGGGCTTTTTCACCTTTTTTTCGTCCTCTTCGTTGACCAGTAGGTTACAGGCGCACAGAATTGCTATATTTATGGCACACACCTGACATAGCTCAAAAAAACCACTTCTTGCGTACTGCGCATAGGTCATCTCGCCGAAGATTTTGCCGGAAAAAGCGCTGAACAGATAGCTTGCCTGGAGGGCGATGAAGAGCAGATACACACCGCAGATGATGTATAAAAACACAGAGATTGTGGTGTTTTCCACCACTCTCACAGCCTTGCGCTGTTTTTGGAGATGGTCCTTTTTATAAATCATAAAATGTCCGTGGGAGAAAGCGGATATGCTCAAAGAATAAAGGTAACAGGCGGTGGCGATTGAGGGGACTATCCATATAATAAAGTCGGACATTCTAAAATGCAGATAGTTCATAAGGATATCATAAAGGGAAGAAAATGTGGATAAAAAGTTTTTATCCGAGCGCATAAGGAGTGGCAGAATAAAGCACAGCGCCAAAATTGCCATAGCTGTTCCCAGCAAAACGGAGACAGTCTTTTTGCTCTTTTTGATATTAAATCGAAAAAGATTAAAGGCGGCGGAGAAAATCGAGGAAAAATGTATAAATGGCATCACTGCAAAGCAGTTGATGCAGTCAAACATCAGGTAGGAAGAGCTGCCCTTTTCGTCCACAAATCCGCCCCCCACACTCATAGTCCAGTACGCCGCCACAACTATCAAAGATAAAAATTGAAAAAAGTGTAAAAAACTGTAAAACCAATAGGGCAGGGAGATACATATCATAATCGCCAGCCAAAAATAACTTTCACGGGTGGGGGTAATATGGCGCACATATGCGTAGGATAAAACACAAAGGATATAAAAGGCGGTCAAAATTTGAGTGTAGCCACCCGGCTCCCAATTAGAGCCCAAAAAAGTTCTTACAAACAAATATCCCAGTCCAAAATATAAAAAAGCGAACAAAGTGTCAAATTTTCCGTAGATTTCTTTAGGTGGTTGGCTAAGTGCGTTTGATTTTTGGGTAGAGCAGGGCTCACCTGTGCCTATTGGCATAGATGAAGATAGATTATTGGTCATAATATACTCCTATATATTCTGATACTTTTTATTTATACTTTATATTATATAATTAGCATTTAACAGACATTTTCGAAAAAAATTAATTAATCATTCCTCCGCCGGTCT
>JAVVVT010000032.1:0-14142 GCA_036652515.1 Oscillospiraceae bacterium
AATACAATTAAACTGGCGGTGTCCTTGCAAATATCACCTGTACAGGGACAGAAGATGCGCAGGCGTAAATACAATGGGTATAATATAAAGATAAAATAGCAAAGAGTATACTAAAATTTAAAGAGATGAGGGCGGAGATGGGGACACTTTTACAAGTTTACACAGAGATGAAAAACCTTTTGGCTGAAAATGAGAACGCCTCGCCTGCCTTTGAAGCCGACTGTCTCATAGAGTTTGTTTTGGGAGGAAAAAGGCTTGATATAGGGGGAGATTTTTTAGTCCCCTCAGAAGAAGAAAAGCAGCTTATAGCTCTTTGCAACAAACGTAGAGAGGGCTATCCCCTCCAATATATTTTGAAGTCTTGGCAATTTTTCGACTTGGAATTGACGGTGGGTGAGGGCGTGCTTATCCCACGTCAAGACACCGAGACCGTGTGCGAAAGGGCGTTTACTTATATTCAAAAGCTAAGGGTGCCAAACGTGTTAGACCTTTGCTCGGGCAGCGGAGCGATTGGGCTATCAATCAAAAAATATTGCCCCAACGCCGTTGTTTCCGCTCTTGAAAAATCAAAAGAGGCATATGAATATCTATTAAAAAATATACAGGCAACAGGGCTGGCGGTACTGCCTATCCTGTCTGATGTGTTCATCTTTGATGACACAGTAGAGGACGAAACTTTTGATGTTATAATTTCAAACCCCCCTTATATCCGTGAAGAATTACAGGGCAAGCTGCAAAAAGAGATAGACTTTGAGCCACCTATGGCACTCTTTGCGCCTAAGGACGGCTTGCGTTTTTACGCCTTTATAATAGAGTATTATAAGCGCACCTTGAAAGATGGGGGCTTGCTGATTTTTGAATATGGATTTGACCAAAAAGAAAGCGTCAGATATTTACTTTTGCGCTTTGATTATAGGATAATTGAGGAGATTACAGACGCAGGCGGAAACCCTCGTGGAATAATCGCCCAAAAACCGTAAAATATATCAATTAACACTTGAATAGTGGGATAATATATGTTACTATATTAGTAAAATACAACCAACAGTTGTGTATATATGTGTGTAAAGGGGAATATTATGGCGACAGATAAGCAAAAAGCATTGGAAACAGCTCTTGCGAACATAGAAAAGCAGTTTGGAAAGGGTGCAATAATGCGCCTGGGAGAAAATATAACCATGAACGTGGAAACGATTTCCACCGGGTCACTCTCCTTAGATTTAGCACTTGGAATAGGCGGTTTGCCAAAGGGCAGAGTTGTGGAGATTTACGGGCCGGAGAGCAGCGGTAAAACCACCTTGGCTCTTCACGTTGTGGCGGAGGCTCAAAAGGCAGGGGGCAATGCGGCGTTTATTGACGTGGAGCACGCCCTTGACCCAATCTATGCCAACGCTTTAGGCGTGGACATAGACTCGCTTTTGGTCTCACAGCCGGACACAGGTGAGCAGGCAATGGAGATTTGCGAGGCTTTGGTGCGCTCCAACGCTATTGATGTGGTGGTTATTGACTCCGTTGCGGCGATGGTAACAAAGGCTGAAATAGACGGCGAGATGGGCGACAGCCATGTGGGCTTACAGGCGAGACTTATGAGTCAGGCACTGAGAAAGCTCACGGCGGCAATCGGCAAGGCAAACACAATTGTAATATTTATCAACCAACTGCGTGAAAAAATCGGCATCTCCTACGGCAATCCCGAGGTCACCACCGGCGGACGTGCTTTGAAATATTATTCTTCTGTTCGAATTGACGTGAGAAGGATTGAGGCAATCAAAAACGGTACAGAGGTCATCGGCAACCGCACCAGAGCAAAAGTGGTGAAAAACAAGGTCGCACCCCCTTTCAAAGAGGCGGAATTTGACATTATGTTCGGGCAGGGCATATCCAAGTTAGGCGAGATTATGGATATAGGCGTAAAACTTGGCATAGTCGCAAAATCAGGCGCTTGGTTCAGCTATGGCGAGATACGTTTAGGTCAAGGCAGAGATAACTCAAAAGAGTATCTTCGCCAAAATCCCGAAATTGCCAAAGAGGTGGAAGCAAAAGTTTTTGCCGCCGTGGAAGAGGCAAAAGAAAAGGGCATAAACGTGTTGCCTTCCAGCAGAAAACCGGATAAAAACGCCAAAGCCGCTGTGGAGGTGGAAGAGGCAACTCCGGTAGAGGAAGCAAAGCCAGTGACAAAGCGCAGAAATGCCAACATAGATATCGACGTTGATGAGTAGTGTGCGTATAACTGATATCACCAAGACGAAAAAGGGCTTTAATGCGCTCTTCACCCAAGACGGATTTTTGTTCTCGGTGGACGATATGCTGCTGTATCAAGAAAATATAAAAATCGGCTCTTGCTTTTCAGAGCAGGAGCTTGATTGTCTTATGCAAAAAAGTCAGACGGCAAAGGCGGTGGAGAAAGCGTACAGCCTCCTAAGCTACCGTATGCACTCCCGCAAAGAGCTTTACGACAAGCTGCGTAAGTTTTATGAGCAGGACTGTGCTCTGTTTGCTGTGGATAAAATGGAGGGCTTAGGTCTTGTAAATGACCGTGTTTTTGCACAGTTAAAAGGAGAATATCTTTTAAATGTTAAGAAAACCTCCCTTTGCCATATAAAATTAAAGCTTCAAAGTCTTGGCATAGACAAAGAAATCATAGAAGAGGTTATATCCGATTTTGAGATTGACAGCCAAAGTCAAGACATATTAAGGCTTTTAAAGAGCAAATACGCTTCAAAACTTGAAACTCCACAAAAAGTCATTCAAAGTCTTATGAGAAAAGGCTTTAAGTATTCCGACATAAAACAGGCGTTTGAGGAGCTGAACCTCTCGGTAGACGAGGATTTTCAGACTGACTATAATGAAGAATAATTTGTCTTTTCCTTGATTTTATGGTACAATATCACCGAGGGATTATCCTATGGACTGAGCCCTAACGATTGGACAAAAAGCAACTTATATATAATTTATTCGGGGGAATTAGATGGAAATAACATTAGTATCACTGGGCTGTCCCAAAAATCAAGTGGACTGCGACATAATTGCACATAAAATATTGAAAGCAGGGCATAACACCACCGCCGATATGACAAAAGCGGACGTGTGTATCATAAACACCTGTGGATTTATCACCTCTGCAAAAGAGGAGGCGATTGAGAATATTTTTAACGCTGTGGAAGCACGGATAGAAAACCCAAAGCTGAAAATCGTAGTCACAGGGTGTTTGGCAGAGCGGTATAAAGATGAAATTTTAAACGATATCCCCGAGGTGGACGCCGTGGTGGGTATAGGCGCACAGGACCAGCTGCTCCGTGTATTAGAGAGCGTCACAAAGGGCGAAAGGCTCTCCTGTTACGGACCTAAAACCAACCTTGATATCACTCAAAAAAGAATTATTTCCACCCCACGCCATTATGCTTACCTAAAAATTGCCGAGGGCTGCTCAAATTGTTGTCACTATTGCGCAATTCCTCTTATCAGAGGACCTCATCGCTCCAGGTCCATGGAAAGCTGTCTTGAAGAGGCACGCTGGCTGGCAGATGAAGGGGTGAAAGAGATAATTGTGGTGGCTCAAGATATCACCGCTTACGGCGAAGATTTATACAAAGAGAGCCGATTGGCACAGCTTATAACTGAAATTTCAAAAATCGACGGGGTGCAGTGGATAAGATTGATGTATGCCTACCCGGAGAGACTGGGCGATGATGTAATTGAGGTTATCGCACACAACCCCAAGGTGCTCCACTATTTGGATTTGCCAATTCAGCACATCAATGACCGAGTGCTGAAAAGTATGAACCGCAAAGGTGGTACTGATATAATAAAATCCGCAATCTCTCGATTGAGAAAAGCGGTGCCGGATATTTCTATTCGCACCAGCTTGATAACGGGATATCCCGGTGAGACCCAAGAAGAATTTATGCAGCTCTATGACTTTGTGAAAGAAATCCGCCTTGAGCGCCTTGGCTGTTTTGCCTACTCTGAGGAGGAGGGAACGGTTGCGGCAAAGATGGACAACCAGATTGATGTAGAGGTGCGCAGTAGCCGTGCCGATGAAATTATGCGTTTGCAAACAGAGATTATGAGCCAAAAGCAATCTTTAATGGTGGGTAAAACCTTAGATATAATCTGTGATGAATACGACGAAGAAAACAATCTTTTCATCTGTCGAAGCGTCTATGATGCTCCGGAAATTGACGGGGAAGTTTATCTAAACGGCGATTGCAATATAGAAATCGGAGATATCAAAAAGGTGAAGATAACCGGCAGTGACATCTATGATTTGTACGCAGAGCTGATTTAATATAAAAAAACAGATGAGATTTGCCAATTTATATATAGGGCAAAATCATCGGATAAAATTGAAGTGCGGATTTTGCTGTAATAAATTACAATTACTTATGATATGTACCTCAAATATGCAATATTTCACGCAGATGGAGAATATTTATGAATTTACCTAATAAGCTCACCACCCTAAGATGTTTACTCGTCCCTGTTTTTATGCTTTTTATGTATCCAAAGGGAAAGTACAGCTTTTTGATTGCGCTGATTGTGTTTTCAGTGGCATCTTTCACTGATTTTCTTGACGGCAGCATAGCAAGAAAAAATAATATGGTCACTGATTTCGGCAAATTTATGGACCCTTTGGCAGATAAATTGCTCACCACAGTGGCGCTGATTTACCTGTGTAAATATGGCTTTTGCCACGAGATTGTCCTGTGTATCGTGCTGGCGAGAGAATTTGCCGTGAGCGGTATCCGTATGATTGCCGCATCAAGCGCAGGCGGTGGCAAAGTTATTGCCGCAGGAATTTGGGGCAAGGCGAAAACGGTTTTCCAAATGTTTGCCATAATATATGGATTATTTGTCATATCCTTATTGCAGATGGGGATTGTAGACGCCACTCTATTTAGCAAATTAAACCTTGTTACAGTGGCAGCTATGTGGATAATGGCGGCGTTGACGGTCATTTCGGGCTTAAAATACATAATTCCCAACATAGATTTAATAAAAAATGCAAAATAGGTCTTGACAAAACTTTAGGATACTGATATCATAAGTTAAATAAAATAAATGCGATTGTATCAGAAATAGTAATCAAAGTAAAATTTCAACAGAGAATGGGTGTGACCCGCTGAAAGCACCCTGAAAATAATAATTTGATGAATGCCTCTGAGAGCAGATGCGGTGAAGAGATAGTAGCTGTGTTCGGAAGGTCTCCGTTATAGGACAAATAAGATATAAATTCGAAGTGGAACCGTGGTTTTATAACCGCCTTCGTTTGCTGATTGCAGACGACGGCGGTTTTATTTTATTTACGGCTTTGAGTGGAAACTTGCGGCAAATACCGCACATCGCATATCAAGAGAGGTAACATTATGGAACATATGAAAGTTTTTAACACGCTCACCAGAACAAAGGAAGAATTTATCCCAATAACCCAGGGAGAATATAAAATTTACGTCTGCGGACCTACGGTGTACAACTATATACACATAGGCAACGCAAGACCCGCAGTCATCTTTGACACCCTTCGCCGCTACCTTGAATACAGGGGCAACTCGGTAAATTATGTGTCAAATATAACTGATATTGACGATAAAATAATCAAAAAGGCAAATGAAGAGGGCGTTAGCTTTGACGCCGTCGCCCGCAAATATGAAAACGAGTACTACACGGACTTAGAGGGCTTGAACGTGAAACCAGCCAGCGCAAGACCGAGGGTATCCGACACTATTCCGGAAATAATCCAGATAGTCCAAACTTTGATTGACAAAGGTCACGCTTATAAAACAGAAAACGGAGACGTTTATTTCCGTGTGAAGAGCTTTGCCGAATATGGAAAATTAAGTCATCAAAATATGGAGGACTTAGAGGCAGGCGCAAGAATTTCACAGGGTGAAATCAAAGAAGATGCCGCTGACTTCGCCCTTTGGAAAGCATCAAAAGAGGGCGAACCCCACTGGGCAAGCCCCTTTAGCCAGGGTCGCCCGGGCTGGCATATCGAGTGCTCGGCAATGAGCAAAAAGCACTTGGGAGAGACTATTGACCTACATTGCGGCGGAGAGGATTTGGTTTTTCCTCACCACGAAAATGAAATCGCCCAGAGCGAATGTGCCAACGACAAAAGCTTTTCCCACTACTGGATGCACAACGCATTTTTGAATGTGGACAATCAAAAAATGTCCAAGAGCCTGAACAACTTCTTCACTGTGAGGGAGATTGCCCAGGAGATGGGATATGAGGTCATACGCTATTTCCTTTTGACGGCACACTATCGCTCTCCACTGAACTTTACCCGTGAGATTATGGCGCAATGCCAAGCCAGCCTTGCAAGAATATACACCGCCCGTGACCAATTAGATTTTTTAATTGAGAATACAAGCGGCTTGAGCGATTCAATAAAGGCAGATGCCGAAAAGGCAAAGGCTGATTTTATATCAGTGATGGACGATGATTTAAACACTGCTGACGCCCTCTCAAAGATTTTTGAGTTAGTTAGCGTGATAAACACAAACGGCACCGACCAATCAAAAGAGGCACTTTTGTACACGGCGGATATTTTTGATGAGTTGTGCGGAGTGCTTGGCATACTTTACAACCGCAAAAGCGATGTTATTCCCCAGGCAGTCAAGGACTTGGTGCAGGAGAGAACCCTTGTGAGGCAGAACAAAAACTGGGCGAGAGCCGATGAAATCCGTGATGAGTTGGCACAGCTTGGATATGTGGTCAAAGACACCCCACAGGGTCCCCAGATTTTGAATAAATAAAGGATATTTCAGTTAAGATTGCCCATAGGCAAAAAGAGTTTTTGCGCAATTAACAGACCTTTAAATATGAGAAAAGGGCGCTTTTAGACTGATAGTAGGCATATATATTTCATTTTTTCGCAGTTTTAATTTTAAAAAAGCTGATGAAAGAATTTGCAAACCTAATTCGCTATACCACTTTTCGTGAGGATAGGACACATTTTTCGTAAGAAGAGATGTGTCCTATCACTTTTAGTGTGTAAAATTTTATACTTTATGGTAAAATCGGCGCAAATTCTTTCAAATATTTGAGCAACAAAATAGAATAATTTGTCGAAAATTCAAATATTAGTTACTGTGAAAGATAAAAAAATATTTTTTGGGCGCTATGCTGAAAATTATGTATAAATTTTATCTATTCATACAAAGATTGTAAAACTTTAAAGGTGGACAGATAAAGGGGACGAGTATTGTATTATCGTTAAATTTATGTTAATATATTAAGGAGAAATAAATGCGCAAAAGTACAAAATAACTGCTCAATAAACTTTGCGGAGGGCGTAATTTGGTTAAAATTTTTACAAATTCGGTCAGTGATTTATCGCCATCACTGGCAAAAGAATATGACATATCATTGGTGCCGGATACCATTATATTTGACGATAAGCCCTTGCTTAATAATATTGATATCACCCCAGCGGAGTTTTATGAGCTCCTTGGCAAGAATAACAAGCTGCCTACCAGCTCCCACCCTAACATATATCAGTATATGGACTGCTTTAGGCAGGCGCAGGAGTACGATGAAATCCTCTGTGTCACCCTCACAAGCCTTATGTCGGGCTCTGTCAGCACCGCCAATATGGCAAAAGCAGAGCTGCAAAGCACAGGTTTTAAGCCCAAAATTACCGTATACGATTCCTTACAGGTGTCCCACGGCTTGGCGGCAATGGCAATCGCCGCTGCCCGTCTGTCAAAACAGGGGAAATCCGCAAGCGAGATTGTGACTTTTTTAGATAACTACCGCACCCGTTTAGGGGTTTATTTTGTTATGCCCAGCCTTGAGAACGCCAGAAAAGGCGGACGTATAGGGGTGGTGAAGTGCTTTGCCGCCGACGCTATGGGGATAAAACCAATACTGTGTTTTTCCGATGGATTAGTGAGAGATGTGGGGCTGGTTCGAGGATTTAAAAATGCCAAAGAAGCCGTCTTCAAAAGGTATAAAAATGAGGCGGATTATACAAAAGAAGTTTGTGTGTTTCACGCTAACGCCTATGGGGAAGCGATGAAAATGCGTGACGAAATACTCTCTGTCGCCCCCCTTGCAAAGGTGAGAATTGACTGGGTTGGCTCAGTCATAGGCATTTATACAGGTCAGGGAGCGGTGGGTATAGTCTTTGAAAAAAAGCTATGATACAGATAGTTTTTGGCACGATTGCCTTTGGTTTGTTTATATTGAGCGACTGGCTGGGGTATAAAACCAAGAGCTCAAAATATATGTTTCTGTTCTATTTAGGGGGAATTTTATTGGTGGGAGCGACATTTGTCTGTATCCCCATAAGAGAATTTGTCTTAAATTTTAAAAATATTTTGCTGGGTATTATGGCACTTTTAAGCCTATTTATGCTCATCTACTCTGTGTTTTTTGCCCTTGATAAGGGCGATGACAAGGGTGATGAAAATGAGCTGCTGCCCTTGACAGACACAGGCGTATACGCTGCGTGTCGTCACCCGGGTGTGATTTTTTTATGTCTTTTTTATCTGTGCCTATATGGAGTTTTCACCCATAAGAGCCTATTTATATGCCTTTGTTTTTTTTCAATTTATGACATTTTTTATGTGATTTGGCAGGACGTGTTCCTTTTTGAAAAGACAATAGAAGGCTATGCCTCCTACAAAGAGCGCACCCCTTTTTTGCTCCCCACAGTGGGCGGAGTAAAAAATTGTGTGGCGTATCTGTATAAAAAGCATCAGCGGAAAGGATAGATATGAATTTTGAAGAAAAACTGAAAAATCTTCCCACCGAAGAAGTCTGGCAGGAGTTTTGCGGATTTTTGGATATGAGTATGGAAGAATATATGAATGTCCAGTGCCGTCTGCTTATGGAACAAATTGAGCTTTTATCAAAGTGTGGCTTAGGGAAAAGGATTATGGGCAGTCATGTGCCTACCTCTGTGGAAGATTTCCGCAAGAGCGTTCCCTTGACAACTTTTGAAGATTATGCGGATATTTTATTGCCTAAAAGGGAGAATATGCTCCCCTCAAAACCCGCTATTTGGCTAAAAACAACCTGGGAGGGCGGTACAAGCCCTGCCAAGTGGGCGCCTTACTCGGACAGTATGTTAGATACATATAAGACCAATATATTTGCTGCAATGCTCCTTTCCACCAGCCGTGTAAAGGGGCAGTTCAACGTGCCAAAACAAGCGAGAGTGCTGTACGCTTTGGCGCCGTTGCCATACGCCACAGGGCTTTTTCCAAAGTTGGTGGGCGATGAGATAACTATGCGGTTTATGCCCTCTTTAAAGGAGGCAAAAAAGCTGTCTTTTTCAAAGCAGAGCTCAGTGGGATTTAAACAGGCGCTGGCAGAGGGAATAGATTTATTTTTTGGAATGAGCAGTATAATTTACGGGATAAGTAAAAACTTTAATCTTCAAAGCGCCGGCGGCAATGGCAAAGTCAAAACCGCACTGCATATGGGACCTAAAATGCTCACTAAAATGTGCAAAGGAATGTATAAATCAAAGCGTGACGGCGTGAGTATAAAACCGAAAGACCTTTTTCATCTGTCGGGATTTGTCTGCGTAGGCACTGACAGCGACCTTTTCAAGGACGAGTTAGAGGATTTGTGGGGGGTGAGACCTCTTGAGATTGCAGGGGGCACCGAGCCCACCTGTCTTGGCACCGAGACCTGGAGCAAGGACGGATTGGTTCTGTTCCCCGACTCTTGCTTTTACGAGTTTATCCCTGAAGAGGAGATGTACCGCAGCTTGGACAATCCGGAATATGTCCCGAAAACCTATCTGTTAGACGAGTTAGTGGCAAATGAGTGCTATGAGCTTGTTATCACCGTGCTGAAAGGCGGCGCTTTTGCAAGGTACAGAGTGGGGGATATCTACCGCTGTATCCGCCTTAAAAATCCGTCGGATAAATTAGATTTTCCCCAGTTTAAATATGTGGACAGGATACCCACCGTCATAGATATAATGGGCTTCACAAGGATAACTCAGCAGGAAATTCAATATATACTTGACCTGTCAAGGATAGGCGTGAGCGACTGGTTTGCAATAAAAGAATACAACGAAGAACATCATTCGTTTCTACACCTGTACTTAGAGCTCTCAAATGACGAGGCGGACAGAAGCGCCGTAGGCGTCCAGCTCATCAAAGAGCAGCTCAGCGCTTGCTTTAAATATTATGACAGCGATTACAATGATTTGAAAAAACTTTTGGGAATAGAACCGCTTATAGTCAGCCTTTTACCCACAGGAACAATAGGAAGATACAACGATGGACGAGAATATCCATTGCGCAAGATAAACCCAAGAAGACCGCAGGTGCTTGACCTTTTGCGCACCGTGAAGTAGCCACAGAAAGGAGGCGGCAAATGTCAATAAATAAAACATTTTTTTTAGTTGTCCCTATGTTTGCAATGGTTTGCAGCTTATTTCTGTTTTTAACAGTGCTCTCAGCAAAGAAAACAAAGATAATTTATTCATTTTTGTTGTTGCTGCTCACCTTTACCGCTTGGACCACAGGCTCGTTCTTTATGCGCCTGGGGATATATCCGGGGGCGGGATTTTGGTATGAGTTATCGGTGTTCGGCATATTTTGCGTGCCTATTTGCGTATACCAATTTATGTACGATTACACGGGGCAAAAGGGTACTTTTGTAAGAAATATATTGGCGATTTTATCCGTGGGTATGGCGATTATCAATATGTTTCACGTCTTTATCAGCGACCCTCGAATAGTGAGCGAAAACGGGGAGCAAATTTTTAAATTTGACGTGAAGCTGTCCATTATTATCCCTATTGCTCTGGCTATGTGGGTGTTTTTCTTGGTGGGAAAAATGGTCTGGCGGAGCATCAAGATAGACGGTATGTCGCCTAAGCTGTTCACTCCCCTGGCGGTGGGCTTAGTAGCCCTTATCATCGGCACCTTGACCGAGGTTATCCCCGGCATCGGAACATTGCCAAATGATACTTTTGTCTGCATAGTAAATACATTTTGCATATACTATTCACTCTATAAACGCCGGCTTATCACCCTGACACAGGTCACTTCAAAAAGTCCGATTTATCTGGTTTCAGCCATATTGACCACCTGTGTTTTGGCATCATTTTACAACAGCTTTGATACGTTTTTCAATAAAAATTTCGCTGAATTTATACAATATAAAACCATCGTTTTTGCTGTGCTCTTCTCATTTTGCACTATGCTTATCTACCAAGTGGTGTTGCGTTTGGCAAATAATCTGTTTGTAAAATCCCAGATTGCCAGGGACGACGAGCTGAAAAACTTTTCAAATGCGGTGAGCAAAACCTTGAATATCAGTGAGATTTTGGATATTTTTATGGACTTTGCCACCGATAATATAAATGGAATATTAGTGCATATGTGCCTGTTTGACGATGATGACGAGACCTTCCATTTGGTGAAATCCAGCGACGGAATTACCGCCAGAGATTTTTCTTTGTCACGGCATCACCCGGCGGTTGAATGGCTGGAAAAAAACAGCAAGGGAATTTTCTTGGCTGATTTTCAGCGAACAGTGGCATATAAATCTATGTGGGAAAAAGAAAAAAATCAGCTTAATGAGTTAAATATCAGCTATTTATTGCCGATTGTTTGCGACAATCGCTTGGCAGCAGTGGTGCTCATAAGCTCAAATTTGAAGGATAAATCCCTCAGTTTCAGCGAGACAAGCTTTTTGGAATCCGTGGGAGCGGTGCTGTCCATATCCATTAAAAACTCAAGAATGTACGAGAGTATGCGCAATGAGGCGAGAAAAGAGTCCCTCACGGAGCTCTCCAACCGCCGCAATTTTATGGAGGTGGCACAGCAGCAGTTAGACCGTGTCAAGGACGACACCTTTGTTTTGGCACTCCTTGATTTGGACGATTTTCACCTTTATAATGAGCTCTATGGGGCAGAAGAAGGGGATAAAATCCTCAAGGAATTTGCCGATATAATAGTTTCTATAATAGATTACAGGGGGACAGTGGCGAGGTATTCCGGCAAGGAATTTATGGTTGCACTGCCTAAGTGCGACGTGCCTACGGCTCGCTCTTACATCGAGACTGTGCGTCGATTGCTCGCCAGCCACCTTGGGGCAGAGAATGAGAAGACAAAGAAATTCTTGACATTTTCCGCCGGTATTTGCGCTTATCCAACCTCAGCCGCCAACCTTACCCAGCTTATAACAAATGTTGGTTTAGCGGTTTTCAGCGCAAAAAGTAACGGCAAAAATCAAATTGTAGTGTACAAAAACTCCTCCTTGGTGGGTGAGAATAACCTTGAAAAAGACCGCAGTGAGGCGGTGCGTAAAAAGGGTATCGTGGACAGCTTTGCCCCGACCATATATGCCCTCACAGCCGCCATCAACGCAAAGGACCATTACACTTTCGCCCATTCAAACAACGTGTCCGAATACGCTATGAAGTTGGCACAAAATATGGGAATAGGCAGTGAGCTTGTGGAGATTATCCGCCAGGCAGGTCTGCTTCACGATATAGGCAAGATAGGTATTCCCGAGAGCATACTCTCTAAAAACGGACGTTTGACCGCCGAGGAATACAAGATAATGCAAACTCACGTTGAAAACTCCATAGATATAATTCGCCATCTGCCAAGTTTGGACTATGTAATCCCCGTGGCAATCGGACATCACGAGCATTGGGACGGCAAAGGATACCCTCGTGGATTGGCAGGGGAGGAAATCCCATTTGGAGCGAGATGTCTTTGTGTGGCGGACAGTTTTGACGCTATGGTATCACGGCGCTCCTACAAAGAGCCTATGCAAATCGACGATGCTCTCAGGGAGATTGAGCGAGGGCTATCCCGTCAGTTCGACCCTGAAATCGGCGCAAAATTTGTGCAATTGGTCCGTGACGGAGTGATATCCGTACATCAAGATGATGAGATGCAGCCCATAGCATAGAGGCGGAAATTATGTGGGCGGTTGCGGCTTTACATAGGCGAAAGCTGAATTTCGAGTGATAGAAATCGGTGATACTTTACCCATAGGGGAGGTATTTTAGGCAAAAATTCAGGTTCGAGTGATAGAAATCGGTGAGACTTCACACATAGGCAGATATTTTAGGAAGAAGCTAAATTTGCGTGATAGAAATTGGCGATATTTTACCCATAGGGTAGATGTTTTAGGCAAAAATTCAGGCTTTAGCCTACAATGGGTGGCACATTATTTATTGCA
The DNA here is from genome assembly GCA_036652515.1 of Oscillospiraceae bacterium. GTDB lineage: Bacteria > Bacillota > Clostridia > Oscillospirales > Ruminococcaceae > RGIG3102. The sequence continues at coordinate 13,171 of JAVVVT010000032.1, forward strand.
CTACGCCGATAGTGTTATTCCACTAAAAATTAATCAGAGCAAAAGAAAAGCAAAGTCAGACACAAAATCGTGTCTAACTTTGCTTTTAATATATTTGACATAGATATATATTACAGACTAAAAACTGAAAAATTCACAGGTACTTATCCGCTATAAAAGTCGGTAATAAATCGGCTCTATAATAAATGGCGATAAATAAGTTGTGTGGGGCGAACAGAGGCTGAAAGCTATCTCTATTTCTTAGATAAAGATATGGAAAAGATAGGTGATAGAGAGAAATTTACTCTCATTGCAAAATTTTGCTCATCTCGCACACCTTTACGCCATTTTCTTTTTCAAATTGTTTTTCGCAGATAAAACCGCATTTTTCATAGCAACTCAAAGCACGAATATTTTCTTTTCGCACATTGAGAACCACCTCTTGTATCCCCAATTCCTCTTTGTACAAACGCAGGTATTCGGTGATTGCCAAAGCTCCAATCCCGTGACTTCGCAACTCTTTTTCGGCAATAAAAATCCCTAAAGTCGCCACGGGTAAGGTTGGGTGCTCTTTTTCCAGCCATATTGAACCTATGATTTTTCCGTCATAGAACAGATAGCTCCAACGCAGGGAGTTTTCTTTTATCATCACGGTGAAAAAGTCGCTGTTTTCGGGGTATATGCGAGAAAGAAAATTCTTTAAATCCTCTTCGAAAATTTGTTCAAATCGGCAGTACAAATGTATGTTCTCCACAGTTATATCAACGAAATCAAGCATAGCCTCACCTTATGTTTCTTTTATTTACAGAGATTGTACCATATAGTTATGTTGTAATGTTGACAAAGGTTTAAAGTAATTATGAACAAACAGGGCATTGCGCAAAAGCAGAGTTTTATTGTGGTGAATAAAGGGGGGGGAGGGAGATAACTTGTGGATTAATAATTTTTCGTTATAATTACGCTTCAAGATTAATTGATAAATAGAGAGTTTAG
>JAVVVT010000033.1:0-14120 GCA_036652515.1 Oscillospiraceae bacterium
CATCTATGATAGTTTCTGTCTCCTCGTCGTCCTCACGCATTGTCACCGCAAAAGTAACTGTCTTGTCATCGCTGCCAAGGCGCATAACTTTAACTCCCAAGGCATAACGGCTCTGAACTGTTATATCACTTGCGTGCATACGAATAATTATACCACTCAAAGAAATTAATATAACATCATCATCTTCTGTGACAACCCTTACTCCGCTGACCACTCCGGCCTTTGTCACATCGTAATTCTTAACGCCTTTTCCCCCACGGGTTTGGAGACGATACTCAGACACATTGGTTCTCCTGCCCTTGCCGTCTTCTGTTATTGTAAGGAGCTGGGTGCCTTCTTTGGCAATTCCCATTCCCACGACCAAATCATTTTCTCCTAAGTCAACGGCACGGACACCACGGGCGCTTCTGCCTACAAGGCGAACGTCCTCCTCGCTGAATTTGATAGCCATACCATTTCTTGTAGCCACTATCAGCTCATCTGTGCCGGAGGTTATCCTTGTCCAAACCAACTTGTCGCCCTCGTCTAAGGTTATGGCGATAAGTCCGGATTTTCTCACATTCAGGTACTGGCTTACAGGTGTGCGTTTTATAACGCCATTCTGTGTCACCATAACCAAGTTGCCCTCCACTTCACCTCTCATAGGTATCATAGTGGTTATTTTTTCTTCAGGCTGCAACTGGAGTAGGTTCACTATATTTATACCACGGGAAGCACGGCTGCCGTCGGGTATTTCATAACCCTTTAGGCGGTAGACCCTGCCTTGGTCGGTGGCAAAGAGGATATAGTCATGGGTGGAGGCGATAAACAGCTCTTGAACATAATCCTCATCACGTCTGTTCATTGCGCTTATACCTCTGCCACCACGTTTTTGAGCTTGATAAACATTCTTTTGTTGACGTTTTACATAGCCGAAGTTTGTATATGTGTAAACACATTCCTCGTCCGGTATAAGGTCCTCAATGTCCACCTCACCGCTAACGTGAGCTATCTCGGTGCGCCTTGCATCGCCATATTTCTCTTTAATTTCATTTATATCTGTCTTAACTTGGTCTAACACCATTTGATGGTCTGCCAAAAATTCTCTGTAAAATTTAATTTTACCCAATAACTCTGTCAATTCAGCATCTATTTTTTCTCTTTCAAGACCCTGTAAGCGACGGAGCTGCATATTCAAGATTGCATTTGCTTGAATGTCTGAAAGCCCAAATCTTGACATCAACCGCTCTTTTGCATCGTCATAACTTGTGCGAATTATAGTTATAACCTCGTCTATATTGTCGCTGGCAATCTTCATACCCTCTAAAATATGCTCTCTCTCAAGGGCTTTCTTTAAATCGAATTTGGTTTTTCTCTCTAAAATTTCGCACTGAAAATCGATGTATTTTTGCAATATGGTCTTTAAGTCCATAACTTTAGGTATTCCGCCGTCCAAGGCAATCATAATAACGCCCACTGTGTCCTGCAACTGTGTGAGTGTGTACAGATGATTTAAGACAATCTGAGGGTTAGCCTCTTTTTTTAGCTCAACCACCACACGCATGCCGTCCCTGTCGGACTCATCACGCAAGTCTGATATGCCCTCCACACGTTTGTCTTTTACCAATTCGGCAATTTTTTCCACCATTGTCGCCTTGTTAACCATATAGGGAATTTCAGTTATTATGATATGAAAACGTCCGTTTGGTTTTTCTTCAATCACGGCACGTCCACGGAGAGTTATTTTTCCTCTGCCTGTGGCATAGGCGCTGCGGATACCGCTCCTACCCATAATTATTCCCCCTGTGGGAAAGTCAGGACCGGGAATATAATCCATAATCTGAGAAAAATCAGCCTCGGGATTGTCTATTAAAAAGTTTATGGCACCGCAAACTTCCGTAAGGTTGTGGGGAGGAATATTTGTCGCCATACCCACAGCTATACCTGTGGAACCGTTTACCAACAGGGCGGGCAATCTTGCAGGCAAGACTGAGGGCTCTATATTGGAATCGTCATAGTTGGGTATAAAATCAACCGTTTCTTTTTCGATATCTCTGAGCATTTCACCGGCAATTTTTTCCATTCTTGCCTCAGTATATCTGTACGCAGCCGCAGGGTCACCGTCCACCGAACCAAAGTTGCCCTGGCCGTCTATGAGAGGATATCTCATTGAAAAGTCTTGTGCCAAGCGCACTAACGCCTCGTACACAGAGGAGTCTCCGTGAGGGTGATAGCTGCCTAAAACAGCGCCCACGGTGTCGGCGGATTTTCGATATGCGTGGGAGGAGTCCAATCCTTTTTCATACATAGTGTACAAGATGCGGCGGTGGACAGGCTTCAGCCCGTCACGCACGTCCGGCAGAGCTCGAGATACTATAACTGACATGGAGTAATCTAAGAAACTTCTCTTCATTTCCTTTTCCACATCAGTATTAAGATATTTGGTATTATCGTTTAACATTTTTTATCTCCTACTGTGCGTTTATGCCCAGATTTTTTCGAACAATTTCCAATATTTTTTCATAATCACAGGTTTTATCAAAAATAATCGTCTTGCCTCCTGTGAAAGTCAAGGATAAATAATTATCTCCTCTGCCAAGTTTTTCGAAGGTGTAATATTCCATACTTCCCCTATGCCCGTTAAAGTCATAGACAAATTCATCTTCAAAAAAATCCACTTTGAATTTATATTTATCATATTGATTGGTGTGATAGCTTTTTTCTATGGTTGGAATTATTTTTTCATCAAAGCTTTTTAAGCGATATAAGCTGAAAAATGCAGAGCAGATAAGCAGAACCGCAAAAAATATAGTTATGGGGGTGATACTGTTTTTTACATACAACAACATCATAAAAGCGACGGCTATAAGCATCTGAAAAAACGAAAGGCTCTTTATATTCGCCTTGTTTTTCATAAGCGATGCGATATTTTCTTTATATGAAAATTCGATGTAGCTCTCTTTAGATAAAGTATAACTTATGCTGTAAATCGGCTGCATTCCTTCACCTCTTTGCTTAATTTTTCAGTCTAAGACCGTCTGCCCAATCCACTGGGAAAGCTTGAATGTCCCTTTGATTTCCTTGCAAATTTGGTTTAGATTTTCTGTTTGGCACTCATCTAAATTTCGTTTTGGAATGACCATATACAAAAATCCACGCATATTTTTTTCTTTTGACTCTTTCATCACAAATATAAACAGATGCTTTGTTATCTTTATATGCCCTATTTTATCGTAAGAAAAGTATCTTCTTTGCTCATTTGTCAAATATTCGCATCGGTCACTGTAAAAAAACACCACACCTTTTTCCGGCGTAAAGAATGTATCGCCACGGCTGTTGCTGAGAAGTAGGTGGTTTAAGCCAAGCCTCAGCTCGTTTTTATAACCGTAAAAATATCTGTATACAAAATTTACCGTAAAAAGTATTCCAAATCCCAAAAGCAAAAATTGGCTTTCCATCGCTATGGTATCTGGGAAAATAAAGAAGCAAATACTTATGACAACCAACACTAAAATCTGTTTTCTGAAAGTTTTTAAAGCATCTTTTCTCTCGATTTCACTGTCTAAATACTGTTCCAACATCTCAACTTGAAGAAAATCATCTTGAACTACATCAATCTCTATTTTTAAAGGATATTCCATTTTACCACCTTAAATATCCAGGTTTTTAACATACTTTGCATTTTTTTCAATAAATTCACGGCGAGGGCCCACTTTATCGCCCATCAAAATTGTAAAAGTCTCATCTGCCTTTTGAGCATCTTCCAACTCAACTCTTATCATAACACGATTTTGAGGGTTTAATGTGGTCTGCCAAAGCTGGTCAGGGTTCATCTCACCAAGACCTTTGTATCGGCTTATCTTATAGCCGGTTTGGAATTGTGCTATTATCTCATCTCTCTCTTTTTCGTCATAGGCATATTTTATCTGGGTGCCTTTTGTCACTTTATAAAGAGGCGGCATAGCAATATAAATATATCCCTGCTCTAAAACAGGTCTCATAAATCTGAAAAAGAATGTTAAAAGCAATGTTCTGATATGGCTGCCGTCCACGTCGGCATCTGCCATTATTACCACTTTGTGATAACGCAGTTTTTCAAGATCGATTTCATCTCCCAGCCCACAGCCCAAAGCGGTGACCACAGGAGTAAGCTTTTCGTTTCCGTAAACTTTATCAAGCCTTGCTTTTTCCACGTTTATCATCTTGCCCCAAAGAGGCAAAATCGCTTGGAAGGTTCTGTCTCTGCCCATCTTTGCACTGCCTCCGGCTGAGTCTCCCTCCACTATATAAATCTCGCACTCCGCAGGGTCTTTGCTGGAGCAATCAGAAAGCTTTCCGGGCATACGAGCAGTTTCAAGAGCAGATTTTCTTCTGACTAACTCACGAGCTTTCTTTGCTGCCTCTCTCGCCTTTTGAGCATTCTGTGCCTTTTGATAAATTGCCTTTGCAGTGCCTGGATTTTCTTCAAAATAATCCTTAAGCTTGTCGTAAACCAAAGTCTCAACCAAGCCTCTGACCTCTGTATTGCCTAACTTTGCTTTTGTTTGACCCTCAAACTGTGCATCTGTAACTTTCACAGATATTATAGCAGTCAAGCCCTCACGCACGTCATTGCCCGTCAAGTTTTCGTCTTTTTCTTTTATAAAGCCTTTTTGTCTTCCAAAATCATTAAAAATTCTGGTAAGCGCATTTTTAAATCCTTGCTCATGAGTGCCTCCATCGGGAGTGTTTATGTTGTTTGCAAAGGACAATAGCAACTCGTTATAGCTGTCATTATACTGCAAAGCAATCTCTGCCATAGATGTGGCGTTCTCTGTTTTTATATGAATGACAGGGTGTAAAACCGTCATATCTCTCTTTTTATGGATATATTCAACGAAGCTCTTAACACCGCCGATATAGTGCATAACTTCTGTTTTAATATTTTCTTCATCTCTCAAATCCCTGAGAGTTATCTTTACTCCGGCATTTAAAAACGCCTGCTCACGAAGACGTGTCTCAAGCACTTCATACTCATATTCACAGGTCTCAAAAATTTCACTGTCAGCTTTAAAAGTCACGATTGTGCCCTTTTTATCACTGTCACCTATCCTGATTAAATCGCCCTTGGCAGCTCCTCTATTGAAAACCTGTTTGTATTCGCCCTCGCCGTTAAAAACTTCCACTGTCAGCCATTCACTCAAGGCGTTTACCACCGAGGCGCCCACTCCGTGCAATCCACCGCTCACTTTATATCCGCTGGTCTCCCCACCGAATTTTCCGCCTGCGTGTAAAATTGTGAACACCACAGTGACAGCAGGTATACCCATTTTAGGCTGTATGCCCACAGGTATTCCACGTCCGTCATCTTTTACTTGTATGATATTATCTTTTAAAATTGAAACCTCGATATGCTCACAATATCCTGCCAATGCCTCGTCCATAGAGTTGTCCACAATCTCGTATACCAAGTGGTGTAAACCCTTAGGGCCGGTAGAGCCTATATACATACCGGGGCGTTTTCTCACGGCTTCCAAGCCTTCCAAAACTTGAATTTGCTCTCCGCCGTAACTATTTTCTACCTTATCTTCTATATTTGACATATTTTCCCGCCTTTATATTATTTCAAATCGTTTTCTCAAAATCTGAGGTGAAAGCTCTGCCACATAGACAGTGCCGTCACGCATAACAACAAAACTCTTTGGTATGTCGTTTACCAAGTAAACTATTTTATTTTCTTTTTGCTTTGTGTTTAAAAAATCTCGGGTAGTCTGATTTACAGTGGTGTTGTCCAAATCAAAAATGCCCTCTATATCATTGCTGTCAATGAGAAAATCAGTGTAAATATCTATATACATTCGCTTATTTTCCCATTCTCAACATAATATTTTTTACTCTTGGCAAGCTTTATTCTGTTTTCATCGCAACTGGTTATAAAAACCTGTTTATCTTTTATATTGTTAAGCAGATATTCTTGTCTAAAAAAATCAAGCTCACTTAAAACATCGTCCAATAATATCACAGGTTCAGTTCCCGTCACCTTTTTCATAATATCGCTCTCTGCTAATTTTAAAGCCAAAACTATACTTCTTTGTTGACCTTGAGAGGCAAAATCTTTTGCACTCAGCCCCTCTATGGTTATCTCAATATCCTCACGGTGGATACCCACAGTCTCATATCCCATTTTGGCGTCTCTTATGCGATTTTCAAAAAACAACTCATAAAATTCTTTTATAGATGTGGCGCTGTATTTATAAACAATATTTATTTTTTCTCGCCCTTGAGAAATTTTATTATAATATTCAGTGGCATAAACACTGAGCATATCACAAAATTCTTTTCTTTTATAATACAATGCACAACTGAGAGCTGAAAGTTTTTCATCAAAGATATTAAAATAGCTTGCCTGTTCATCTTTTGAAAATTTTCTTATATTTTTTAAAAAGTAATTTTTTTGCTCTAAATATTTATTGTATTGTTTATATAATGAAATAAAATTAGGATAAAGCTGGCACAGACAGGCGTCCATAAATTTTCTTCTCAGGGCAGGAGAGCCGGAAATCAGAGACAAATGCACCGGCGCAAAGACAACACAATAAAAGTTTCCCGCAATAGATGTTGCTTTTTCCATTTTACCGGAATTTATCTGAGCATATCTCCCCTTATAAATTCCATCTGCGGAGCTAGTTATCACAATGTTTTTGTTATTCTCTTCATCGGTTACATCGGCGCTGATTCTGCAATTTTTCTCGCCTATTTTTATAAGCTCTTTGTCTTTTGAACCTCTAAAACTTTTACCGCCGCTCAAAAGCCAAATCGCCTCAATAAAATTTGTCTTTCCCTGTGCGTTTTCACCGCTGATAATATTTATGTCCTGTGAAAAAGAAATATAGGCGCTGGTTATATTTCTAAAATTGGATAATTCAATATTTTTTATCCATTGTCTGCCCATAAATTATTCCTTTACAACTTTAAAGCTGTTTTCTTCAAACTCCACAACGTCACCATCATGCAGTTTTTTACCTCTCATGGTGCAAACTTCTCCATTTACTTTGACCAAGCCCTCTAATATAAAGTTTTTTGCTTCTCCACCTGAGGATATGACATTTGCAAACTTTAAAAATTGGCTCAATTTAATAAATTCAGTTGAAATAGATATATCAGTCATTTTTAAACCTCACCGGCAAAACTAAATAGATAAAATCCTCACCCTCTTTAGGCAAAATTTTACAAGGGGACAAAGGACCTGAAAATTCAAAAATCAGCTCCTCTTTTTTGCTTGCTTTAAGGGCATCAAGGATATATCTGTTATTGAAACCTATCTCCAAATCCTCGCCGTCTTGCTCAATTGAAATTTCATCATAGACGGTGCCTAATTCGGTGGAACATTTTACGCTTAAATTATTTTCTTCAACCTCTAACTTTAACGGGTTTTTAAGCCGCTCTGTTATAATCAAAGAAACTCTCTCCACCGCATCACTGAATTGTTTTGTATTAACCACCGCTGAGGTAATATGAGAGGAGGGAAGAGCCTTTTTATAATCCAAAAAATCGCCCTCTAAAAGCCTTGAAAGGACAATAAATTCTCCGGCGTTAAATAAAACATATCTTTTAGAGGCAAATATTGTTAATTTGCCGTCTTTTTCTCCCACAATTTTTCTCACTTCATTCATAACTTTTGCAGGGACAATAATTGAAAATTCTCCCTCAAAATCAACATTTCTCTCGCATATAGCCAATCTGTATCCGTCAAGTGCCACCATTGTAAGATGATTATCAGCCAATTTTATTAAAACACCTGTGTGTGCAGGTCTTTTATCGTCTTGAGAAACCGCATATATAACATAATCCACCATCTCGCTGAAAAGCGAATTTTCCATATTTACGTTATTTTCTAAACTTGGCGAGGGAAAATCGGGATAGTCGCTGCTGTCAATTCCCTTTATGTTGTATTCGGTCATACCGCTTTTGATGATACAGTTCATTTTCTCATCACATTCAATGGAGATTATTGGGCTGCTCACCTTTCTGACGATATTTCCTAATAATTGAGCCGAAAGTACCACGTCACCCTCGACTAATATATCACATTCAAAGGTGGTTTTTATTCCCATTTCAAAGTCATAGCCGGTCAAGGTCAAAGTCCCTTTTTCAGCGACAAATAATATACCTTCAACGCTGGCTAAATTGCTTTTTGTTGCGACCGCTCTTGATACCGTCTGTATGGCTTCATTCAGCTCATTGGTATTACAAACAATTTTCATATTTTATTCCTTTCTTTTTTTCCACAATATAGGCTTTGCAAATGATAATCATTTATTGATAATCAGCTAAAAACGCAATAACTTACTATCTTTAAAACAGTAGTAGTAGTAGTGGGGGTTTAAATGTTTAAAACACCCTTAAACCCTTTCACAGAACCGTTTCGCCTTCACACTTTTACCCTTAAAAGTTGTTTAAAACTTGTGGAGTGACTGATTTTGCGCTTTTGCGTGTTGATATTGTTGAAAACCCACTGTTGAATGTTGAAAACTTTGTTTACAATTATACCGCCATTATCTGAATAAATATGCACATAACTGTGGTTTATACTAAGTATTGCAGTATATTATACATAAATCGTTTTAAGTGTCACAGAGCTTTCTTTCTTTTTCAACATTTTTTGAGCAAAAGCTTAAAATTTATATAGTTTTGATATTTTTTATAATATCCTCTATTGTGTCTCGATAAAAGCTGTCAACCTTCATCTTTTGCGTCACGTTTGCAATTGAATAAACAACGGTGGAGTGGTCTCGCCCACCAAATTCTTTGCCGATTTCCTCCATTGACAACTCGCACACGTCTCGCACGATGTACATTGACATCTTTCTTGCCTCGGCAATTTCTTGTTTGCGCTTCTGCCCTCTGATTTCCACAGGGGAAACATTGTAGCTGCGGCTGACTTCAAAGATAATTTTTTCAATGGTTACAGGTATAGGCAGCTGTTCATTTAAAATATCTTTGATTGCCACCTGGGCATTTGCCAAGACGGGAGGTTTATTTTCTAATTTGTTCAGGGCGTCTAATTTTTTGACCACGCCCTCCAACTGACGGATATTTGTCTTGACTTTTCCGGCTATAAATTCTATCACGTCATTTTTTATGTCAAGCCTTAAAAGGTCTGATTTTCTTTTTATAATGGCGCATCGAGTTTCAAAATCCGGAGGCTGGATATCGGCTGTAAGCCCCCACTCAAAGCGGGTGCGCAGGCGGTCCTCCAAACTTTTTATCTCCTTGGGAGGTCTGTCCGAGACCAAAACAATCTGTTTGCCCGCATTGTGCAGAGCGTTGAAGGTATGAAAAAATTCTTCCTGTGTGCTCTCTTTGCCGGCGATAAATTGAATATCGTCCACCAAAAGCACGTCGGCTTGACGATACTTATTGTGGAACTCGTTGGTTTTGTTCTCTCTTATGGCGGTGATTATCTCGTTGGTAAAAGTTTCACCGTCCACATAGATTATGTTTGCTTTTGGATTGTTATGGATTATTTCCGCTCTTATTGCATTTAACAAATGGGTTTTACCCAGACCGCTATCACCGTAAATAAAAAGTGGGTTGTAAGCGACAGACGGGTTTTGCGCCACAGCCAAAGCCGCAGCGTGAGCAAATTTGTTTGTTGAGCCGACGATAAATGTATCAAAAGTAAAGGCGTACTTGCCTGCGTTTTCAGGCTCTGATGTTTTTTCCGTCGTTTCTCTGAACTCCATTTTTACGATTACGGTAAAGCCCAAAATCTTTTCAAAAGCCTCCTGTAAAAGAGGTAAAAATCTATCTTCCACCGTGGCTCTTATCCAATCGTTATTAGCATAAATTATAGCGGTGCTTCCGATTAACTCGCATTGCTCTAAGGGTTTTATAAACAAAGAGTAAGATGCGGCAACCATTTTGTTTGAGCAGTATTCCTTTACTGCAAGAAAAACATCGTTAAAAGATTCCATTAATTTTCTCCTGATAATGCCTATTAAAAATACTAATTAATTATACCATAGACACATCAAAAAAACAATATAAAACTATATATATAAGTGATATAATATATGTATCCTATGAGTACAATTATTAGTCATTGTAGACACCTGTAAGCCCCTTTGAGCGAAAATGAGTATTTATCGGCATTTTTTATTATCCCAATCAAAATTTTACACTTGACAAGCCATAGCTGTTTATTATATACTTTTACTCTGCAAGGACAGACCTTGAGATAAGTTGGCAACAGGCATTTTGCCTGTTTGCATATATTAATAAAAAAGACAGGAGGACCACACAATGAAAAGAACTTTCCAGCCTAAGAAAATCGCCAGAGCAAAGAAAAATGGTTTCTTGAACAGAATGACCACAAAGGGCGGCAGAAGAATTATCACTAATAGAAGAGCTAAGGGCAGAGCAAAGTTAGCTGCTTAATCAAAGAAAGCCTTTGTTTGTTCTCACTGTGAGTATGAAATATTTGGTTATACCATAAAAGCAAGGCCACCGCAGTGTGGTCTTTATTTCTATTTTATAAAATCCCATTATTTTAAACAATGGGATAGAATAAAGTTGAAAACTTTCATAAACAGGAGAGCCGCCGTGTTTTCAAATATCCATACGGCAAAGGAAAAATCAATGAAATTTAAAGCAATCAACAAGAACAGAGAATTTATCAAAGGGTATAAGCGTGGGGCGAGCTTTGTCAGCCCCTTAGTGGTCACCTATGTTTTAAAAAATCGCTGTGGACATATGAGAATAGGCATCACCGCCAGCAAAAAAGTGGGCGGTGCGGTGCAGAGAAATCGTGCCAGGCGAATAATAAGGGAGGCGGTGCGCTCCTTGAACTTGGATATGTCTAAAAATTATGACATCATCTTTGTGGCGAGAAGCAGGACCGTTCACTCTAAAACACAGCATCTTATACCTATGATAAAGCTTCACATGGAAAAAGCGGGTGTTTTAAATGCTTAGGGCAATTTTTATTTTCCCTATTAAGTTATATAAAAAATATCTATCCCCACTTTTAGGCGACCACTGTCGCTTTTACCCCACTTGCAGCGAATATATGATGGAGGCAATAGCCACCCACGGTGTCCTCAAGGGTATTATCCTTGGCTCATGGCGGCTTTTGCGATGCAATCCCTGGGGAAAGGGCGGCTACGACCCTGTCCCGCCGAAAGGTATGTGGACAACAAATAAAAAAACGACGGATAAATCCGTCACGGAGGACGAATGAATATTTTCTCTATAATCTCCATCCCATTGGGCTGGGTGATGAAAGTTATTTACGAGCTGGTGGGAAATTACGGTGTAACACTCATACTGTTCACACTTTTTACCAAAGTAATATTGCTGCCGGTGGCGATAAAGCAAAAAAAATCAAGCATTAAAATGAATGTGTTTCAGCCCATTATTCAAGATATCCAAAAAAAGTATGCAAATGATAAGATAAAACAGCAGGAAGAATTACAGCGTTTGCAGACAGACCACGGATTTTCAATGACAGCAGGCTGCTGGCCGGCGCTGATTCAAATGCCGATACTTTTCGGACTTATAGATGTTATTTACAAACCTCTCAGATACATTGTAGGCATTTCAGCCCCTGTTATCAAGGAGATAACACCTATCGCTCAAGGCATTGTGGGCGAGCTTTCAAAGTACAGCCCGGAATCCAACATAATCGCCGCCATTCAAAAATCTCCCTCAGCCTTTGCAAGCTTCATAGATGCAGGCACTTTGAGCTTTGTGGAAAATTTTGATTTGACGTTCCTTTCTATGAATTTGACAGAAACCCCCTCACTTAAAGTGTTTAATATACTGCTTTTGATACCGGTGCTATCTGTTATCACTATGGTGGTTCAGCAGTATCTTATGATGAAACTCAGCGGACAGGTAATGGTGGGCTCAGCTAAATATATGCCCTATATCTCAGCGGTGATGTTCTTCTATTTTGCATTTATGATGCCGGCAGGCGTTTCTATCTACTGGATATTCTCAAACGTGTTCGGCATAATTCAAGAATTAGTATTGCGCATCTTCTTTGACCCTAAAAAAGAAAAAGCAAAAATCGAGTATGAAATTTTAGAAGCCCGAAAGAAATTGAAGGAAAAACAGAGAAGTGCTCCTAAGAAGGTTGTTAAGAAGGTAGATAAATATGCCGAAGCCGACAACGCTTATACACCTGAAGAAGCAGAGACTATGAAAAAGCGATTGGAAAGAGCACGGCAACTTGACAAAGAAAAGTACGGTGAATAATTATGAGAGAAGTAATTAAGACAGCTCCAACTGTTGATGAAGCAATCCAGCTTGCTCTGACTGAATTAGGCGTCTCAAGGGAGCAGGTCACAGCGGAGATAATCGATTACCCCGAAAAGAAATTTTTCTTTAAAAAACCCGCAAAGGTTAAGGTCACAGAGCTTGAGGCAGACTTTAACGTGAAAGAATTTTTTGCTTCTGATAAGACAGAGGAAGCAAAACCCAAGGAAGATTTTAAAGCAAAAGATAATATAAAACCACGGGAAGCTTTTAAAGCGGAGTCTGTAAAGCCGGCGTCAAATTTTTCACAGAAACCTGTGGCTGAAAATAAACCCGCACCTCAGCCAAGAGCAGAGAGAAACGAATTTGCCAAGGCAGACGTGGTGCTCTCACAGGACGAGCTCTCAGACAAGGTAAAGTATGCCTTAGAGTTTTTAAATAGCGTAATAAGCCAGTTTTACACCGGTGAATACACTCTTGTACCCACCAAGTCAGAATCCGGCTGCGTTATAAAAATTCAAGGGGAAGACGCAGGCAGCCTTATCGGAAGGAAGGGCGAGACAATGGAGGCAATCTCCTACCTCACCAGCCTTGCCGCCAACAGGAGCGATGAAAGTTTTGAAAAAATTTCTGTCGACGTTGCCGGCTATCGCCAAAAAAGAGAGAAAGACCTTCAAATCACCGCCAGAAAAACAGCTATCCGTGTGGCAAAAACAGGCAGACCCTACACCTTTGAGCCTATGAACCCATATGACAGACGTGTAGTCCACGCCGCAGTCAGCGAGATTGCAGGGGTGAAGAGCGAGAGCAAGGGAGAGGGCAGCGCAAGACGTGTGATGGTCATCTCCACCGCCGTAAGAAAACCCCGCCCACCTATGGAGCGCACTGCCATAAGCGCAGACGCACCAAAACCTAGTTACGTCCCCACCCAAGAAAAACCATTCCCCGTCAAGGACGGTGAAAAACCGGCGTACAACAAAGATGCACCTCGCACTTACAACCGAGGCGGTCGCCGCCCTTATAACAAGGACGTGAAAAAATCTTTTACCGATGATTATCAAGATAGAACTTCCGCCCCTGTGCAGAAAAACAGAGAAGAGAAGTTGGTAGATGATGCCGACACGGCGCTGTACTCCAAAATAGAGTTGTAACTCAAACTTCAATAAAAAGCTGTCGCTCACTTGCGGCAGCTTTTATTTTTAAAACGTCATATTTGCAAAGCTATATAACTTTTACACTGTATTTTCACAAAATAATGATTATAATATATTGATAATGGGTAGGTATGCAAATTTTATTGAGATATTCTGCACCTTTTATTGTAACTGCCACAACTATCACAAACAGATACTCACAGGGGAATAAAAATGGAACTTAACAAACAAAATACCAAAAAGATAATTAGATTATTTTTTATATTTATGCTCATATACTTTGGATTTCAAAAATTACCCATAGTCATAGACGGACTGGGCTTTGTTTTGGAGCTTATGCAGCCGTTTTTGCTGGGCGCCGCATTCGCTTTTATATTGAACGTGCCAATGTCCCGCATTGAGCATTTTTTAGGCAAGCACACAAAACTTAAAAAAGCCAAAAGGATTGCCGCTTGGAGCATAACTATAATCAGCGGCATACTGATTTTGTCTATGGTGATGTTCATCGTGATACCTCAATTAGGGGTGACCATAAATTTATTGCTGATGAAATTAGGCAAGCTTTATGACCAAATCCCTCAAATAATCGGTCAATATTCACACAACTTGCCGGCGCTTGAAGAATTTGTGGCGGCGGTGGGGATAGACGGGGAGCAGGTGTGGAAAAACCTTATCAAAGGCGTTCAAGATTTGTGTATGGGTATGCTCAATTCGGGCGCAGGTCTTGTGAAAGGGTTAATAGACACC
>JAVVVT010000034.1:0-14080 GCA_036652515.1 Oscillospiraceae bacterium
CTAAAATTGTTAGACGAAAAGTAATTGTAAAAGTGTGAACGGGTTGCAAGTTATTGCGAAACCCTTAAAAAAATTAGTAAAACAGATATATTAATATAGCTAACATTAATAACTTTTATAAAAAATAATTTAAAGATTTGAACACATAATTATTATATAATAATTCAATATAATATGCAAATATGCCAAAAGACTGAAAAACCTTTGATTATAAGGGAAAATCAGCTGCAATACGGCGATTTTAAGGACAGACAGGGTTAAATTGGTGACAAAATAAATTTTATTGAAGATAGATAAAACATTTACTTGAAAAAAACACAGAAATCACATATAATAACAATTTAAGGGAGATTACTATTATGATGAGTCCTTTTACTATGGTGGTGCGAGCCATCGTGCTTATAACAACAATTCCGGTGCATGAGGCGGCTCACGCCTATGTCGCCGATAAAATGGGAGACCCTACCGCAAAATACAGCGGACGCCTCACCCTTAACCCTATGGCGCATCTTGACTTGCTGGGCAGTCTTGCTATGATTTTTGCGGGAATAGGCTGGGCGAAGCCTGTGCCAATAAACCCTCGCAACTTCCGTGAGCCCAAAAAGGGTATGGCTATCTCTGCCTTGGCAGGGCCAGCCTCTAATATTATATTGGCTTTTATCAGCCTTACACTGGCAAAAATACTTTCATATACAATGTATTTTACAGGCAATAATATAATCATCAGCACATTGTTCACTGTTTTTTCAGTGATGTGCAGCATAAATATAACTTTAGCGATATTTAACCTTATCCCAATTCCGCCCTTTGACGGCTCAAGGATTTTCAACTACTTTTTGCCTGACAAATACTACTTTAAAATTATGGAATATGAACAGTATATATTTATAGCTATAATTTTGGTGATATACACAGGCATACTTGACGGACCATTGTCCTTTGTGTCGGGGCTTGTATTCACAATTTTAGACAAGCTAACATTTTTTATTGACATAATCTTTAAAGTGATTATTTAGGAGATTTAATGCAGCAATTAAGCTTTAAAATTGAAGAGTTTGAAGGCCCTTTGGATATTTTGCTCACCCTTATTTCAAAAAATAAGATGAGCATAATAGACATAGAAATTTTGGTGATAATAAATCAATATCTTGACATAATAAACAGTGCCCAGGACAGTGATTTGGATATCGCCAGTGATTTTATAGATATGGCGGCAAGGCTGATTTATTTAAAATCCGTCTACCTTTTGCCAAAAGATGACGAGGGAGAAAAGCTCAAGGCTGAATTGCAGGGGCAGTTGATTGAATATTCACAGGCTAAAATAGCGGCGCAGATGTTTAAAAATCGATTTGTGGGAGACCGGATATTTGTGCGCAATATGGTGGAGGTTCAGGAGGATATGACCTACGATATAGTCCACCCAATCTCCGCTCTCACCCAGGCTTACTCCCAGCTTTCAGACAGAAATTTAAAGCGGAGCGCCCCTGTGTCCCAGCGTTTTGAGACCATTGTCAATGCGCCCGTGGTTTCGGTGAGCGCAAAGATATATTCCGTTTTAAAGGGAATGATGAAGAGCAGCACCTCTAATTTAAAGAGTGCATTTGAGACAGTGAAGAGCAAAAGTGAGGCGGTAGCTATATTTTTGGCGGTGTTAGAGCTTTTGCGTGCCCATAGAATTAGCATACAAGACAATGGAGATATGTCATTAAATCGAAAGGAAAACAGATGACTTTAGAAGAAAATTTAAAGGCGGCGGAAGCTATAATTTTTGCCAGCGGCGAGGGCATTTCAGCCCAAAGCTTGAAAGAAGTTTTAGACCTTGATTTAAAGCAGTTGCAGTATATCATCTCCGCTCTTGAAGAAAAATATGATGAAGAGACCTCGGGGATAAAGTTAATAAAAAACACAGACGTGCTGTGCTTTGCCACCTCAGAGGATACCGCAGAGAGCGTTTATAGGGCGCTCAGCGTTAAAAGGAGCTCACCGCTGTCAAATGCGGCTATGGAGACCTTGGCAATTATAGCCTACAATCAGCCGGTTTCCCGTGCGTTTATAGAGCAGGTGAGAGGGGTGGACAGCACCTCTTCCGTCCAGACCCTTATAGCTAAAAACCTCATTGAAGAGGCGGGCAGGCTGGACATACCCGGAAAACCTATCAGTTACAAAACCACGTCTGTGTTTTTGCGCAGTTTCTCTTTGGAGGGGCTGGGACAGCTGCCAAAGGTGAAGAGCACCGTCAGCGAGGGTCAGCTCTCCACCGATGATTACACAGCAGAGGACCGGGGCGATGAGTATAATTCTTAGGGTTTTATCCATAGTGGGATATATTCTTTTGGCTTTAATAGCCTTGATTATCTGGCTTGTTATAGTGCCCAGACACTTTTGGATAGAGTATGATAAAAAGGACGGGCTTACCGCCAAGGTGAATATCGCCTTTTTCAAATTAAAGCTTTATCCACTGCCCGCATTTATCCAAAAAAGCCTTGAAAAATCACAGGCGACAGAGGAAGTAAATGAGGCGGCTGAAGAGAAGGGCGAAGCTGAAGCAGAAAAGAAACCGCAGAAAAAAAAGAGTAATCCTTTTGATGATATAGAATTTTCCTTCGGGCTGATAAAGCAGATACTTTCCGCCGCAAAAGGGGCTATGAAAATCATTTTAAGGGGCATTTATTTTAGGGATTTATCCTTTACCCTCCCTCTCCACGGCGAGGACGGATACAAAACCCAGCAGCTTTACGCCCACACCACCACGGCTTTTTACGCTTTGAATATTTTTTTACAGCAGTATCTGAATATTTACTACAAAAGCCCTATTTTTGTGGCGGATTTTGCAAATCAGCACAAGGACAGCGGTTATTTCTATTGTAAAATCAGCGCCAGTCCCAGTATAATGATATCAGTGGCGATATTCGCCCTGAGACAATATTTTAAAATAATGAAAAATAATAAAAAACCACAAGAATTATAAAGGAGATATACTATGGAACAACAGCACCCAATCCAAGATTTAATGGCAGGCGCACTGGAAAAAATGCGTGAACTGGTAGACTCCAACACAATAATGGGCTCACCCATAAACACTCAAGACGGCACGACTATCCTCCCTGTTTCAAAAATAACATTCGGTTTTGTCTCAGGTGGCACTGATTTTGCCAATGAAAAGCAGAAGGATATGTTTGGGGGCGCCGCCTCCTCGGGGGCCACGATTTCCCCAGTGGGATTTTTGGTCATCAAGGACGGCAACGTAAAATTGGTTCAGTTCGCAGAGGGCGGACAAACCGTGGACAGAGTGCTGAGTATGGTCCCGGAAGTTATGGACAAGGTGGAGGGCTTTATCGCCAAGGGTGGCAAGAAGCCAAAGGCGCAGGAAGGTCCAAAGGCGCAGGAAAATCCAAAGGCGCAGGAGAAGCCAAATCAGCAAGAAAAAGCTGAACCCACAGCCCCCATAAAAGAAGAAAACATATAAACACCCACGCTCTGCCTTTTGGCATGGCGACATATTGAGATAATTGGAGAAAAGATGAGAGATACAAGAATACAAAAGGTTTTAGCGGACCAAGGTCTCTGCTCACGCCGACAGGCAGAGCAGATTATCGCCGAGGGTCGGGTTAAAATGAACGGGCGCCCTGTCAAATTAGGGGACAAGATGGACGTGAGAGAAGACAGGCTCACCGTGGACGGCAACAATGTCCAAATCGAGAGAAAAAAAGAGTTTGTATATTACATTCTCAACAAGCCCAGAGGCTATATAACCACCTCCAGCGATGACAGAGGCAGAAAGACGGTTATGGAGCTGATGAAAGATATACCTGTCCGTGTCTACCCTGTGGGACGCCTTGACAAGGACAGCGAGGGTCTGCTCCTGTTTACCAATGACGGAGATTTTGCCAACGATATGACACACCCCTCCCACCAAGTGCCTAAAATGTACCGAGTAACCGTCCACCCAAAGGCGAGCGAGGAACAGCTTGTGGCGCTGACCGACGGAGTTTATCTTGACGACGGCACAAAAACTTTACCCGCTGTAATTCGTGTTGTGGCGGACGAGGAGGAGAGGACGGTTATGGAGATGTCCATAAGAGAGGGCAAAAACCGTCAAATTCGCCGTATGTGCGAGGCTGTGGGCTTAGAGGTGGCACGATTGAGCAGAAAATCAGTGGGCTCAATCAAATTAGGTATGCTGGCACCGGGAAAATATCGTGAGTTAAAGCCCAGCGAGGTCATCGCTCTCAAGGCAGGCGCCTCAAAATATGTAAAGGTAAAACCAAAGAAAGAGGACTGAGTTCCATGTATGTTATGAAACCAATTTTAGAGCCGGACGTGATAGATTTGCTGAACAACGGGCGTTTTGAGGGCGACTTACAGGGGTATGTTTTGTCCGACGGAGGCGACCTTTTCGGCTGGTCTCTTTTCTGTGTGAGGGGAGATGTGACGGAGATGCTTGACGTAAAAGCTCCCGACACAAAATTTTTAGACGGCATTATCCGTGCCAGCGTGGCGCTGGGTGAAAGCCAAGGGGCAGAGTATTTCTCTTTGAATGAAAAAGTGGCGGATTTTGCAAAGTACAAAGAAGTATTTTTTGAAGACCAGGGGGAAAAAATTCCCTGCAACTTGCTTTTTTCCGGTTGCAAGCACGAAGAATAGATTTTAATGCGGAACAGTCATACTGTTTCGCATTTTTTGCCTTATTAAATAAACCTTTACAAAGTATCACAGGGGTGAAATCATAGCTTTAGTTTATTTTTATATTATTTATAATTGACACACACCTTAATAATAGTGTAAAATATAATATTAATCGGAGGAATGGCTAATGGTTTATAGTATGACAGGCTACGGCAAGGGAAATCTTATATTAAATGGCAAAGATATAACGGTGGAAGTCAAAAGTGTCAACCACCGATATTTTGAATATTCAAGCAGAATGTCACGGTTTTTCACCTTTCTTGACGATAAAATCAAGAAAGAGACACAGTCAATTATATCAAGGGGCAAGGTTGAGGTCTCACTTATGATACGCTCTGTGGCACAGTCTGAGACCGAAATTCAGCCTGATTTACTTTTGGCACAGAGCTATTATGATGCACTGCGCTCAATAGATAAAAGCCTTGGCATTTACAGCAATGTGGACGCTGTGTCCATAGCACGCTTTGAGGGTGTACTCACCCAGGTGAAAAACGAGGACGATGCACAGGGGCTTTGGTTAGACGTGAACAGGGTCTTGCATTTGGCTTTAGACGAATTTGTGGCTATGAGAAAAGTCGAGGGAGAAAAACTCCACGCCGATATTCTCTCACGCCTTGATTTTATTGAGCAGACGGTTAAAACTATTGAGAGCGTTTCTCCTCTGCGCACGGAAAAATACCGTGAAAGGCTTTACACAAAGTTGCAGAGCATCTTACAGGACACCCAGATTGACCAGAGCAGAATTTTAAGCGAGGCGGCAATCTTTGCAGACAAGTCTGCGGTGGACGAAGAGACCACAAGGCTGTTCAGTCACATAGAGCAGTATCGCACCATACTCAGCGACAATGTTTCTCAGGGCAGAAAATTGGACTTTTTAACTCAGGAGCTGAACCGAGAGGCGAACACCATCGGCTCAAAATCCAACGACTTGGACATCACCCGTATGGTGGTGGAGATAAAAGCCGAGATTGAGAAAATCAGAGAACAAATTCAAAACATTGAGTAGGTGATTGTATGACCATGTTAAATATAGGCTTTGGCAGTATGATAAACAGCGAGAGGGTTATGGCGGCACTCAGCCCTGAATCCGCCCCTGTAAAAAGAATGATAGCCAAGGCAAAGCAGGATAAGCTCTTAATAGATGCCTCCTTTGGCAGAAAGACCAAAACGGTCATCATAACAGACACCAACCAGCTTATCTTATGCGCATTTTCTGCGGAGAGAATTTTCGGCACAGTCAGCGAAAGCTTAATAAAATTTATGGAGACAGATGATGAATAATATAGGAAAAAATCTTGTTGTAATATCAGGACCATCAGGCTGCGGAAAAGATACCGTAGTGAAACAGATACTTAAAATGGACTCTCGTTTTGTCCTTTCGGTGTCGGCTACCACACGCCCTCAAAGACCCACCGAGACACAGGGGGAGGACTATATCTTTTTATCCACCCAAGAATTTATTTCCAAAATTTCCAAAAGCGAATTTTTAGAGCACACACTCTATTGCAACAATTATTACGGCACCCTTAAAAGCCAGATAGAAGAGAAGGTCAATCAGGGCAAGATAGTGGTATTGGTCATAGAGGTAGAGGGCGCACAGAACGTGAAAAAAGTTTACGGCGACGCACTTACCATATTTTTAACTCCCCCTTCTTTGGAGGAATTGGAGCGCCGTCTGCGCAATCGCAATACCGAGGGCGAGGGGCTGATTAAACAGCGCCTGTACAAAGCCAGCGAAGAGTTAGGATTTAAGAGCAGCTATGACTACATAATCGAGAATAACTCGGTGGAGCAGTGCGCCAAATCTATAATAGAAATTTTCGATGAGAACAAATAACACAAATTTTACCAATAAAAGTGATAGCATAAAATTATAAATTTTAGCCTAACAAGGCGGATTATAAAATATAATGGTGGACATTTTAAAGGCGACATACAAAAAACAAGGGGGTGGCTTTATGTTGACAGCAGGTGTTGCCGTTGATAAGGCCACCCTTAACTTTGACAAGCTTTTCAGCTATAAAATACCAAAGAGGCTCATAGACGAAGTTAAAATCGGCTCTATGGCGTTGGTGCCTTTCGGGCGAGGCAACGCATTGCGACAGGGGATAGTTCTGTCTGTTCAAGAGGTGGAGGAAAATGGCAAAATAAAGGAAATTGTGGACGCCAAAGGGGAAAACGCAGCGGTCAG
Source organism: Oscillospiraceae bacterium (assembly GCA_036652515.1). GTDB lineage: Bacteria > Bacillota > Clostridia > Oscillospirales > Ruminococcaceae > RGIG3102. The sequence continues at coordinate 6,878 of JAVVVT010000034.1, forward strand.
CCCCTATTCCATATCCCTTATAAAGCATCTGAAAGAGACAACTTTTTGCACCTGGTATGAGGCGGTCAAAACGGTGATACCCCACGGCGCACTCTATAAAATAAGGGGTGACAAACTGATTTGTCAGCTTGTTCGCCACACCCAAACGGTGTACTGTGCCACAGAAAATTATCCAGTTGAAAGCCTCCTTAAAGAAAAGCAAAAGGCAGTCTATGAATTTCTTTTACAGGGGGCTCAACCTATGGAGGAGATACACTCTGCCCTGGGCGTCAGCAAAAGCGTGGTGGACACTCTTTTAAAGAAAAACGCACTCTCCTCTTATCAGGCAGACAGGCAGTCAAATGCCTTTTCTCACATAAAACAGTGCCCCAGTGAGCTCACTTTAACACCCCAGCAACAGGTGGCATATGATGAAATAATCTCTGATACAGACGCTAAACCTCATCTTCTCCACGGGGTTACCTCCAGCGGTAAAAGTATGGTTTTTATCCGACTTATTCAACATACATTGAGTGAGGGGGGTGGCGCAATGCTCTTGGTGCCGGAAATCTCCTTGACACCTCAGATGATTAGGCTATTGCGGGAGTATTTCGGCGATATTGTCAGCGTGATACACTCAAAATTGTCCCCCACGGAAAGGCTGCTCCAATACAATCTTATTTTAAGCGGCAAAGCCAAGGTGGTGGTGGGTACTCGCAGCGGTGTTTTTGCCCCTGTGCAGAACCTAAAAATGCTCATAATAGACGAGGAGCACGAAAAAAGCTTCAAAAGCGAAAATTCGCCTCGATATTCGGCGGTGAGGGTGGCGTCCTTTATAGCTAAAAAGACGGGGGCAAAGCTTGTCCTTGCCAGTGCCACGCCCAGTGTGGAGAGCTATTTTTTGGCGAAGAGCGGATATTATCATCTCCACAATATGCCCTTGCGATACGGTGATATGCCAATGCCTCAGGTGGAAGTTATAGATATGGCACAGCAGGCAAAAACCGGGGACGTAGGGGCTGTTTCAAGGGTTGTGATAAAATATTTAGCCGAAAATTTGGCACAGAAAAAGCAGAGCATTATATTGATAAATCGCAGGGGTTACTCCACGGTGGGGGTGTGCAAGGATTGCGGTCAGGCACTGAAATGCACCGATTGCTCGGTGAATTTGGTCCGCCATAAACAGCAGGACAAACTCATGTGCCACTACTGCGGAAAAAGCTATCCGGTGACAGATGTCTGCCCCCTCTGCTCAGGGGAGGTGAGGTATCAAGGATATGGCACCCAGCATATTGAAGAATATATCGAAACCTCCTTGCCCGGCGCCAGAATTTTGCGTATGGATGCGGACACAACGGGGCAAAACGGCTCCCACGAGGAAATGCTTGAAGCCTTTGGCAAAAAAGAGTATGATATATTAATAGGCACTCAAATGGTGGCAAAAGGGCTGGACTTTAAAGATGTTAATTTGGTCTGTGTCCTTGGGGTAGATGCCGGATTAAACCAGCCAAGCTACAATGCCAACGAGCATATTTTTAATTTGATAACCCAGGTTATCGGCAGGGCAGGCAGGCAGTCAACCGGGGCAAAGGCGGTTATACAGACCTTTGATGCCAATAATCCTATAATAGCACTGGCAAAAAAAGGTGATTATGAGACCTTTTACAACCGAGAAATAGCTTACAGAAAGCTGAATGTATACCCTCCCTTCTGCACTATCTGCACGGTGGCTTTCACCCACAGCAGTGAGGTGTGCGCCGCAAAAGATTCCGCCACTTTCTTAGAGATAATCAAACAGACGGTGGGAAATTTTGAAAAACAGCCCTTGGTGGTTTTAGGTCCTGTGCCCTTTGAAGTGGCAATGGTGAATAAATTATATCGCTGGCGCCTGAGTATCAAGTGCAAAAATAATCAGCTTTTCAGAAATTTTTTAAATAATGCCATCGATATTTATTTAAGTAATAAAGAAAATAAATCGGCAATATATATAAACATTAATCCTGTACAGGAATAAAGGAGACTTATTATGGCAATCAGAACAATAGTGAAAGACGGAGACCCTATTTTAAAGAAAAAATGTCGCCCTGTAAGCGAGTTTAATAAAAAATTAGGTCAACTTTTAGACGATATGGGGCAGACTATGGTCGCCTCAAACGGCTTGGGCTTGGCTGGCCCTCAGGTGGGTATGCTCAAGAGGGTTTGCGTGGTGCTTGACCAGTATATCGATGAGGACGACAACGAGGTAGACGAGATAATCGAGCTGGTAAATCCTGAAATATTAGAGAGAGAGGGCAAACTCACGATTTTTGAGGGCTGTCTTTCTTTCCCTGAAAGAAACGGTATGATTTCACGCCCACAGCGTGTGAAGGTCAGAGCGCAGGACAGAAATGGCGAATGGTTTGAATTAGAGGGAGAGGATATGCTTGCCCGTGCCATCTGCCACGAGTGTGACCACTTGGACGGCGTTACGATTTTAGACTTGGCAAAGGTTTTCTTTGAAGACTTGAGCCCCGAAGAAATCAAAAAGCTTAAATTAGACGAGGAATACGATTGATTTGCTATTGCCACCATATGAGGCAAAGTTTGCAAAATAAATAAGCCGGACGCCCTGTGACCTATCAAAGGTTTTCGATTGATTTGCCACAGTGTCATAGCAGACGGCAAAGCTTAAAAAAATAAACGAGGAAGCCGTATTTACGGCGGTGGACTTAACAAATGAACAAAAAAGATACTAAAATACTCTTTATGGGAACTCCGGATATCTCAAGGGACTGTTTGGAGCAGCTTGTAAACGACGGATACAATATAGTGGGAGTGTACACCAGAGAAGATAAACCCACTGGGCGCAAGCAGGTCTTGACCCCTCCCCCTGTGAAAGAGTATGCCTTAGAAAAGGGCATACCGGTTTTTCAGCCTAAAAATCTAAAGGGCGACGCCACTGAAAAAATCGGGCAGTTAGCCCCGGATTTGATAGTGGTGGTGGCTTATGGCAGAATACTTCCCCAGTCGGTGATAGATTTGCCCTGTTTAGGGTGCATAAATCTTCACGTCTCCCTATTGCCAAAATATCGTGGGGCGGCGCCTATCCAGTGGTCTCTCATCAACGGAGACAAACAGACAGGTGTCACGGTTATGAGGATTGCGGCAGGTCTTGACACAGGGGATATAATCGATGTACTACCTATAAATATCGGTGAGAATGAAACCCAAGAAGAGCTTTTTGAAAAAGTTGCTTTGGAGGGCAAGGTGTTTTTAAGCCGTGTTATGGAGAATATCCTGTCGGGAAATTTCACCCTCACCCCACAAGATGAAAATAATGTCAGCCTTGCTCCCCCCTTGACAAAAGAGATGGCAAAATTTACCTTTTGCGAAAAGGCACAGGTTCTACACAATAAAATCAGAGGTCAAAATCCTTGGCCGGGGGCATATTTTACCTTTGAGGGTAAAAATATAAAGGTTTTAAAAGCGGCGGTGTCAGATTTAACTGGGGAAAAAGGAGAAATTCTTTCCACAAAGCCCTTGATAGTCGCCACAGGTGAAAAGTCCTTGGAGTTAATCACCCTTCAGCCCGAGGGCTCAAAAGCTATGGAGGGCAAAGCTTGGGCTATGGGTAGGCGATTTTTAAAAGGAGATAGCATCTTGTAAAACATTTCCACAAATCAATTGCTGATTTTTACCAAATTAACAAAATTGATGTGTACAATAGTAGTAGTTAACCGATTTAGAGTATAAAATAAGTATGCAAGCGGTTATTTCGGGACTTCCCGTTTTATAAAGGAGCTATATATGTTTTTCGATTATTATTATTTGATATTGGTTGTGCCGGCGATGTTTTTCGCTATGTGGGCGCAAGGACAGGTCAAATCCACCTTTAATACCTACTCAAGGGTGGGCACTCGCAGCGGTATGACGGGCTTTGAGGCGGCGAGGAGAATTTTAGATGCCAACGGCTTGCGCAATGTGTCAATCGAGCGTGTTGCCGGAGAATTGACCGACCATTATGACCCGTCTGTGAACATCATCAGACTATCTGAAAAGGTGTACGCCTCCAGCAGTGTGGCGGCGATAGGCGTGGCAGCTCACGAGGCGGGACACGCAGTTCAGTACGCCCAGGGGTATGCCCCAATAAAAGTCAGAGCGGCAATCATTCCCGTAACCCAGATAGGCTCTAAGATGGCTTTTCCAATAGTGCTTTTGGGGGCTTTGTTCGGCAGGGGCAATCTTATCAATGTGGGACTGTTGCTATTTGCCACGGTGACGGTTTTCCAGTTGGTCACCTTGCCGGTGGAATTTAACGCCAGCTCAAGGGCTGTTCAAGCGCTTTCAATGTGCGGAAGCATATCAGATATAGAGATAACAGGGGTGCAAAAGGTCCTCAAGGCGGCGGCGCTCACCTACGTTGCGGCACTTGCGGTATCAATTGCCAACCTAATGAGAATGGTCATGATTTTCGGCAATCGAAACCGTGACTAAATCCGGAAAGGGAGGGTTTATGACCCACGACCACCCAAGAAAACTAATAGTTGAGGGCTTGATTAAGGTGAGCAATTCGGGATTTTCAAATCTTGTATTCTCTTCACTTATCCAAGACCCTAAGCTCTCGGCGCAAGACAAAGCTTTTGTGGCAAAGGTGTTTTATGGCACGGTAGAGCGCAAAATAACCTTGAATTATATTCTGCAAAAGTTTATTTCAAAGCCCATATCCAAGTTAGATGTGGAGGTTTTGGCTATCTTGCAAAGCGGTCTGTATCAAATTTTATATATGAACGCCGTGCCGGCGTTTGCCGCAATAAACCAAGCTGTCGGGCTCTGTCCAATTTTTAAAAAGACGAGTGCCAAGGGCTTGGTTAATGCTGTTTTAAGGAAAGCCATAGGTTTTGAGATAGAAAAAGAGAGCTTTCCTGACCCAAAAACGGAGTTGAGCGTTAAATACTCCGTTGACAAGGGGATTTTAGAGCTGCTAATCCGTGATTACCCCAAGGAATACAGGGAGATTTTGCAGAGCTTTTTCACCGCTCCTCCCCTCACCGTAAACGTGAACACCTACAAAATTTCGGTGGCGGAATATCAGGCTTTGCTTGAAAAAGAAGAGGTTGAATACCGCAATACAGAGATAGAAAACTGCCTTGAAATTTATCATAAGGGCAATATAATGAGCCTTCCCGGCTTCAGCGAGGGATTTTTCTTTGTACAGGGGATAACAAGCCAGTATGCCCTGTGTGCGGCAGGGATAAAAAGCGGTGACAGCGTGCTGGATTTGTGCGCAGCGCCGGGGGGCAAAACTTTTGCCGCCGATATAATTTTAAAGGGGAGCGGCAGTATAACCGCCTGTGACCCCAACCCCTCAAGGCTGTCCCTCATTGAGGACGGCGGAGCAAAGTTAGGCTTTGGCAATATTTTTACAATGGAAAATATGGGGGAAGTTTTCAATCCCTCCCTCTGCGCTCAAGATGTGGTGCTCTGCGACGTGCCCTGTTCGGGGATAGGCATCATACCCAAAAAGCCAGACCTAAGGTACAAAGATTTAAAAGATGTGGGAAAACTCTGCCTTTTGCAGTATGAGATACTCACCACCGCCTCAAAATACCTAAAAGAAAAGGGCAGATTGGTCTACTCCACCTGCACCCTCAACAGGGCGGAAAATGAAGATGTAGTCAAGAAGTTTTTACAGGAAAATGAAAATTTCCGACTTATAAATCAAAATTGCCCCATAAAGGGGGCTGTAAATGATGACAATATGGTTACATTTGTGCCCTCAAAGGGCAATTATGACGGTTTTTTTATAGCGGTAATGGAAAAAGTATGGTAAAATAATTGAGTATGAATAAGATAGATATAAAAAGCTTAGAGCTCTTTCAATTGCAGGAGCTGATGGCGAATTTCGGCGAAAAGCCTTTCAGCGCAAAACAAATATTTGTATGGCTTCATCAAAAATGCGTATCGTCTTTTGATGAGATGACTAACCTGTCAAAAAACTTGCGTGAAAAATTAGATGAAGAATGTTACATAACGGCGCTGAGTGTTCGTAAAAAACAGGTATCATCAGACGGCACAATAAAATATCTTTATGAGCTGGCGGACGGCAACTGTATCGAGAGCGTGCTTATGAATTATGAGCACGGCAACAGCATATGCGTCTCAAGTCAGGTGGGCTGCCGTATGGGCTGTACTTTTTGCGCCTCCACCCAGCACGGAAAAGTCAGAGACCTATCTGCGTCTGAAATTTTACAGCAGGTGTATGAGACAGAAAAAGACACGGGGCTGCGAGTTGGCAGCGTGGTTATGATGGGTATAGGCGAGCCTTTGGATAATTTTGAGAGCGCCGTGAGCTTCATAAAGATTATATCCTCCCCAGAGGGCAAAAATATAAGCCAGAGGAGCATAAGCCTCTCCACCTGTGGTATAGTGCCTAAAATTTATGAATTGGCAAAGCTTAAATTATCAATAACACTCTCTATCTCCCTCCACGCCACCACCACGGAAAAACGCAAGACCACTATGCCCATAACCAATTCTTATGACGTGCCTACTTTGATGAAGGCTTGCAGAGATTATACAAAGGCGACGGGGAGAAGAATATCCTTTGAGTACGCAATGATAAAAGGGGTCAATGACACGGACGAGGATGCAAAGCGGCTGGCGGCACTTTTAAAAGGTATGATAAGCCACGTGAACTTAATTCCCATAAACCCCGTGGACGGCTCACCCTACTCTCAAAGCGATGACAGGGTCATCAGAGCTTTTCAAAAAAAACTTACGGACCTAAAGGTGAACGCCACTGTGCGCAGGCGATTGGGACAAGATATTTCGGCAGCTTGCGGTCAGCTGAGGAATGAAAATAGGTGAAAGATGAAAATTGCAGGCACCACTGATATGGGCTTCAAAAGGAGCGACAATCAAGACAGATATATGGCAGGAGAACTGAGCAACGGCTGTGCCTTTGCATTTGTTTGCGACGGTATGGGCGGAGCTAACGGGGGCAGTGTCGCCAGCGAAAAACTGGCAAAATATCTTGAAGAATGTTTGTTTATGCAGAATAATAATATATCTATGGACGAGGAAAAAACCGTTATGGACGCCATAGATGAGGCAAATCGGGCAATTTTTGTACAGGCAGAAAATGATGCGGAGCTAAAGGGTATGGGTACGACCATATCGGGATTGACCATAAAAAACGGGCTGTGCAAGGTGTATAACGCAGGGGACAGCCGTGTGTATGTTCTC
>JAVVVT010000035.1:0-13821 GCA_036652515.1 Oscillospiraceae bacterium
CTGACTTTGTGGATATTGGAGCCTTGATTGAAAGCCCTCCTATCTATGAAAATCTTACAGCCTATGAAAACCTAAAGGTGCGCGCTTTATTATATAATTTGCCAAATAGCCGTATTGACCAGGTGCTGCAAATTGTCAATTTATCCCATACAGGCAAAAAGAAATCGGGACAATTTTCTATGGGTATGAAACAGCGGCTGGGGATAGCTATGGCACTTTTGAATAATCCCAAACTACTGATTTTAGATGAGCCCACAAATGGGCTTGACCCCATTGGAATACAGGATTTAAGGCAGCTTATCTTGTCCTTTCCTAAAAAAGGCATCACCGTTATCTTATCCAGCCATATTTTATCCGAAGTAGAGCAGATAGCCGATGATATCGGAATTATTATAGACGGAAAGCTGTGTTATCAAGAAAAAATAAATAATGACGAAAGCCTTGAAAGTTTATTTATGGAGATGGTGAGAGAGTCAGGTGATTATAATGCTTAATTATATAAAAGCTGATTTTTTAAAACAAAAGCATAAATTTACATTAAAACTTTTATGGCTGGCACCTATTACACCGATGATACTTTCATTGGCACTTATGGGTGGAATGTTTTTTACTGAAAATTCATTTAACTGGTGGTACACTTTGCTGCTTCCTGCCGCCATTTCTATGATTGTGGCGTTTAACACATCAGCTGAAAAGAGATACAACAGACACGGGCTTTTCTCTGTCTGTGTATCTAAAAGAAAACTATGGCTTTCAGGTGTTATATCAAATTCTATCTCCTTGCTGATTATAAACCTTGTCTTTTTCCTGCTTATTTCTCTATTCACTTGGTTTTTTGGTTTTGAATTATCCATGGGCAAGAATTTCTTTGCTTGTCTTGTGTTGTTTATCACCTTTGCTTGGCAAATTCCCCTGCTTATGCTTCTATCAGAAAAAACAGGTAAATATATTACAATTTTTACAGCCCTTATTTCTAATATCGCTTTCGGGATTTTCTTTGCCCCGACAAAATTATGGATAGTCCCTTTTGCCATTCCCTCAAGGCTGATGTGCCCTATTGTAGGAGTTATGCCAAACGGTTTGCCTGTACAATCAGGCAGCAATCTTGCCGATAGCTCTGTGATTATGGTGGGGATTTTGATTCCATTGATATTATATTTTATGGTAACATTTTTTACTGCTTCTTTGTTTGATAAAAGCGAGGTAAAATAATGATAAGTAATATAAAATCCGATTTGTATAAATACTTACATTCACCCCTATTACTTTTTCACTTGATTGTCCCCGCTTTAGGTGCGCTGATATTTGTGGGATACTACGCCGTGTCCGGGTGGGAGGAAATGACTAATATTATGGCTTTTATACAGGCATTATCCGCTACTTTTCCTGTGCTGATAGGAATTATTACAGGGCTTCTATCTGAAACGGAGCGCAATGCGGGCTCATTTCAAGCTATGCTCACCACCCCAAAAGCTAAATATATCCCTCATATGAGCAAAATTATAGTGCTTTTTATCTTCGGCTTAATATCCACTATTATGGCGATGACTTTATTTTCTATCGGTTTTCAAGCTTTGGGTTATTCAAGCTATGGCATATTGTTTTTTATAAAAATAGCGGTTATATTATTTTTAAGTGTGATTCCGCTGTATCTGATTTCTTATCTAATCACTTTCTTGCTTGGTAAAGGTATGGGTATGGGGCTTGGAATAATAGGCGGACTATCCTCAGCACTTTTATTGACCGGTCTTGGGGATAATATCTGGTGGTATAACCCTTGGGGCATCGCTTCTCGGCTATCATTGTCAATTTTTTTCATTGATTGCGGAGCACAAATATGCCTTAAACAGATAAAAAATGCTATAATGGTTTTATTGCTGCTTTCAATAATTCTTACAGCCTTGCTCCTATTAATTTTCAACAGGTGGGAAGGCAGAAAATCAGAAGATTAAGGAGGACTATATGGCACAAATTTTAGTGATTGATGATGATATTGCCATCTGCAAAATGGTTGAAAAAGCCCTTGTTCGTGACGGGCATGGAGTTAAAACAATAAATAACCCCCTTGATGTAAGCGTCAATGATTTAAAAGTGGCTAACCTTATTTTGCTGGATATTATGATGCCGAAAATCGACGGTATCACTTTTTGTAAGCAGAACAGAGCTATTATTGATTGTCCCATATTATTTTTAACTGCAAAAACTATGGAAGAAGATGTGGTAGACGGCTTTATAGCCGGCGGTGATGACTATATTAAAAAGCCCTTTTCTATAAGTGAGCTCAGGGCAAGGGTCAACGCTCATCTGCGCAGAGAGCATAGAGAAAAACACCAAAGTTTGGTTTTAGATGATTTTGCTTTTGATTTATCCGGAAAAATCCTCACTTTCAAAGGTGAGCGTATTCCGCTTACAAAAAGTGAATATGAGATATGCGAGCTTTTGGCAAGACGCAAGGGACAGGTTTTTTCCCTTGAACAGATACTTGAAAATATATTCGGCTTTAATTCTGATAGCGATATATCTTCTATTCGTGTGCATATGAAAAATATCAGAAGCAAATGCCATATGCCAATAGAGACGGTGTGGGGAGTGGGATACAAATGGAGGTAAAAAAGTCAAAATCAATATTCAGGTTATTTCTTAGCCACTTAGTGGGTTTGTCCCTTTCTATCATTGTTTTATTAATATTAACTGTTTTTTCTGTATCAACCGCTTTTCGCACAGGGGCTTTGCTTCCTGCAAATTATTCGGAGATTAGGCTTGGTGAAATAGCAGAATCTTTAATCACAGATTTTGAGCCCAACTTGCTGCCGCCCTATACAAGCTATCTTGTTATAGATGAGGATTTTGGTGTTATAGAAAGCAATATGAGCGATAATGATAAAATTAATACTCTAAATTATCTGTCAACAGGAAAAAAATCTTACTCTGTTGGGTACAAATCATTTACGCTTTCTGATAAAAATATACTCTTGGTAAAGTATGAAATTTTAGCACACTTTGAAAATCAAGGGCTGAATAAAATCATTCCTTATCCTGAAACTACAATACTCCTTTTGGTGTTCTTTTGCATTGTGCTATTCACCATTATAACAGCTCTAACTTTCAGCAAAAAATTGAAAGCTAACCTTTTGCATATAACTTATGCAACTGAAAAAATAGGCGCTCAAGATTTAGATTTTGAAATCAAGCCCACTGCAATCACAGAGTTTAACACTTCTTTAGCCGCCATTGACAAATTAAAAAATGAACTTGGGGTATCACTTCATAAACAGTGGAGCGACCAGGAGCAAAAAAGGCTGTCACTTTCAGCGCTTGCCCACGATATCAAAACCCCTTTGACCGTCATTAAAGGGAACACGGAGCTTCTGATAGAAGATGATTTAGGGCAAGATGCCCTGGAGTGCGTTTCATATATTAAGCAAAGCTCAAACACCATTGAAAAATATATTGAAACTTTGATAGATGTGGTGAACGGCAATAAATTCGGAGTAAATAAAAAGGCTATCCCACTTATAAATTTTATAAATGGGCTTGAAGATAGTGCTTTGGCTCTTTGTAAAACAAAGGATATTCAGCTTAGAGTGAAAAACAATTCAAATTCTGATTGTTTTACAATTGACAGTGAGCTTATGCACCGAGCCATAATGAATATTATTGATAATGCTGTTAGATATTCAAGTAAAGGCGGTGAAATTGATTTTGTAATATGGGAAGATGATAATTATTTCATCTTTGAAATTTCAGATACCGGCAAAGGTTTTTCATCTGAAAGCCTTGAAAAAGCAACTATGGAATTTTTTACCGAATATACCTCACGGTCCTGCAAACATTATGGATTAGGGCTGTCCTTTACAAAAAAGGTAGCGGATTTACATAGTGGTCTGCTGGAATTTCATAATACAAAGCAAGGGGCGGCAGTCACAATCAAACTCCCTAAATAGGCTTTGATTGCTGCAAAGTTATGGGCAACTTAGCTATTATCGGCTTGGTTGTCCATTTAATTTTCACATTATAATCCGAGTATTTAACAGTCAACCCTTCCGCAGCGGCGGTGGGCGAATTTTATTGTGATATAAGCCCTCCTTTCTGCCCATGGATTGAAAAATATGGGGATTTCTGTTAAAGTAAAACTTAGTAAACCGACATAATGTGGCTGTTTGCAAAGCAGCCTTTTGAAAATATTTTTACCCTGTGCAACCGATCCCGCTACAATCTTGTTATATAGGGTAAGGGAGGATTTATAATGAATGATGAAATGATTGTCGAATTATATTTGGCAAGAGATGAAACCGCAATCACTCAAACCCAGGCGCTGTATGGAAATCGGCTGAAACGCCTGTCTTTTAATATCGTAAATAATTTAGAAGATGCCACAGAGTGTGAAAATGACACTTACCTATCAGCGTGGAATTCCATACCGCCCAAGTCGCCCAAAACATACCTTTTTTCGTTTCTGGCAAAAATCACAAGAAATATCTCAATCAATCTATACAACAAAAATCATACGCAAAAAAGATATGCACATATTGTTGAGCTAACACAAGAAATGGAAGAATGTATTCCAAGCCCAAGTGATGATGAAATGAAAATTTCCCAGAATGTGCTTACAGAAACTATCAACAGCTTTCTTCTATCCCTGCCAAGCACGGAACGAGAGATTTTTGTAACAAGGTACTGGTATGCCGAAAGTATAAAAGCAATTGCAAAGCAGTTTAATTCCTCAGAAAGTAAAGTGAAATCTATCCTTTTCCGTACGAGAAATAAACTGAAAAAATATTTTGAAAGGGAGAATTTTGATTTATGAGAGGAACAGATTTGTTTGAAAAAATGACGGATATTAACCATGAGCTCATAACGTGTGAAACGAAAAAATCTACCAAACCGGTTTTTACTAAATGGCTTTTGCCCCTCGCCGCTTGTTTTGCGCTGATGATAGCAGTTATTCCTTTTGTTCAAAGGAATATGAACAGCCATACAAACGAGCCAAAACCGCCAATCGGTGGAAATAATTCAGTTCAAATTGCAAATCCATTTATTGATTGCAAAGACTTAGAGCAAGCCATAGAGCTATCAGGCTTTAAAATGACACTTCCGAACAGTGTCCCCAACTGGCACACTGACATTCTTATAAGAGCCATTAAATCTAATATGATTGAGGTTATTTATCAGGGCAATGACAATGAGATGAGGCTGCGCAAAGGGGTTGGCAACGGGGACATTAGCGGTGAATTTAAGCAGTTTGATTGCGTCAAGGAAATTACAGTTGGAGATGTTCCCATTACCCTCAAAGGGAGTGAGCCTCTGTTTTATGTCGCAACCTGGATTGATGGCGATTACACTTACAGCCTCACTATACAAGGTGGTTTTAGCGAAAAAGAAATGACAGGGATTATCGGCGATGTAAAATAATAACTGAACAAGTTATCCCCTTGCCGCTGTTGTAGGCAGTGCCAAGGCTATATCTTTTGTCTACATTATAAAAATGGTTTAGACTATCCCTGCACAAAGGCGGTGGACATCACCCCCACTAAATGGTATTATATAATAAAAATCACAGTTTGTAGAAGAGGTATCGCCCGTGAAAAGATATATTGCCTTATTAAGGGGTATTAACATAAGTGACAAAAATAAAATAGAGCGTTGTCTACTAATTATAATCAATTTAATTGTTATTATTTTACCTTTCTGCTATGATATAAACCGTTATCCCAATTTTTTTATCAGATTGTAGGAATACTCGTCGGTAGTATTATTGGCGGCACAATTAGTGTGTGTTTTAAAACAAGCAAATCGTTAAAAGCTAATAAGTATAATCGTTTAATTCTTTTACTTTCATTTTTGGGAATTTTAAATTATATGTATTGCATAAAAATAGGTCAACATAATTTAGTATACTTTATTATTTTTATTATTGTATTCATCTTGCAATGTATAACATATAAACTTGAATATCTAAGCAATAATGGCACTAAGTGAATATAACTAATTATGTTCTATCTAAAACTATCAACACATCAATTATTTTTTAATATTGGCTATTTCTATGGGAGCATCATACAGTTTCTTGCGTTTGCGTGATGAAAATTTTATTCATTTATTTTCTAAATCGGTAAAATGTTTATAATTTTTTCACAATTTAAGTAGCAATTTGTAGTAAAATAGACTTAACGGTAGATTTTATCGTTTCAAGTTTCTTTAATTAGGAGGATATATGAAAAGACTTATCACACTTATTATGGCAATCGCTTTAGCAGGATGTTTGTTCACTGCCTGTGGCAAAGATGACAGTTCTAAAGACGTCGATGCGCCCATCACCAGCCCGTCACCATCTCCAATGCAAACCGAAGAGCCCGAAAGTGACCCCAACTATCAATCTGTTCTCTCATTTTGGAATGAGCACAAAGGATTTTGGGTCAGCAAAGATAATCACATTATAGAGCTTTTAATTGATAAAGACGGTAAAGCCGCCGTAACCTATGGTGTATGGGGTGAAGAGGAAGTCATCAAAGGAATGGGAACCGCTGTCACATCAGGAGATAAGAGCACCTACATAATTACCGCTCATTTCCCTGAAGTAAAAGCAGAGGGAACAACTGCGGCACAAAAAGAGCAGACTCTCACATTCTCAGCCGATATGTCCAAATTGAAGGACAAGCAGATAGCTTTGACAAACAGCAAAGAAGAGAAAAAAGTTTATGTGTTTGCCGGCAAAACTCCGGAAGAAGTAACCAAAAACACAGCCAGCGTTAAAGCCGCTTTGAAAAAGGTTAAATAACCCTCTTGGCTAAATTTTCACTTTAATTTTCCCTCAGATTAAGTGTAAATATATCACGCAAAACAAACAAGCTGTAATTCATCACAGTGTGCAGTGCACCTATTGATAAGAATTACAGCTTGTTTTATTTAATTATTTTTTACTCTGTATGGATAGATGAAGTGCGCCCATAAAAAGATTTTTTCAGCCTTGTAAGGGGCGGCGAACAGCTATGACCTTTTAATTTTTCAGTCTGATACCGCCCTTTAAAACAGGTTTATGTATCAAAATTTTACCAAAGGTTAAGGCAGTTATCATACATATCCATATACTGCTTTGCGCTGTTTTTCCAGCTGCAATCGCATTTCATGGCACGCTTGGTGAGCACTCGCCAGCCGGCGGTGTCCTCATAGCCCACAAATGCCCTCATACAGCAACCATACAAATCTTCTGATGAGTAATTCGCAAAAGTAAAGCCGTTGCCAATACCGTCCATAGAATCTTTTACGCTGTCTTTTAATCCGCCCGTCTCACGCACTATGGGTATTGCGCCATAGCGCAGTGCTATCATCTGGCTCAAGCCACAGGGCTCGGATTTACTTGGCATCAAAAACATATCGCTGCCGGCATAGATTTTTCTTGCTATGCTGGGGATAAAGCCGATTTTTACGCCAACTCTGCCCGGATATTTATATGCCAAATAGTTGAAAAAATTTTCATAAACAACATCGCCGTTGCCTAAAACCACCATTTGATATCCACGTTCAATCAAGCTTTCCGCCACATTTTTTACTAAGTCCAGACCCTTGTGTTCCACCAATCTTGTGACCATAGAAATTATTGGAGCCCCGCTCTCCTCAAGACCGAATATATTTCGCAAATCCTCTTTGCACACGGCTTTGTTCTTGATGAACGCCTCCGGATAAAAGTTTTTCACAATCAGCTTGTCTGTTTTTGGATTGTACTCCTTGTAGTCTATTCCGTTAAGAATACCCCACATTTTAAATTGTCTTTGACGCAAAATCGGGTCAAGCCCGTGTGAGAACCAGGGGTCTAAAATCTCCTGTGCGTAAGATGGCGAAACCGTCGTCACCTTGTCTGCGTTTTCTATTGCCGCTTTCATAAAATTTGTGGTTTTTTCGTATTCCAAGTGGTGTGCCCAATTTTCAGGCACGCCTAACAGCTCGGTTATCATATCTAAGCCATACTTGCCTTGATACTGAATATTGTGTATGGTAAACACCGTTTTTATCCCGTAAAACTTTGGCATATTCCGATAAAAAATATTTATATAAAGATTTACCAGCGCCGTCTGCCAGTCGTTGGTGTGAATTATATCCGGCTCAAAATCAAGATGCACCAACATTTCAAGGATTGCCTTTGAAAAAAATGCAAACCTCTCCCCGTCGTCATAATGGCCATATAGCCCACCCTTGCGGTTAAAGTAATACTCGTTGTCCAAGAAATAATACTGAACACCGTCTTTTTCCATTGTGAATACACCGCAATACTGATTTCTCCAGCCCAAAGAAACATTGAAGCTCTCCACGAACGTCAGCTCTTCACCATATTTTTCTTTTATCTGTCCATAGCACGGCAAGACCACTCGAATATCCACTCCCTGGTCTTTCAGCGCCTTGGGAAGGCTACCCGCCACATCTCCAAGTCCGCCACTCGCCGCAAAGGGCACCGCCTCGCTTGCACAAAATAAAATCTTCATGGGCTTATCCTCCTTATACCTGCGCACGTTTTTCAACAAATACCGGATGGCTTATGTCTCCGATTAATTTTTTTCCTTCACTTATCACAACATTTTTATCACAGATAACATTTTCCAATATGACATTGTCCGCAACAACTGTGTCCTGCATAAGTATACAATTTTTTATACTGGTATTTTTGCCTATCTTTACCCCTCTGAACAGCACGCTGTTCTCCACATCGCCCTCGATGTAACAGCCGTCGCCTGCAATTATTTTATTGACCTTACTGCCTATGCCATACCGCACCGGCGCATCGTCCCTTATCTTGGTGTAGACCGGGTGATTTGAGAATAGGCAATCCAAATTTTTCTTGTCAATGAGGTCAAGGTTTGCATCAAAGTAGCATTTCAAGCTGGAAATTCTACGCATAAATCCCTTGTATTCATATCCGTAAACTTTAAGCCAGCTGAGTCCGCCTTGCAAAACGTCCTCTTCAAAATTTTTGAGCCCACGCTTATAGCAAGAGCGCACAATCTCGATGAGCAATTTTTTTCCTATGACGTAAGACCACATACTGCTGTTTGCCGGTTTGTCCGACGCCTCGTTTATGTAAACCCCTTCAATCTTCTCGTTTTCGTCCATTTCAAAGGTTACATTGTCGTTTACAGAGCATCTGTCGATGATTTCTTTTTTGTATACCACCGTGATATCCGCACCTGTGCGAGCGTGTTTTTCCAGCACGTCTTTATAATCTATGGCGCTGACTATGCCGCAGTCCGCCAGTATGACGGTGTCACACAAGCTGTTTTCCATATAGGTTAAAATGCCGTTTAAAGCTTCAATTTTGCCTTTGTATGCGTGAGTTCCGGCTTCGGCATAAGGTGGGAAAATTTTAAGTCCCCCGATTTTCCTTGACAGATCCCACTCTTTTCCCGAGCCAACATGGTCCATAAGAGAGACATAATTTCTTTTGACCACCATAGCCACGTTGTCTATATCCGCCGCCACCATAGCCGAAAGTGTAAAATCTATCAAACGGTATCTGCCCCCGAAAGGAACGCTGGCGGTAGTTCTCAGCACCGTCAACTCTCCAATAGCTTCATCGTGCATATTTGGGAAGATAATCCCCATAACTTTATCGCCTTTTGTCATTTTCGCTCACCTTCCTTTACGTCAGAATAAACCATAGCTTTTGCCGGCACAGAAAGTTTTTCCTCCACTGTGATGCCGTTGCCCAAGACCGCAATGCCCCATTTATCCATATCCTGCATACTCTCAGGGCGCTGGCCCACTGTGGCGCCTTCTTTTACCACGCAGTCTTCACCGATGATTGCGTACTGTACATTTGCGCCTTTTTTGATAACCGAGTTAGGCATTATTATGCTGTCACGGACGTTCGCCCCCTCCTCGATGGTCACATTTTGAAAAAGCACCGAGAAGTCTACAAAGCCGTCTACCGTACACCCCTCGCTGACCATTGAATTTTCTACCACGGCCTTTTCTCCAACGTACTGAGGCGGCACGTTATGGGTGCGTGAATAGATTTTCCAGGAGTTGTCCCAGACATCAAAAGGCACGCTGGGGTTGAGCAAATCCATATTTGCCTCCCAGAGGCTATCTATGGTACCCACATCTTTCCAGTAGCCCTCGAAGTTGTAGGCAAACAACTTTTCTCCATCGCTTAACATTGCGGGAATTATATTTTTTCCGAAGTCGTTTTCGGTGTCCTTTGCCTCCTCATCGGCAATGAGATATTTTTTTAGTTTATCCCAAGAGAAAATATAGATGCCCATAGATGCCAAGGTGGAATCCGGCTCTTTGGGTTTTTCGGTAAATTTGATTATTTTGCCGTCCTCTTCACAGGTCATTATTCCGAACCTGCTCGCCTCTTCTTTTGGCACATCAAGGACTGCTATGGTGCAGTCTGCCCCTCTTGCCTTATGCTGTGTGAGCATCTTTTCATAGTCCATTTTATAGATATGGTCACCTGATAAAATCAGAACATAGTTTGGCTCATACTTCTCTATAAAGTTGATATTTTGATAAATTGCGTTAGCTGTCCCCTTATACCAAGCGCTTCCGCTGGCTTTTTGATAGGGGGGCAGCACATGGACACCGCCGTACAGACGGTCTAAGTCCCAGGGCTGACCATTGCCCAAATACTCGTTTAGCTCCAAGGGTTGATACTGTGTCAAAACACCCACCGTGTCTATTCCGCTGTTCACACAGTTGGACAGAGGAAAATCGATAATTCTGTATTTTCCCCCGAAATAAACCGCCGGTTTTGCATTTGTCTGTGTGAGCGCATAAAGTCTTGAGCCTTGACCTCCTGCCAAAAGCATTGCAATACACTCTTTCATAAGCCTTCCCTTTCTTTTGTCACGAATTTATCGTATATTTATTTTTTAATTTCCGGAACGGAGAAATACAAGGTTGACATAGGGGGGATATCCACCGTTATAAAATTATCTCTGCCGTGCATCTTGCCTTTTTTACTGCGCACCGCTCGGATATTTTTTATGCCGTCACCGCCGTATTTTTCGTCATTTGTGTTAAAAATTTCTTTGTAATAGCCTTTGATTGGGACGCCGAAACTATATGTTTTATACTCCACATTTGAGAAGTTTGAGAGGGATATAATCGCTTTTCCCCTCTTGTCTTTGCGCATAAAGATGACCACATTTTGGGTGTTGTCATCGGCGCTTATCCACTCAAAGCCCTCCCAGGAAAAATCTATCTCCCACAATGGCGCCTGGTCTATGTAAAGCTTGTTTAAGTCCTTGACCATAGCTTGACAGCTGTGGTGTATTGGCTCTTTTAGGCACGTCCAGTCAAGCTCTCGCTCCTCGCTGAACTCTGAAAGCTGCCCGAACTCCTGACCCATAAACATAAGCTTTTTGCCCGGGTGAGCCATCATATATGCAAAAAACGCACGAAGATTTGCGAACTTTTGATACTCCTGTCCCGGCATTTTATTCACTAAGGAGCCTTTCATATGAACCACCTCATCGTGGCTTATAGGCAGTATAAAATTCTCGCTGAAAGCGTACATAAATGAAAAAGTTATCTTGCTGTGGTTGCCTGCTCGGAAGTAAGGGTCTGTCTTCATATAGTCTAAAATGTCGTTCATCCAGCCCATATTCCATTTAAAATTGAAGCCCAAGCCCCCTTTGCTCACAGGGTATGTGACCATAGGCCAAGCCGTTGACTCCTCGGCTATCATCATTGTATCCGGCTTTTCTTTAAAGACCTGAGTGTTGAGTTTCTTTAAGAAATCCATCGCCTCTAAGTTTTGATTGCCACCGTTTTTATTTGGTGTCCACTCTCCCCGCTGGCGATTGTAGTCTAAGTAAAGCATACTTGCCACCGCATCTACACGCAAGCCGTCAATATGATACTCTTTCAGCCAGTAGAGCGCATTGCTTATTAAAAAGCTCTGGACCTCATTCTTGCCAAAATCAAAAATCATGGTGCCCCACTCTTTGTGCTCCGCCATCTGTGGGTCGGAATGTTCATAGCAAGGTGAGCCGTCAAACATATACAGCCCAAACTCGTCTTTGGGAAAATGTGCGGGAACCCAATCCATTATCACCCCTATGCCATTTTCGTGGAGATAATCGATAAAGAATTTAAAATCATCGGGCGTTCCGTATCTGCTGGTGGGGGCAAAATATCCTCCCACCTGATATCCCCATGAGCCGTCAAACGGGTACTCGCTCACCGGCATTATCTCAACGTGGGTATAACCCATCTCCTTGACATATTTTGCGATTGCCTTGGCGTTGTCCTCATAGGAGAAGGTTTTGCCGTCTTGATGACGCATAAAGCCCGACAGATGAACCTCATATATGTTTATGGGGCTGCCGTAAAGATTTTTCGGTTTTTTATTCCAATCTTTATCCCCCCACTTATAACTGCTCTGGTAAGCCTTTGACGCCGTGCCGGGTCTTGTTTCAAAATGTACGGCATAGGGGTCGCTCTTCATTACCACCTGATCATTTTGGGCTGTAATGGCGTATTTATATGTCTCAAACTGCATATCTTTGGTGATACATATCTGCCAAATACCGCTTTTTTCAATATCTTCCATAGGATTTTGCTCTGTGTCCCACTTGTTAAATTGACCTACCAATGAGACCGCTTTTGCCTTGGGTGCCCACACTCTGAAAACCCACTTGTTTTTTGCAACTTTGTGACTTCCGAAAAAATCGTAGCTCTGGAAAAGCTCGCCTTTTTTGAATAAATAAATCGGAAGCTGTGTATACTCTTTGCTTAAAATATCCATGCGATCACCCCTTTATAATATATTACCATTTACAGGATTTTTTTCAAGTTGTTTTTTATACAAAAATGGCAAAAATGCACTGTGTAACTTGCCAAATTTTGTGTAAAAGCTACACTATTTACATAGTTTTTATGGTAGTTTTACATTTTTATATGCTATTTTAAAGATATTCTGAACTCTTGGCGATTTTTATAAAAGCAAAGGTCTTTTACGCCTTTAGACAGTAAAATATCGCACACCTCAGGTATGCCGTCTTTGAAGTATTTTAGCTGGTGGCAATCGCTGCCCACGGTAAATTTTTCTCCCCCCAAGGATAGATATAAGTCTATTATGTACTCAGAATAAGACAGCGTGCTGAACATTCTCACGCTCTTGGTATTCATCTCCAGCGCCTTGCCTTTTTTTATGAGGACGGAAAAAATCTTTTTCAGCATCTCTTTATGCCTTGATAAATCCGTCTGTCCAATATAGCGCAAAACATAGTCTATATGACCAAGGGTGTCAAAATTGTCAAATTCTGTCACAGCTTTGTAAATTAGCTTCAAATATTCATCATATGCCTCATCTGTGGTTCTCTCCCCTTTAAACTCGGGCATAGCCACGTCGTAGTCATCGCTTTCATGGACGGACAAAATCACCATATCAAAGGGGTATTTTTCTATCAAACTTGCGTTTCTTTTTGCAATATCCTCACGATATCCCACCTCTGTGCCGAACAATATATTTATGGGATATTTTTTTGACAAGTCCTTGATAAGCTTTTGCTGTAACATAAAATCGGGCAATATATCATCGCCGTTGTTGCTATGGCTTTTTAGGTCCACATGCTCTGTTGAAATAAAATATTCATCGCCGTTTTTTACAGCGGCTCTCACATAATTTTCCATCTTTTCTTTGCCGTCAAAAGATAGGTCGGTATGGAGATGCCCGTCGTAGATATTCATAAATTTTCCCTCTCATTTTTGTTTATGTACAAATTGTACCACATTTTTACTTAGGTGACAAACTCACCGTAAATTTTTTAAAAAAGTATTATAATTATTAAAATTTACGGAGGAATAGTTTATGAACAAGAC
>JAVVVT010000036.1:0-13717 GCA_036652515.1 Oscillospiraceae bacterium
CAATACAGATGCTCAAAGAGATATGGCTAAAATCACCAACAAAGAAAAATTGTCTGGTAATTTGGCAGATGCCTTAAAGGGCGCAGACGTTTTCGTGGGAGTTTCCAAGGGAAATTTGGTGAGCGAAGAGATGGTTCGTTCTATGAATGAAAAACCTGTAATCTTGGCAATGGCAAACCCAACCCCTGAAATTATGCCAGACGTCGCCATAAAAGCAGGTGCGTATATCGTGGGCACAGGCAGAAGCGATTTTCCAAATCAGATAAACAACGTGTTGGTTTTCCCGGGAATATTCAAGGGAGCACTGAAAGTCAGAGCCACGGATATCACCGAGAGCATGAAGATTGCAGCGGCAAAAGCCATAGCCTCAGTGGTGAGCGATGCGGAGCTGAGAGCAGATTATATCGTTCCGGACCCGTTTAATCCGGCGGTCGCCGACGTGGTCGCCAATGCGGTGGCACAAGAAGCCATAAGACTTGGCATAAGCAGAATATAGTTCCTTTAATTTACCATACAGTCCTTGCGAGTAGGGGGCAAAATGAGAAATTCGTTTTGCTTACCTGCTCGTTAGGCTGTATATTTTTATCGATGAAATTCAGCGCCTAACTCTTAAAAGCTTGCACTGTAAGAAAAATAATTGTATCATATATAAGGCAATAATATAAGGAAAAAGGATATATATGAAAAAATTTAAAAAAGTTTATATAGAGATAACCAACAGCTGTAATTTGAGCTGTTCTTTCTGCCCAAAAACTCACCGCAAGCTTGAATTTATGTCGGTGGAAGATTTTGAAAAGGTTATAGATAAGGTGGGGGATAGGGCGGATAATGTCTATCTTCACGTTATGGGGGAGCCCACAGCCCACCCTGATTTTGCAAATATTATCAGAGTGTGTCAACAGAGAAATATAAAGACGAATATCACCACCAACGGCACCCTTCTTAAAGCACAGGGAGAGGTGATATTGCAGGTGGCAGTTAGAATGGTCTCGGTGTCTTTGCACAGTTTTGAGGCTAATAGTTTAGATGAAAATATGCAAAGCTATCTTGAGCAGGTGCTGGATTTTTGCAAAAAAGCGATGGAGAGCAAGACCATTGTGGAGCTGAGGCTTTGGAATATGGACAGCGATAGCCTTTATGATGTAAACCGACTTAACGGGCAGATTATCGCCTATTTGCAAGATTATTTTCAGCTGAATTTTGATTTGTCTCAAGAGCTGGCGGACAAGTTCTTAAAAGGGCAGAGCTCCAACAGTCGCAAGCATAATTTGAAATTGAAAGACAATATTTACATCGGTATGGCAGAGCATTTTCAGTGGCCTGATATCACAAAGAGCAAAGGGGAAGTTTGTGAGGGATTTTGCTATGGGCTGAGAAATCAGGTGGCAATTTTAGTAAACGGAGACCTTGTGCCCTGTTGCTTAGACAGCGAGGGAAATATCGTCTTAGGCAATATTTTTTCCTCGGACTTAGAGGATATTTTGCACAGTGAGCGTGCGCTTAGGTTGTTCGACGGGTTTTCTCAAAGGCGAGCCCTTGAGCCACTGTGCCAAACCTGTGGATATATGAAAAAATTCACCCACAAAGGCTGATGATATTTAAAGGCAATAAATGAATTTTCACAAATATAACATTATTGAAAGATGTCAAATAAAGTAGTATACTTGAAAGGTGTTATTTTAAGTTGAGGTAGGAGAGCTTTACCCGAAGAATTTCACCTTGGGAAACATAAATATATTAGAGAGAAGATGTTACATATTTACAAACTATATCTTAAATTTTTTGAACCTCAAAAGCTTTTAGGCAGATTTGAGGCAAAGGGAGACCTGCCTACCAGCGCAGAAATCGTGAGAAAAACCGTCAACGTCGCCTGGCCGGCAGTTGTGGAGTCCTTTTTGGTGTCACTGGTCTCTTTCATCGACAGTATGATGGTTTCAAACTTAGGCACATACGCAATCGCTGCGGTGGGATTGACAAATCAGCCCAAATTTTTGGGCTTTGCATTTTTTATTTCTCTGAACGTGGCAACCTCGGCACTGGTGGCGAGGAGACGTGGCGAGGACGACAGGGACGCCGCAAACCGCACCTTGAAACAGGTGCTCATTATAATGTCCGTGCTCTTGGTGGTGGTTATAACCACCTTTGTGGGCTTTGCAGAGCCTCTGTTAAAGCTTGTGGGCGCACAGGCAGACACTATCGGTCCTGCTATGGAATACTTTAGAATTATAATGGGATTTTCATTTTTTCAGCTTATATCAATGACCATAAACGCAGCCCAAAGGGGTGCGGGACACACCAAGATTGCAATGCGCACCAATATGATATCCAACGGGGTCAACATAGTGTTTAACTATCTGCTCATAGAGGGACATTTTGGCTTTCCTGCTCTTGGAGTGAGAGGGGCGGCAATCGCCACAATAATCGGCAGCGCTTGCGCTTGCGTGATTTCAATAGCCTCTATATGCCAGCCCGAGAGCTACCTGTATATTTTTTATACAGAGGGCATAAAATTCGACAAACGCACCTTGCGCTCAATCTTTGATTTATCCACCAGCACTATGGCGGAGCAAGTTTTTATGCGTGTAGGCTTTATGCTTTTTACAATGATTGTGGCACGTCTTGGCACCACGGCTTATGCCGCACACCAAATCGGAATGAACTGTATGAACCTCTCCTTTGCTTTCGGAGATGGGTTTAATGTGGCGGCGGTGAGCTTGGTAGGTATGAGTTTAGGGGCAAAGAGGGAGGACTTGGCGGCGGTGTACGGAGGTGCGTGTCAGCACTTTGGTATGACCTTTTCCTTTGGGCTGTCGGCATTTTTTGTCATCTTCGGCAGCTCGCTCTTCAAGCTTTTCTCCGATGATCCGGAAATTATATTTTACGGCGGAATAATAACAAAAATTTTAGCGGTACAGGTGTTCCTACAAATCAGGCAGGTCATCACAGCCGGAGTTTTAAAGGGTTCGGGAGACACAAAATTTGTGGCTATGGTGGCGTTTATCTGCGTGACAATTATCCGTCCTTTGGGGGCGTGGATTTTCTGCTACCCGTTGGGATTTGGCTTAATCGGCGCATGGATAGGCACTCTTTTGGATCAGACCGTCCGCTGTATACTCAACGGTATGCGTTTCCGCACAGGCAAATGGAGCAAAATTAAAATTTAAAACAGTGTAAAACAGCCACTTTAAAAGTGGAATATACTTGAATTTCAGGAGGCAATTATGGGAGAAACATTGATTATAAACCGTGATGAATGTGCCAAAGTCCTCAGTATAGAGGGCTGTATGCCTGCTATGGCAGAAGCCTTGAAGGCGGTTAGCTTAGGTCAAGTTAAGATGCTTCAGCGCTCAATGATAGCCCACGACAGCGGCAATACCCTTGCCAATATGCCCGCATCGCTGATGAGCGAAAATGTGACGGGGGCAAAGGTGATAATCTTTCCCGGGGCAAAGACGGCAAAAGAAAAAACCAATCAGGGCATAATCCCCCTGTTTGACATTGAGACCGGTGCGCTTTTGGCGATTGTGGACGCAGAGCTGATAACCGTCATTCGAACAGCTGCTACCAGTGCGGTGGCAAGTGAGCTTTTGGCAAAGGAAGATGCCGCTTCACTGGCGATTTTAGGCAGCGGAAAACAGGGCAAAGCCCACGTCAAAGCTATGATTTCAGTTAGGGATATAAAAACAGTTTATATGTGGGATATATTTATGGCGGCGAGTGTAAATGCCTGTGAAGAGCTGGCAAAAGAGTATCCCAAGGTAGAGTTTATCCCCTGTGCCACGGCAAAAGCCGCAGTGGAAAATTCCGATATTATCTGCACCACTACACCTGCAAAGAGCACAGAGCCCATTCTCAAGGGCGAATGGCTCCGTGAGGGTGCGCATATAAACGCTGTGGGCGCTTGCAGTGGAAGCTCAAGAGAAATTGACGGAATAGCGGTGAGTATGGCAGATATTTTTGTGGACTGGGCGCAGGCGGCAGGACGTGATGCAGGGGATTTGATTATCCCTTATGCAAACGGAGAGCTGAAAGGCAAAGCCGAAATCACCGAAATTGGTCAGGTGCTCTTAGGTAAAGCGGCAGGAAGACAGAGCGATAAAGCCATAACAATCTTTGAGTCCGTGGGAATTTCCGTAGAGGACATCGCCGCCGCCAATATGATTTACAAGGCGGCAAAGGCTCAAGGGATTGGCACATATATAACAATTTAACTTTGTACAACAAAAAAACACGGTGCTTCTAACATCGTGTTTTTCCTTGGAAAGCCAATTTTAAAAAAGACATAAAAACTATTTGTCTTGTTTTACATAATAGACATTAGGGTCAGCCCAGCAAGGGTGAGGGCAACCGCCGCAAGCCCCTGTGCAGTCAAATCTTTGCTCACAGGGATTTTTACACAGGGCGCAGATATGGCAACAGGTATCGTTTCCCTTGGGTAGAGTATATTTTTCTTTTAGTTCCATTGTTTATTTTTCACCTTTATAGTATACTTATTTTATTATATTAAATTATGCTTTAAGTATATAATAAACCGTCCGATAAATCAATATCAAAGAGGGGTTATGACACAATCAAAAGAACAAATACTATCAATAGCCTGCAAATTAGGCAGAGGATTGTTAGAAAATGGGGGAGAAGTGTACAGGGTGGAGGAATCCATTAACTTTTTCCTTAAAGCGTATGGCATTAAAAACGCACAGATTTTTGCAATTCCGGCAACCATAATTGTCACAATCGAAGTGGACGGAGTGCCCTTCACCCAGCTTGAAAGGGTGAAGTCCATATCTCAAAATATGGATAAAATGCACAAGATAAATGATTTGTGCCGCTACGCCTGTAAAGTAAAACCCGACCTGTCTCTCATCTATGATAAACTTGAGGATATAAACAACCTAAAGCCCTATGGGTTTTATGCCACGGTACTATCCTATGGTATGGCATCGGCTTTCTTTTGCCTTTTTTGGGGCGGAAATTATCAAGATGCCGTGGTTGCTTTTGCAGGGGGAGTATCTGCAAAATATTGTCTTGAATTTATGAGTAAAGTTAAATCAAATATATTTTTCTCCAACGTGGTATCCGGGGCAATCATCGCCCTTATAGCTGTCACGGGGGTTTATTCGGGCTTTGCACAAAATATAGACAAGGTGATAATAGGTGCCATTATGATGTTGGTGCCGGGGGTTGCCATAACAAATGTTATGCGTGATATTATAGCAGGGGATATCATCACAGGCACCACCAAGATAGCCGAGGTATTGTTAGTGGCGACGTCTATCGCAATCGGCATAGCTTTAACCCTCTCCGCAGTGGCAGGAGTTATGGGAGGTGCCATATGATGAAATATCTCATACCTTGTTTTTATGCGTTTATGGCGTGTATGGCATTCTGCGTGGTTTACAATTTAAAAGACCCATACATAGCTTTTATGTCCAGTTTAGGCGGGGCAATAGGCTGGTTTGTCTACCTTTTGAGCGCAGGCACAGGCGCTGTCATTATGCAAAACTTGTTTGCGGCAGTGGCGGTGGCGATTTTCAGCGAGCTTATGGCAAGGTGGTTTAAAACTCCTGTAACCGTGTTTTTAATCATCGGGATTTTGCCCCTTGTACCCGGTGGTGGCATCTACTACACAATGGAATACTGTATCAAGGGCAACACGGCGATGTTTCTTGAAAAAGGGCTGAACACCTTTGCCATAGCAGGAGCTATTGCTGTGGGGGTGTCTTTGGTGGCATCTATTGTGAGGATTATAAACGCATACAAATACCACGATAAAAGGGTGGATTGAGCCGCTATAAAAGTAGATTAAGGGCTGAGTGGTTAAAAAACTGCGTTGAAATTCCCCAATTTTCCCATAAAAGTAGAGTAAAAGCTGGTGGGTAAGAAACTATTAATATAAAGATAAGCTCTTGCACAAAATACCGTTATCCAAGAGGTAAAACATAGGCTAAGAACCTATTAAAACAAAGATAAAATCCGTACTGATGTGGACTTGAAAAAGTCTTTTCAGCACGGATTTTTTTGTATAATTTTAGTCTTTTATAACAAAGCTCTTTAGAAATAGAAACAGGTTCGCCTAAGACCTATGGTAGCCCTCTGCCGCAATTATTCTTTGGGCTTGCAAACGTCCACCCATTCGTCTGCTTTGCTGTACTTAAACAGCTCATCACAGGATAGCTCAATTGCGCTGTTTGATGAACCACAGGCAGGGAATACAGTGTCAAAGCGCTTGACGCTCTGGTCAATATAAATGCCTACGACGGTGCTTTTTACAGCAAAAGGACAAACTCCGCCCACGGCGTGCCCCACCAGTTCCTCCACCTCATCAGCGGTGAGCATCTTAGCTTTCATACCAAACGTATGTTTAAATTTGGCGTTGTCAATTTTAACATCACCTGCGGTGATTACCAAAATGCACCCATCATCTTTTTTAAAGGACATAGTTTTGGCAATCCTTGCCCCCTCTACGTTTAGCGCTATTGCAGCCAGCTCCACAGTGGCGCTGGAAGTGGTAAACTCCAAAACTTTATCGCCCATATTCAGCGTGTTAAAATATTCTTTTACAATTTGTATAGCCATAATTCCTCCGACAAAATCAGTTAAATATTTACTTATGTCAAATAGTATAACATCTATTGACATTTTTTTCAACTTCAATAAATAATCGAAAAAACACAACTAAAAGTTGTTAAATCACTTGTAAAAACAACTTTAAAGTGTTAAAATTAAAATAAAAAGCTGGTTTATATGGACATTTATGAAAAATTGACAATTTTGACCGACGCTGCAAAATATGATGCTGCCTGCACTTCAAGCGGAGCCCAGAGGGGCAGAGGCGGCAGCGTGGGAAGCGCTGTGGCGGCAGGGGTTTGCCATTCATGGGCGGCGGACGGAAGGTGCATTTCTCTGCTTAAAGTCTTGTTTACAAATTATTGCGAGTACGACTGCGCTTTTTGCATAAACAGAAAGAGCAACGATGTAAAACGCACAGCTTTCACTCCACGAGAGCTGGCGGAATTGACCATTGATTTCTATAAGCGAAACTACATTGAGGGCTTGTTTATCTCTTCAGGGGTGCTTAAAAGCCCCGACTACACAATGCAGCTGATTATAAAATGCACAGACTTGCTGAGAAACGAGTATAAATTCAACGGGTATATTCACGCCAAAGTTATCCCCGGCGCCTCCCAGGAGCTCATCGACCAATTGGGTTTGTTGGTGGACAGGGTGAGCGTTAATATTGAGCTGCCAAGCGAGGCGAGTTTGCAAAAATTGGCACCTGAAAAAAGCAAGAGCAACATACTCACTCCCATGCGCACAATTCAGCAGAAGTCCATTCAATCAAAGCAGGATTTGGTGGTCTATCGCCATGCGCCTAAGTTTGCGCCGGCTGGACAATCCACCCAGATGATAGTGGGCGCCAGCCTTGAGAGCGACCTGCAAATTTTGCGTTTGACCCAAGGGTTATACGATAAATACAGCTTGAAAAGGGTGTTTTTCTCGGCGTATATCCCCATAAATAACGACAGAATGTTGCCCTCCACAGACACAAAACCGCCTCTTTTGCGTGAGCATCGCCTATATCAGGCAGATTGGCTTTTGCGCTACTATGGCTTTAGGGCAGAAGAAATTTTAGACGATGAAAATACAATGTTCAACCCATTTTTAGACCCAAAATGTAACTGGGCGCTGAACAATATGCAGCTTTTCCCCTGTGAAGTAAACACCGCACCTTATGAAATGCTTTTGCGTGTGCCGGGCATAGGGGTGACGGGTGCAAGGCGGATTGTGAGTGCAAGACGGGTGGCATACCTTGATTTTGACGGGCTGAAAAAGCTAGGCGTGGTGCTGAAACGAGCCCAGTTTTTCATAACCTGCAAGGGCAAAACCGCCCCTTATATCTCCATTGATAAAGAGAAAGCGACACAGTTTCTCCTCTCCTCTTATTCAAAAGAAAATAATAGACTGATGAATAATACAGAGCAGATGAGTATGTTTTCGCCTGAATTAAACCTGTTTAACCCCACAGGAGAGGACGTGATGAAATGCTTGAGCGGGCAGATGTAAACTATCTATATGACGGAAGTTTCATGGGGTTTCTTTGCTGTGTATACAATTATTATTACAACCCCTTAAAACCCGTTGATATCATCTCTCAGGATAATTTTACGCCCTCGTTCTATGGCTTCATAGAGATAGAGACCATAGAGCAGGAGGCAAATAAGGTGAGGGGGGCAATTGAAAACAAAATTTCCCTTGAGAGCCTTGAGTTTTTGCAGGACTGTTTTTTGTCCCGCTTAAAAGGCAGAGAGATGTATATGCTGCGATACATTGAAAAAGGGTTTAAAATAGGCGGAAAAATCAGACAGATGCTCACTGACGACACTGTTGATGTGTTGCAGAAAGCGTGGGTTCATCTACTGCGTGAACAGCGGCTGTACCTTGGGATTGTGCGATTTTATAAGGCGGGGGACGTTTATATCGCCTCCATAAAGCCGGAAAATCAAATTTTGCCCCTCCTCGCTCACCATTTCAGTGAGAGGTTTGCCAATGAGAGCTTTATGATTTACGATGAGAGCAATCATCAGGCTCTCATCTATTCAAATAATCAGTGGAAAATTATTTATGTAAAGGATATTCAGCTCCCTCCGGTGGAACTTAGTGAGCTTGAAACTCAAAGGCTGTGGAAGCAATTTTATGACACTATCGCCATAAAAGACAGAGCAAACCCACGTTGCCGAATGAACTTTTTGCCAAAACGCACCTGGGACAGGCTTCCTGAGCTATGGGAAAAAGCCCCTCAAGAGGCATTGAAGTTACCCAATAATTCGGCTCAAAAAAGGCTTTGATAAAAAAGTAAAAATTTTTTCGCAAAATCTTCACAAAGCTATTGACAAGACTAATAGTTAGAGCATATAATAGTTACAAAGATTAACTATTATAGCAATTAACTTTAAAGAAAGGAATGGCAATGGAAGAAAAAGAATTGACAGAGCGCACTATGACCAGCTTGCGCACCATAAGTCGCTTGACCAGAGCTATGCACAATGGCATCGAGCAAAATTTCAGCGATTGGCGTATGCTCAGAATGATACTCAACCATTTTCCACAGGGGGCTATGCCCAGTCAGGTGGCAAAGCATATGGGTATCGCCCTTCCTACGGTCTCAAAGCGACTGTATGAATTGGAAGAAAAAGGATATATTCTAAGAAAAGCCAGTGAGACAGACAGACGTGTGACCTATATTTACGTCACAGAACCAGGCAAGGCGGTGGTGGACGATAATTACAGGCTGTTTATCGACAAATTCCATCAGGCGACGGTGGAGCTCAGTGAAGAAAAAACTTTACAGATGTACAACCTATTAGAAGAGTTTAGGGTTTGCTTAGAAAATCAACTTGAAAATCAAGGAGGCAAAGATATATGAAGCATATAGTCAAACACGTCAAGCCGTATTTGGGCTTGCTTGCGGCATCGATTATCCTGTTGGCGGCGCAGGCATATTGCAACCTTATGTTACCTAATATAATGTCGCAGATAGTCAACGTGGGCATACAGGGATATACTCAAAAAATCGCCGGAGCAGGCTCAAGTGTAATGGTGGAGGCATTAAAAGCCGAGCAACTCCATTACATCTACACAATGGGCGCTAAAATGCTTATTTTGGCGGTTATAACAAGCTTGATTGCCCTGAGCGTACAGCTGTGCAACGCAAGACTGGGTACAGGAGTTGGCAGGGATTTAAGAAAGACAATCTTCACTAAAATCGAGAGTTTCTCAAGCCAAGAGTTTGACCAATTCTCCACGGCATCACTTATAACCAGAACCACCAACGACGTACAGCAAGTTCAGCAGATGCTTACAATGGGGATAAGAATTATAGTTTTTGCGCCGTTTATGGGGATAGGCGGAGTTGTTATGGCTCTGAACAAGGCGCCCTCAATGGCGTGGATAAATGTTTTGAGCGTCATTTTGGTCATAGGATTAATCAGTGTCATATACACCTTTGCACTGCCTAAATTTAAAATAATACAGGCATTGGTTGACCGTCTAAACTTGGTCGCCCGTGAAAGCTTGCAGGGGCTTATGGTGGTGCGTGCTTTTTCAAAACAGAAGTATGAGCAGGAACGCTTTGACGTGGCAAATGAAGAATATAAAAACAACAACCTTTATGTCAACAGAATTATGAGCGTTATGGGCCCCAGCACAGGACTTTTGCAGACTATGGTCCCTGTGGTAATCATATGGGCGGGAGCGGCTAAAATAGCCCAAAGTCGGCTTTTAGTGGGTGATATGATGGCGTTTATCCAGTATTCTGGCAATATAATGGAAGCGTTTATGATGATATCTCAAATCTTTGTTATGATACCCAGAGCTATGGTTTCGGTGAACCGTATCGCCGAGATATTGGACAAAGAAAATACTATTGTAGAAAAAAGCCAGCCCACATTTGTGGAGCGGGGAGCGTGCAAAGTCCAGTTTAAAAACGTGTATTTCTCCTATCCAAACAGTCAAGAAAACGCACTTGAGGATATAAATTTCACAGCGATGCCAGGGCAGACCACCGCAATAATCGGCTCTACCGGCTGCGGCAAAACCAGCGTGCTTAATTTAATACCCAGACTCTACGATGTCACTTCGGGGCAGGTGCTTATAAATGGGGTCGATGTCCGTGATATGGGTATTGAAAACTTGCGTGACTTGGTGGGGACCATACCGCAAAAGAGCGTCCTTTTCAGCGGAACAATACGCTCAAATATGTTAGTGGGCAAAGCTGATGCAACCGATGAAGAGATAGAGGAAGCCACTGCAATCTCTCAGGCAAAAACTTTTGTGGAGGCAAATGAGCAAAAGTATGAGGCGCTCATCAGCCAAGGCGGTACAAACGTGTCAGGGGGACAAAAACAAAGGCTGTCCATAGCCAGAGCAATCATTAAAAAAGCACCTATATACATTTTTGATGACAGCTTTTCGGCGCTGGACTTCACCACGGATTTGAATTTGCGCAAGGCTTTAAACCACAGCCTTTCAGGCTCCACAATCATTATTGTAGGTCAGAGGGTGGCGAGCATTATGAATGCGGACTCCATAATTGTTATGGATAAAGGCCGTATTGTAGGCAAGGGTACCCATAAAGAATTGCTTGAAAGCTGTGAGGAATACAAAGAGATTGCTTACAGCCAGCTTTCGAAAGAGGAGGTGTAGAATATGGCACAGACAAGAAAAGCAGACACTCAAACAGCTCCTGCTATGCCTATGAGACCGGGCGGAGGCGGCGGTGGCGGCGGCGGACGTATGATGATGCGTGGCGGCGAAAAACCGAAGAATTTTTCTGATACTTTCAAAAAGTTTGTAAAATATTTAGGCGCTTATAAAGTGGGAATTATCTTTGTTATGGTTTTGGCATCTCTGTCCAGCCTATTCAAGGTCATAGGACCTAAAGTTTTGGGCGCAGGCACGGATATACTTTATTCCGCAGTTGAAAATTCTCTAGTCATAGGCTCAATAGTCATTGACTACGGAGCACTTTTAAAAATAGTCCTCACCCTCACCGGATTATATTTGATATCCTATGTATTTTCCGTGGCACAGGGCTTTACAATGGCGAAGATTTCCAACAATATCACCTATCGTTTCAGACGTGATATAGATGAGAAGATAAATCGTCTGCCATTGAGCTTTTTTGATAAAACCAGCACAGGCGACGTGCTTTCAAGGATAACAAACGATGTGGACTCCATAAATCAGTCCATAAGAGAAACCCTCACGCAATTTGCCTCCTCTATCACTATGATTATCGGCACGATTGTGATGATGTTATCTATCTCTTGGCAGCTTACTATTATCGCTTTTGCAATGATACCCATATCAATGTTTGTCATATCAAGGGTGGTAAAAATAAGCCAGCCACTCTACCGCAAACAGCAAAAATCCTTGGGACAGGTAAATGGCCATGTGGAGGAGATGCTCTCCGCCCATATCGTGGTAAAATCTTTCAATATGGAAAAACAGTCTGTGGCGGATTTTGAAGTGTATAACGAGCAGCTGCGTGAAAATGGTTGGAAGAGTCAAGTCGCCTCCCATTTGATGATGCCTATCACAGGATTTATATCCAATGTGGGATATATTTTAGTTTGTATTTTAGGCGCACAGATGACCAACAGCGGCAGTATCACAGTGGGCGGAATACTCTCATTTATCCAGTATATCAGACACTTTAACCAGCCTATACAGCAGATTGCCAACATCTCAACAATGCTTCAATCAGCAATGGCTTGCAGTGAGAGGGTGTTCTATTTCTTGGACCAGCCCGAGGAACAGCAGGATAAGGGCGATGAGGTTCCCACTGAAAATATCAAGGGTACAGTGACCTTCCAAGATGTAAAATTCGGTTACACTCAAGATAAAATAATTATTGATGACTTTAATTTAGTGGTAAATCCGGGAGAAAAAATAGCCATAGTCGGACCTACCGGCGCAGGAAAAACAACCATTGTAAAACTGCTTATGAGATATTATGAACTAAACAGCGGCGCAATCTTGATTGACGGAATAAATATAAATAATTTTGCAAGAAATGATTTAAGACAGATGTTTGGAATGGTCTTGCAGGACACTTGGCTGTTCAAGGGTACGATAAAAGAAAATTTAGCTTACTCAAAGCCCGAGGCAAGCGATGAAGAGATTATCAGAGCCGCTAAAATCGGTCAGGTGGACCACTTTGTCAGGTCACTGCCAAAGGGTTACGATTTCCAGCTGAATGAGGAGACCTCAAATATCTCTCAAGGACAAAAACAGCTGATAACCATAGCTCGTGCATTTTTGCAAAATCCAAAGATACTTATTTTGGACGAGGCGACCAGCAGCGTGGACACCCGTACCGAGGTTCAAATTCAGCAGGCGATGCAGCGACTTATGGAAAACCGCACCAGTTTTGTCATAGCTCATCGACTTTCAACCATACGAGATGCGGATAAGATAATAGTTATGAACGACGGGCATATCGTGGAGGTGGGCAACCACCAACAGCTCATAGAGAATGGCGGATTTTATGCAAAACTTTATGAGAGCCAATTTGAAAATGCGGCAGAATAAAGTTTGAATTTTAAGCAAATTTGTATTATAATAAAACCAAATGAGTATATCACGAGGTTTTTATGAAGAAAAAACTGCTTGCATTGCTACTATTTTGCGCAATATTAAGCTCCTGTGCAACAAATGCACGGGAGCTTTCTGTACAGAAATTTTCGGATTTTGTAAATAATAGTCCGGATTATAACATAGAGGACGGATTTTTTTACAATATTTTGCAGAGTGGCGGAGAATTTTTAAACATAAATCAGGCGATTTATCTCAGCGGAAAGACTGAGGACGAAGAGGTAAAAAAAGAGGTTTTAGAGTGGGTTAAAACCAAGGACACTTTTTTAAATCCCCCTAAGCAGATGACGGTAAAAAAGTATCTGCCCCAGATTATAAGCCATAAAAATTTACTGTCAAAATGCAAGATTTTCACAAGGGAACAGCTTAATGAAAAGCTGTATCTGTCTATCCCACTGCCTGAAAGTGTGGAAAAAACCCGAGAAGAAAAAAAGATGGCGGAGGCGACGGTTAGATATATAAACCAAAAATATTCCCTAACGGAAATTGAAAATAAGTCTGATAAAAAGCTGAAAAAAACGGTCAAATACTTTAAAAAATTAGGGGCAGACAGCCTTACTGT
>JAVVVT010000037.1:0-13706 GCA_036652515.1 Oscillospiraceae bacterium
AGAAGACCCTATTATATTTTTGGACGATTACAGCGCAGTCAAAGAGACTTATGCCAACGTGACTTGGCAGATGAATCAGGACATAGAGGCGCTGCTCACCGAGGGGATAATCGGAAAAAATATGGAGGAGTATTACGCCCCTCTCTCCTTTTTACTCTCCCTTTCAAAGACAGTTCCCACGGTTATCGCCGAGGATTTTGTGAGAACCACGGCGGATTTTTCTCTGTCTCAAATCATCAGTTTCTCCTGTCATATGCTCCCCTCTTGGGGCGGAGAATACAAGGTGCTCAGGGAGGATATTGAGCAGCTGATAAAGCAGGACTATAAAATATTGGTTCTTGCAGGCACAAAAAAATCGGCGCAAACACTGGCTACGGATTTAAAAGATATGGGGATAAACGCCCTGTATATAGAAAAAGATACCCTTTTAAGCCCGGGTATGGTGGCGACTTGTTCGGGGCATACCCAGCAGGGATTTGAGCTTTCCGCCCAAAAACTCTGCCTTATCACAGGCAGAAAACTTGACGTGGCAAAGCAGAAAACCCAAAAGAAGAAAGATAAAAACGCCCTCACCTCTATTGACCAAATTTCCAAGGGCGACTATGTTGTCCACCAAAACTATGGCATAGGCGTTTATGACGGCATACACAATGTGAGTATGCAGGGGGTCACAAAGGATTATTTGCTCATAAAATTTCAAGGGCAGGACAGCCTTTACGTCCCCGTCACCCAGCTTGACTTGGTGAGCAGGTACACCTATTCTCAGGACAACGAAAAGGTCACCCTTTCAAAATTAGGCTCTGAAACTTGGAACAGGACAAAACAGCGTGCCAAAAAAGCCACCCAAGAGATGGCAAAGGAGCTGATAATGCTCTACGCCCAAAGAGAGAGGGCGCAGGGCTTTGCGTTTGAAGCGGACAGCGAATGGCAGAAGGATTTTGAGGCGAGGTTTATTTACGAGGAGACTCAAGACCAGCTCAAGAGCATAGCCGAAATAAAAAAGGATATGGAGAGCCAAAGCCCCATGGAGAGGCTCTTGTGCGGAGACGTGGGGGTGGGAAAAACGGAGGTCGCCCTTCGTGCCGCCTTTAAAGCGGTGATGAACTCAAAACAGGTGGCGCTATTGGTACCCACCACGGTCTTGGCTTGGCAGCACTTCAACACCCTCACCCAAAGAATGGAAAATTTCCCTATAAATATCCAGTTGCTCTCACGCTTTAGAACCCCAAAGCAGAGACAACAGACCATAAAAGATATAAACAGCGGAGTGGCGGACATAGTGGTTGGCACCCATGCCCTCATACAAAAAAGTGTCAAATTCAAAAATTTAGGTCTTGTTATAATAGATGAAGAACAGCGCTTTGGCGTATCTCATAAGGAAAAATTGGTGGAGGGATTTCACGGGGTGGACGTGCTCACCCTGTCCGCCACGCCTATTCCACGCACCTTGAGTATGGCGCTAAATGGCATACGGGATATGTCTACAATAGAACAGCCCCCCTTTGACAGAATACCCATTGAAACCTATGTGAGCGAGTACAATGAGAGCGCAATAGCCTTGGCTTTAAACCGTGAAATCAACCGCAGCGGTCAGTGCTATTATCTCCACAATCGGGTGGAAACTATTGACTTATGCGCCCAAAGAGTGCAAAAAATGGCGCCTGAGGCAAGGATTGGCATAGCCCACGGACAGATGGACGAGGTCAGCCTGTCCACCGTTTGGCGGCAGCTTATGAATGGGGAAATCGATATTTTAGTCTGCACCACAATCATTGAGACAGGCATAGATGTGCCTAACTGCAACACTTTGGTGATTGAAGATGCCGACAGAATGGGGCTTTCTCAGCTCTATCAAATCAGGGGGCGTGTAGGGCGCTCCACCAGAAAATCTTACGCATACTTCACCTTCAGAAAAGACAAGGTGCTCACCGAGGTGGCGATAAAGAGGCTGAACGCAATAAAGGAATTTACCAGTTTTGGCTCAGGGTTCAAAATCGCCATGCGTGACCTGCAAATCCGTGGTGCCGGCAGTATTTTAGGAAACACCCAGAGCGGATTTATGGCATCTATCGGCTATGATTTATACATCAAGCTCTTAAATCAGGCGATTGCCGTGGAGCGTGGAGAAGTGGTGAAAACTCAAAAGAGCGACTGTTTGATAGACATCTCCACAGACGCTTTTATCCCCGACAAATATATATCGGGTACACAGAACAGAATTGAGGCGTACAAGCGGATTGCCTCCATTGAGAGTGAGGAGGATATCTCCGACTTGCTTGACGAATTTGTGGACAGATACGGCGATGTTCCCACCAGCGTTATGGGTCTTGTGGAGGTCTCTTTACTGCGTGTGACGGCGGCGAGCATAGGGATAACCGAGGTGGTTCAGCGAAAAGACAGCATAATTTTTTATAGCGAGGAGTATGCAGGGCTGAACACCCTTGATTTTCTCAAGGAAATCAAGTATAAAATCAATATAAACTCGGCGAGCAAGCCTTTTATAGCAGCTCAAATCCCACCGGAAGAAGAGCCCCTCACGGTTATGAAAAATATGCTCCAAACTATGAAAAAAAATCTTATTCCAAAGCAGTAAAACCAAGCCCCCAAAAAAATAACGAAGTATTTTTTATAAGAAAAGTATGAAAGTTACTGTTAACAAACTATGTACAATAATTTAACACAAATGTTTTGTATGATGTTTAGGTAGGCTGCGAAGAGAAAATGCAGTTACAGATTTGGGGGTGTTCAATTGCTGATTAAAAAAGTTATAATTCCGCTGATGGTGGCAGGTGTTTTCTGCTCCCTTGCCAGCGGTTGCAGTGCAAAAGAATACGCCTGGGTTGTAAAGATTGACGATAGGCAAATTCCTCCGGGGATATATTTGGTGGCGCAGATGTGCGCTTATATCGAGGCGGAGATGAGTCTTGACGAGAAGGACGAGGGCATCACCACGGACATCACAGGGGCGACCATTGAAGGGGTCAGCGGTGAAGAGTGGATAAATAACAAGACCGTGGAAAACTTAAAAGAGTATTGTTATATAGATAAAGAATTTGCAAACAGGGGTATGGAAATCTCCGAAAAAGAAGAGGAATATATCGCCTCGGTGGGCGCTTCTGTGTGGGACACAGTGGGCGGTGCATACGGCGAGAGCGGAGTGGAAAAACAGTATTATTTTGATTACCTCCACTATCTTTATAAAAATCAAAGGGTTTTCAACGATATATATTCTTTAGGGGGAGAAAAAGAGGTTCCCTCAAAGGTGGTCAAGGATTACTTAAAAGAGAATTTGAGCCGTATACAAGGCTTCCAGATAGCCAAGGTGAACGATGACGGCACCCCCCCTAATGAAAATCAGCTCCAAGAGCTGAAAACTATGGCGCAAGAGGCAGTGAGTGAAGTGAGCGGCGGAATGGATATGGCGGCGGCGGCAGGCAAATATATGTCTAAAGCCGGGGCGCTTTTAGGCAGTACGGCAGATTTTTCAAATGGCGAAAAGTTTATGCTTGACAGCTATTTAAACAAGGCAAATGGCAATGTAGAAGAGGAATTTGCCAAATTGGTGGACAGTTTAAAAGAAAATGAATGTACCGTCTACGACACCAACGAATATTATTTGGTCTTTCAAAAAGTACCCACCTATTCCTCCCAAGGGGAGTACGATTCCTTGAGACAGACGGTGGTAAACCTGTTGAAAACAGATGAGTTCAACGCCTTTGTCAGGGAGCAGTGCAGGGATATGACAGTTCAGGTGGACGAGAGGGCGGTTAAGTATTACAGCCCCTCTAAGATGAAAATCATCTATTCATAGCTCATCGCTCTTAAATAAATGTGGGCGGACGGTCTTGTGGAGCATAGAGCGCCGTGATAGCTTTGCCCACAGAAATAACTAAAAAGCATTTTTGAAAACTGTGAAAATTAAGCGATTTCAAAGAAATTTTCCCCTGCAAACGCCTTAATTAAGAAGAGTTTCACCATAATCATATTTAAACAAGATATTTTATTATAAGCGCCCTTTTGGAGAAGGCTTTTTGCTTTCCTCAAGGGGCGTTTTGTTTTCTGCAAGCTATTCTGTCAGCGAGAAAATTCAAGTAGGATAAAGATAAGGCATTTTGTTTTCTGCAAGCTATTCTGTGAGTGAGATAATCCGAGTAGGATAAAGATAGGGCGTTTGCTTTTTTTTACAATCCACCCTTAGCCGATTTGCAAAAGGTACTTATGTGATTAAATCACAGCTAAAAGGCGAAAAATAGAGTAATATTAATCACATCAAACTTTGGCTTAAAAAGGTTTTTATTCAAAACTCAGCCCAAAGATTTTATAAGGAGAAATATGAAAAACACATACGATATAATAATAGTCGGCTTTGGCCCGGCAGGGGTTTCCGCCTCTCTATACACCCAGCGTGCAGGTATGGACACCTTGCTCATCGGCTCTCGCAGCAAGAGCCTTGAAAAGGCGGATTCCGTAGAAAATTATTACGGCCTCGCCCCCTCTTTATCAGGCAAAGAGCTGTACGAAAACGGCATTTTGCAGGCTGAAAACGTGGGCGCCACCCTGTGTGAAGACCAGGTGGTGGGTATTTCTTGGGAGGGCGATTACCGTGTTAAAACCACTCAAAACGAGTACCTTGCCAAGGCTGTAATCATCGCCACAGGCACAAAGCGCTCCGCTCCACCAATCAAGGGCTTGAAAGAGTTAGAGGGCAGAGGGGTGAGCTACTGTGCAGTGTGCGACGGCTTTTTCTATCGCAAAAAAGCGGTGGGCGTTTTGGGCAGCGGAGACTACGCCCACGAGGAGGCAAAAGAGCTGATGGCAGTTACAGGAGAGGTGACGATTTTTTCAAACGGTGAGCCGTTAGAAAAAAGAGAGGGCTTTCTTTACAACGAGAATAAAATCCTTGGGGTGAACGGCGAAGAAAAAGTGGAGAGCCTCAGCCTTGAGGGGGGAGATACTGTCCCTCTGTCAGGATTATTTGTGGCTATCGGCACAGCCGGTGCCACGGATTTGGCAAAAAAGTTAGGGGTTGAAATCAGCGGCAACTCTATCAAAGTCGATGAGAATATGCAGACAAATCTCCCCGGGCTCTACGCCGCAGGGGACACCACAGGCGGTATGCTTCAGGTGGCAAAAGCGGTGTATCAAGGGGCGGTGGCAGGCACTTCCGCTTTAAAATTTGTCCGTGGGCTAAAGCAAGAAAATAAATAGTGACAAACCAAAGAGGAGGGCTTCCTATGGAGATGAAAACAGGGATTTACAGGCACTTTAAAGGGAATGAATATGAGCTTTTATACATCGCCAAACACTCTGAAACTTTGGAGGATATGGTGGTTTACAAGGCGCTTTACGGAGAGGGCGGCATATGGGTGCGCCCGGCGGAGATGTTCTTTGAAGAGATAACAAGAGACGGGAAAACTTTCCCACGGTTCCAGTATATAAAAGATAAATAATAACCGGTCTGCCTTGGGCTATATGCCTTAGGCAGATTTTGTTTTTAAATAAAATAAGCTTAATTAAAGTCCATTACCTTTGAAAATAAGAAAAATACATTATTTATTTCATTTCTTTTATATTTTAATCACATTTAAAGTCCATAATATACTAGATATAAACGTTAATGCGATGATGTTTTTTTAAAAATTTGTCTCATTTAACCTATAATTAATTTCTATAATAAATACCTATTTTCTGAAAAATAAGGGAATATGATAAAAATTTCACAAAAATTTGTCATATTGATAAAATTTTATCGATTTGAACCTATATATTTGTGAAACTGTATAATTGATATTTAGAGCGTGTGTGTTATAATGTATACAAATATATCCGCTACGACTACAATAAAATAAGGGGGTGTGATATGGGTTTTAACAAAAAAGTATATAATTCATTCAAAAACATCGGCATGATAACACAACTGACAATATCCCTGCTCACACCTTGTTTTTTATGTATCATCGCCACAGTCTATCTAAGGAATAGATTTGCCTTAGGGGACTGGATTGTAATCACCGGCATACTTTTTGGGCTTGCCACAGGATTTGTGAGTGTGAGCACCTTTGCCAAGAGCGCAATGAAGGACGCAGAAAAAAGCCAAAAAGAGTATGAGGACAAATTTAGATAGGAGGGATAGAAATGGGTAAACTTGACCCGGTCGTAAAAAAGCAGGCAGTGGCAGTTTCCGCAATAAACCTAATCTTGGCAGCGCTTGAAAATTTGGTGTTTGTAGGTTTGGGACAGTGGGACTACACAGTCCTACTGGGCTCTTTGTGGGGCACATTTATAGCGAGTTTGTGCTTTGTACTCATTGGGATAAGCGTGCAGATGGCGATGATGAAAGACCCAAAACAGGCGCAAAATTATATGAAAACCACATATTTGGGGCGCCTTGCAGTTATGGGTCTTGGCATATTCATAGCCATTAAATTAGAGCAGCTCAACTGGATGGCGGCACTGCTTCCGCTGCTCTTCACCAGAGTTTCCATAGCAATAGTTCAACTCATGGTAAAAAAGGAGAAGTAATTAATGAACATAGCGATAAACGGACCGAAAATATTATTTACGCTACCTTTTTTTGGCGGCATAAGCATAACGGAGACCATTGTGAACAGCTGGATAGTCATGGGGCTTATCGCCTTGGCGGCAATATGGCTGACAAAGGGAATGACAGTGCACAACCCCGGCAAAAAGCAGATAGTGGCAGAGACCATAGTAAAAGCACTAAATGGACTTGTGAGCACAAATATGGGGGAGCAGTGGCAATATATGATGCCGTACATAGGCACGGTGTTCGCATACAGCTTTGTCTCTAGCATGCTTAGTATAACAGGTCTGCGCAGCCCCACGGCGGACTTTTCCGTCACCTTGGCAATGGCGCTCATAACCTTTGCCATGGTTCAATTTTTCAATATGAAAACCAAAGGACCAATAGGCTATATCACACGTTTCACAAAACCTGTGGCGGTGATGACCCCTCTGAACGTCCTGAGCGAGGTGGCTTCTCCCGTGTCCCTGTCTCTTCGTCACTTCGGAAACATAGCCTCGGGTCTTGTTATCACAGGGCTTATCTACGGCTCACTGGCGGCGCTATCCGGCTTTGTTTTAGGCTGGATACCCAGCACTTTTTTAAGCAATATACCGATTTTTCAAGCGGGAATACCGGCGGTTTTATCGATATATTTTGACTGTTTTACAAGTGCTTTACAAGCTTACATTTTCTGTATGCTCACAATGGTATATGTATCAGGAGCGGCGGAATAGTAATATAAACAATTGATTTATTTTAACTTTTGGAGGTTAATTATGGAAAGAGCAATCGTTATAGCAGCATCAGCCATCGGCGCAGGCCTTGCAATGATAGCCGGCCTTGGCCCCGGTATAGGCGAAGGATATGCGGTAGGACAAGCCTGTTCGGCAATCGGTCGTCAGCCTGAGGCACAGTCAAACATCACTTCAACAATGATTTTAGGCTGCGCAATAGCGGAATCCACAGGTATCTATTCACTGGTTATCGCACTTATACTCCTATTCGCAAACCCACTTGTCAAGCTTCTGTAATTGTTATCACAGGAGAATAACCGATGAAAGGAGGCAACTGATAAGTGAGCAAATATCTTGAATTTTTTACAATAGACGTTTGGACGATGATATTCACCTGGGTGAATATGCTTATCCTGCTTTTTATCTTGAAAAAACTGCTGTTTAAACCTGTTATGAAGATGCTTGCCCAGCGTGATGCCGAGATTAAAAAGACCTATGAAGATGCGGCAATCGCCAGCGAAAAAGCTGAAAACCTTGAAAAAGAGTACAGCGAAAAGATGGCGAAGGCGAGGGACGAGGCAGGCAATATTATTAAGCAAGCCACAATCTCCGCTCAAAAAAGGGAAGAGGAGATATTGGAGGACGCCAAAATCAAAGTCACATCTATGACTCAAAAAGCAGAGGCGCAAATCCAACAGGAACGCAAAAAAGCCTATCAGGAAATTAAGGAGGAGATATCCGAAATGGTCGGGCGTGAGATAAGCGCAAAAGACCACGAGCAGCTCATAGCCCAATTCATTGAGAATGTGGGTGAAGAGAAATGAGCAAATTATCCCGTGTATACGCAGGTGCATTATTTGATATAGCTTTGGAAGCTTCCATTGCCCAAGAAATTTTACAACAGACAGTGGAGCTTTTGGCTGTGCTGAAAGAAAATCCTAAGTTTGAAAAGCTTTTAAATGCCCCTGTCGTTCCCATAAAAGAAAAAATCGCCCTTTTGGACGAGATTTTCGGCGGAAAAATAAATACTTATCTGCTCAATTATATGAAGGTTATGACCCAGCGCAAATGCGCTTTTGAATTAGCCGACAGTTTTCTTGAGTACGAAAAGCTTTACAATAAACACAACAACATTGAAAAGGTCACCGCTATAACGGCAGTGCCTATGACAGGTGAGCTGATGGACAAACTCAAAGCCAAGCTCACAAATATAACAGAAAAAACCATATTGTTAAACAATGTGGTGGATAAAAATTGTATCGGTGGCGTGATATTGAAGATGAACGACCACGAGATTAATGACTCAATAGCACAAAAGTTAGAGACTTTGAAAGCCCAATTGAGAAATATAAACGCATAGATGTATGCGATGAGGGCAACGCCCTTGAAATTTTAATGAAAGCAGGTGTATCAATGCAGCTCAAACCTGAAGATATAAGCAAAATAATAAAAGAGCAAATCAAAAATTACGACTGCAAGATTGAGCAAAGCGAAACCGGCACCGTCATTCAAGTGGGCGACGGCATCGCCAAGGCATACGGGCTTGAAAACTGTATGTCCAACGAGCTGATTTTATTCCCCAACGGCGAGTACGGAATGGCGCTTAACCTTGAAGAAAACAGCGTGTCTTTGGTAATTTTAGGCGACGACCAAGGGATAAAAGAGGGCGACGTGGTAAAGCGCACAGGCAAGGTTGTCTCTGTACCCGTGGGTGAAAATCTCATCGGACGTGTGGTGAACAGCTTAGGCGTGCCAATCGACGGCAACGGCCCTGTTGAGGCAGCCGAGATAAGACCTATCGAGGCGGTGGCAAGAGGAATAATTCAAAGAAAAGGCGTGAGCGTTCCATTGCAGACGGGTATCAAGGCTATTGACAGTATGATTCCTATCGGCCGTGGTCAGCGTGAG
Source organism: Oscillospiraceae bacterium (assembly GCA_036652515.1). Taxonomy (GTDB): domain Bacteria; phylum Bacillota; class Clostridia; order Oscillospirales; family Ruminococcaceae; genus RGIG3102. The sequence continues at coordinate 9,169 of JAVVVT010000037.1, forward strand.
CTTATAATAGGTGACCGTCAGACGGGCAAAACCACTATCGTCACCGACACCATAATAAATCAAGCAGGTCAAAACGTAATCTGTATCTATGTTGCCATAGGTCAAAAAGCGTCCACCGTGGCACAGTTGGTGGAAACTTTGACCGAGGCAGGGGCGATGGACTACACCATAGTGGTCTCCTCCTCCGCCAGTGAGCTGGCTCCTTTGCAGTATATAGCCCCTTATTCCGGCGTCACTATGGCGGAATATTTTATGGACCAAGGCAAGGACGTGCTTATAGTCTATGACGATTTGTCAAAGCACGCCGTGGCATACCGTGCCCTCTCTCTGCTTATTAGGAGACCGCCGGGACGTGAAGCCTATCCGGGCGATGTGTTCTACCTCCACTCAAGATTGCTTGAGAGGGCGGCAAGAATAGCCCCCGAGTACGGCGGCGGCTCAATCACCGCTCTGCCAATCATTGAAACTCAGGCGGGCGACGTTTCCGCATATATCCCCACCAACGTGATATCCATAACAGATGGACAGATATTCCTTGAGACCGAGCTTTTCAACGCAGGCATACGCCCCGCTGTAAACCCCGGTATCTCCGTCAGCCGTGTGGGCGGTTCAGCCCAGATAAAGGCGATGAAAAAGGTTGCAGGTCAGCTTAAACTGTTATATTCACAATATATAGAGCTGAAGAGCTTCTCCCAGTTTGGTTCAGACCTTGACCAAGACACAAAAAACCGTCTTGACCAGGGCGCAAGAATAGTGGAAGTGCTCAAACAGCCTCAGACAAAACCTGTGCCTGTGGCGTTGCAGGTGGTCATAATTTTTGCGGTCACAAACAACTATTTAAAGGATATCCCTGTGGAGAACATTCACGAGTTTGAGCATGGGCTCTACGATTATATCCTAAATACAAGACCGGAAATAGTCAATGCAATCAATGAGACAAAGGAATTGAGCGATGAGACCGCCGGCGCTATCGCAAGTGCCATTGAGGATTTCAAAGCAAAATTTGCCCCGTCAAAATAACAGAAAGGTAGGTGTAAGCTATGGGCGGTTCAATGAAGGACATCAAGCTGCGCATAAAAAGCGTGGAGAGCACCATGCAGATAACCAAAGCGATGGAGCTTGTCGCCTCCTCCAAACTCAGAAGAGCCAAAGAGCGTGTAGAGCTTTCAAGACCATATTTTTCCTCCCTTTACAAAACTCTCAACGATATTGCGGCTTCAAACACCGAGTTCTATTCTGTTTTTTTAAAGGAGAGACCTATAAAAAAAGTCGGCTATGTGCTCATAGCAGGAGACAGAGGTCTCGCCGGCGGCTACAACGGCAATATGTTCAAGCTTTTTAACCAAAACAGACAGGACAAAGAGGTCTGTGTCATTCCCATCGGTAAAAAAGCGGTGGAATTTTGCAGAAGAAGAGATATTGAAATAGTCACCGACAGGTTCGCAGTGGCAGAGGATATGACCATTTCGGAGTGCTTTGCCATAGGACAAATCATTTCGGATATGTTCAAAAACGGTGAGATTGACGAGTTCAACATCGGTTACACCACCTTTGTCTCAATGCTGTTGCAGCAGGCGGAGATGATGAAAGTCTTGCCTATTGTAAACATCGACCCCAAGAGAAAAGGCAAGGTACAGGCGTTGACAGTGTATGAGCCAAACAGCGAAACACTCTTCAATTTGATTGTGCCACAGTATGTTTCGGGGCTTGTTTACGGTGCTATTGCCGAGAGCTGGGCAAGCGAATTAGGGGCGAGGAGAACAGCTATGGACTCCGCCTCAAAGAACGCAAACGAGATGGTCAGTGCGCTTTCCTTGCAGTATAACCGTGCCAGACAGGCGGCAATCACTCAAGAAATCACCGAGATTGTCTCAGGGGCTAATGCGGCAGAATAGCTTGCGGCGGCTGTTAAATTATTCAAAACAAATCTAACTAAGGAGAAAATACATGAGCCAGTTAAATACAGGCAAGGTTATTCAGGTTATGGGCGCTGTCTTGGACATACGTTTTGACAGCGATGATCTGCCCTCCTTGCTCAATGCTATTGAAGTTGAAAATGGCAAGGAGAAGCTGGTGGTTGAGGTTGCACAGCACCTTGGCGATGACGTCGTGAGATGTATTGCCATGGCGTCTACCGACGGTCTTGTGAGAGGCGCAAAGGCGGTGGACACAGGCAGCACTATCACCGTTCCTGTGGGTCAAGAGACTTTGGGTAGAATATTCAACGTCTTGGGCGAAGCTGTGGACAACAAAGAGCAGCTCACAGGCGTGAAGAGAATGCCCATACACGCCAAGGCTCCCACATATGAAGAACAGGCGACCAGTGCCGAGATTTTGGAGACTGGGATAAAGGTTATCGACCTTATCTGCCCATACACCAAGGGCGGTAAAATCGGCTTGTTCGGCGGCGCAGGGGTGGGTAAAACCGTCCTTATTCAGGAGCTTATTTCAAACGTGGCAAACCAGCACGGAGGCATCTCCGTCTTCGCAGGTGTGGGGGAGAGAACCCGTGAGGGCAACGACCTTTACAACGAGATGATTGAGAGCGGAGTTATCGCAAAGACCGCCTTGGTATACGGACAGATGAATGAACCCCCCGGAGCGAGAATGAGAGTTGCACTCTCAGGGCTCACAATGGCAGAATACTTCCGTGATGAAGAAAATCAAGACGTGCTGCTTTTTATAGACAATATTTTCCGCTTTACACAGGCGGGAAGTGAAGTTTCGGCTCTGCTGGGACGTATGCCCTCGGCGGTTGGATATCAGCCTACTTTGGCGACGGAAATGGGAGCTTTGCAGGAGAGAATTACCTCCACAAAGAAAGGCTCTATCACCTCAATACAGGCGGTTTATGTGCCGGCTGATGACTTGACAGACCCTGCTCCGGCGACGACTTTCGCCCATTTGGACGCCACCACCACCCTTTCAAGGAGTATCTCCTCACTGGGACTTTTTCCGGCTGTTGACCCGCTGGACTCCTCCAGCCGTGCTCTCTCCCCCGCAATTGTGGGCGAAGAGCATTTTGCAGTCGCCCGTGGGGTGCAGGAAGTTTTGCAGAGATATAAAGAGCTTCAGGACATCATCGCCATAATGGGCATGGACGAATTGTCTGAAGAGGATAAACTCACGGTGAACCGTGCCAGAAAGATACAGCGTTTTCTTTCTCAGCCATTTACCGTGGCAGAGCAGTTCACGGGTATGAAGGGCAAATATGTGCCTTTGGCAGATACAATCCGTGGATTTAAAGAGATTATGGAGGGCAAATACGATGATTTGCCTGAATCAGCCTTCCTGTTCGCAGGAGCAATCGAGGACGTTATTGAAAAAGCAAAAAAGGGGGAATAATCTATGCAGCCATTCAACCTTAAAATTATAACTTCTGAGGGAGTTCGCTTCCAGGGCGAGGCGGACAGTCTGATAGTGCGCTCTGTCACCGGGGACGTGTCCATTTGGGCAAAGCACTCCGACTATGTGACGGCGCTGGGTATCGGGCGTGCAATCGTAACCGTAAACGGCGTCAAAAGGTATGCCGCCTGTAACAGCGGCGTTCTCAGCGTACTAAAGGGCGAGGTGACAATCCTCTCTTCAACCTTTGAGTGGCAGGAGGATATTGATGCAAAAAGAGCCGAGGAAACCTTGGCTTCGGCAAAAATTATCTTGGAGGACGCAGCCAAAAACGGACACGATGTAAGGCTGGCAAAGATGAAAATCCAGCGTGCTCTAACCAGATTAGACGTTAAAAAGATGTAATATAAAGTAGGTATAAAAACGGATTTCTTTGTTTTTATGCCTATTTTTTTGGCAAATTTGACTTTTATCAAGGATAAGTATATCATATGAAAATAAATGTATAAAAATCAATAAATTTCATTAAATTATCTTTGAGGGGGAGCTATGAGGGTTGCGATAATGGGGTATTCAGGTAGCGGAAAATCTACCACGGCAAAAAAAATAGGCGAGCTGTACCATATACCTGTGCTGCATTTAGACACCGTGCAGTTTTTACCCAACTGGCAGGAGCGTGAGATAGATGACAGCCGTGAGATTGTAAAAAAATTTATGAGTGAAAACCAAGAGTGGGTAATAGACGGCAACTACTCCGCTTTTTTACAGGAGGAGAGGCTGAAACTTGCGGATAAAATTCTGCTTTTTGATTTTCCACGGAGGGTTTGCTTTTTTCGTGTGATTAAAAGATACCTCAAATATAAAGGCTCCAATCGACCGGATATGTCGGCAGGCTGTGATGAAAAAATGGATTTTGAATTTGCAAAATGGGTGCTGATTGACGGGCGGACAAAAAAGCATAGAGAAAAATTTGCAAAAGTTATGAAAGATTATCCCCAAAAAGCGGTAAGACTTAAAAATCAAGGGCAGACCGATGAGCTTTTACAGAGCTTGAAAAAAGAAAAAATAGGCAATCTGCTGTGAAAATCATTCTTATAGGCGAATGTTCTGTGAAGTATGGATAGGCGGATAAGGCAGAAAAATTCTTTTGAAAATGAGGCGGAAAATCCTTGGAAATAGGTTGACATTTGGGC
>JAVVVT010000038.1:0-13695 GCA_036652515.1 Oscillospiraceae bacterium
GTCCGACTTGGGATTTTCAAAAACAGACCTGCCTTTAGGCGAGGGTCACGCAGTGGATAGAATAATAGACCTTGCCCTAAAATATGACGACCTTGAAATAATCACCCTTGGACCTATGACCAACATCGCTATGGCAATTATGCTGAATTTTGATGCTATGAAGAGGGTGAAAAGGATAGTGGCTATGGGCGGTCAATACCGTATGCCAAACCCTGTTACCGCCAACGCCGAATACAATATTTGGGTAGACGCCGAGAGCTGTGACATAGTGCTCCAAAGCGGCATCCCAGTCACCTTTGTCCCCTTAGACGCCTGTTACGGTGTGGCAGAAATAAATCGAGCCGACAGAGAAAAACTTCTTGGTTTCGGCACAAAATGCGGCAATTTTATTGTTAGAGCAAACACGAAACTCCTTAATTTTAATATAGCTTTTTACGGCAAGGATATAATCAGCCTGCCCGACCCCTCGGCGGTGGCAAGCACTCTGTGCCCGGGTGTGGTGGAAGAAGAGCGCACCTGTCACGCACGCTGTGAGTGCAAATCAGAGTTAGGATATGGACAGATTGTCTATGATTTTGATAGCACCCAGCCTCATAATGTCACCTTGATAACTAAAATAAGCGGCGAAAAGTTTAAAGAATATCTGTTCGCCACGGCAAATCAGGAATAAAAATGGAAATTATAAAGGGCACCAATACAGCCGAATTTAAAAGGCTGTATGATGATTTTGCCCAGAGTGTTTTCGATGTTTCATTTATGCCGTGGTTCAAGCTTGATGTGTGGACGGACGACTGTGAAATTTATTGTATGGTACACGAGGGCAAAATAATCGCAAATGTCAGCGTATATAAAATGCGTATGCGAATAGGGGGCAAAAAGAGAAGTGCAATTCAGCTTGGGGCTGTTGGCACTCTCCCCCAATATCGAAGACAACATATATCAAAGCAGCTTATGGAATATGTCTTTGAAAAATATAAAAGCGTACCGGCATTTTTAGTGGCTAACTGTGAGGTAAAAGATTTTTACCCGAAATTTGGGTTCAAGCTCTTGGAGGAAAAAATCCCCGTGACCCTACCGGCACTCAAGTTCAAGCCCAACAGAATGGTAAAAATAAAGTATGCTCCCAGCGTAATAAATGAATATTTAAAGAACAGAGTTGCCCTTTCAAAGCGCTTGCAGGTGGCTTCTGCCTTGCCTATTGTCCATTTTCATATCGCAGTGGAATTTTATGAGGATATCTATTATATTGCCGACTTTGATATGATTATCATAGCAAAGCAGTTTGGCAATGTTCTGCGGATTTTTGATATGATTACAAGAATGTACTTTACCTTTGACGAAATTGCCCCTTATCTTGATTTCAAAGGGGTGGAAAAAATTGAATTTATGTTTCAGCCCGATGCCATAATAGAAAATTATTCTCTCCAGCAGGACATTCACTGTGAGGAATATGGGCTGTTTTTTACCAAGAATATGGAGTTTACAAATCTTGATAAATATCCCTATATTCTTTCTACATAAGTTTTCACTCTGCACCGCTCTATGGTTTGCAGTGCCAATAAATAGCCGATAGTGTGGGAGCTTAACTCTCACACTGTTTTTTTGAGGGATATCCTCTTTTTTAAAAATTATTATAGCTGCCTTTGGCTTTTTATTAAGCGTATAAGCACTGTATCTGCTTTTCAGTAAAAATTATGCCCTCTATGGCGTAAAACATTTTGTTACACAGGGCAGCTTTTCTTTGGCGGATAAACAAAAAAACTCCTTGATATATTAAAGTTAAGTTTTACCCTAACAGAAAAAATATCAAGGAGTTTTTTTTTGCAAAATTATATCAGACTAAAAATCAAGTTTTAAAAGTTTATCCATAGACATTATTATGATTTCCAATGCGCTCATAAAGCCGTCGATTGAATAACCCTCTTCTGCGCCGTGAGCAGAGCCTATAAAGCTTGGTGCCACTTCGCCTCTGGGCTCTATGCCAAAGCCAACAGCCAGCGGGAACTTTCTTGCATATGTTCCGCCACCGATGACATACGCCTTGGTGTCTTGATTGGTCAATTCATTATATGTGTCCATCAAAGCTGTTATCACAGGGTTTGATGGGTCAATATAGAAAGGTGCTTTGCCGTGTGTAGGAGGCACAGAGCCGCCAACAGCCTCAAAACGTGCCTTCAATATGCCATAAATCTTAACGTCATCTGTGTTTGTGGGGTAGCGAATATTGATGTTCTGAACAAATTTGCCATCTTCAATCTTCATCATACCGCCTATGCAGGTGAGTGGGTCAAACAAGCCGTCGTCGGCATCAATGCCAAGACCGCTGCCGTCGGTGACCTTGTGAAGGTCCATAAGAGCTTCCATATATGGCTTTTCTTCCTGTGAGAACAGGGAGTTGTCAAGACCGTATTTAACTAGCATACCAATAGCATTTTTGGTGTTTGCAGGGGAGGCGGCGTGACCGCCCTTGCCATTTGCAGTGAGTTTTACCACCTCTGTGCCCTCGGCTATATCTATGCCCTCACAGGCAGGGAATTTGCCGGCTGATTTTTTAAAGGTGATAAAAGCCTTGTCGGGAACCACGTTAGAAGCCACGCCGGCGGTGAAATCCACCACGTTGCCTCCCAGGATTTTTTTGCTGGTCAAGTCAAAGGAGACTATGCCCTTTTCTCCACAGCAAACAGGGAAGTTAGCATCTGGAGTGAAAGCAAAAGCCGGTGCTTTTTCATGTGCCAAATAATGCGCCACGTCGGTCATACCTGTCTCTTCATCGCAGCCGAACAATGCACGGAGAGTGTAGGGGAGTTTAGGATAATTATCCTTGAAAAACTTTAGCATATACATAGTCAAGATGCAGGCGCCTTTGTTGTCCGCCACGCCTCTGCCTATCAGCCAGCCCTCAATATCTCTCACTGTAAACGGGTCTGCTTTCCAGCCGTTGCCCTCTGGTACAACATCAAGATGACCTATTGTGGCAAGGTATGTATCGCTCTCACCTTTGAGCTGGGCGTAGCCGATGTAACCGTCTAAATCTTTTGTTTCAAGACCTAAGCGGCGTGCCATCTCAAGACCTCTTTCAAGAGCTGCCTTTGGACCTTTGCCAAAAGGTGCGCCCTCAAAAGGCTCTTCTGCCACGCTCTTAACAGAGACGATTTCCTTGATGTCCTTCACGATGTTTTCTTTGTTCTCGCCCACAAAAGCTTTGACTTTTGCACGAAGTTCATTGTCTATCATAAGTTACCTCCATTATGTGAAATGATTTTCTTTTAGTATAACATAAACTTTACATAAATGAAATATAGAAAAATATATTTATTTAGTGTATAATATATATTTGACTGATAAAAATTAAACGAAGAGGGAAATTATGAAAAAATTATTAAACATTAACACCCTGCTCATCTGCTTGGTATTAGTTGCGGGCATAGGCGGGCTGTGGTATATGAAAAGCAGTAAAACTGTGGGCACAAGAGCGGTGGTGAGTATCGACGGCGAGGAAGAAAAAGAGTACATCGATTTAAATGTGGATAAAGTGTACACAATAGATGCAAAGTTAGTCGTCACCTTAGAAGTGAAAGACGGCAAAATCGCCTTTATCAACAGCCGATGCCCCGACAAACTCTGTGAGGGCTTTGGACATATAAGCCACGAGGGGGAGATGGCGGTCTGCCTTCCGGGTGGCGTCGCCGTGACCATAGACGAGGGCAAATAAAACCCAAGAGGTAAAATGTGATGATAGAGCAAAGTGTAAACATTGTCATATCAGCTCTTAAATAAACCCGAAGAAGCAAAATGTAATGATAGAGCAAAGTGTAAATCTTCCCTGTGAGCTCTTGAATAAACCCGAAGAAGTAAAATACAGTGATAGGGTAAAGCCTAAATATTGCCCTGTTCGTTTTGAAATAAACCCAAGAGGTAAAGTATGAAGTATATAAAAGTGGTTGTGCCGATATCGCTCTGCGTGGGGATAGCTCTGCTTTTGGTCTGCACTTTTTTGCCCTATGGTAATAAAGAGGAGATAGACAGCAGTCTTGACAGCTCAAAAGGTGAAGTTATCGCCTCAATTGGCGAGGGTGATGGCTCAAAAGCAGGGGGCGCCACTTCAAATAGTAAGGGTGGTAGCTCAAAAGGCGAGATTGATAGTCATACATCAATTCCTCAGCAAGAGGACGGCGCAAGGACAGAGATAGGGAAACCGCAAAGTTTTGTTCTCACGGGGCTGTCAAAAAAGGCGGTGTCATGGGGGCCGGGGCGAGAGGTGGACGAGGAGAATAAGCCCACTGCCTGTGTGTCTCTAAATGAAAAATATTCAAAATACGGGGCAATCTTCCTTATGAATGAGGATAAGATTTACCTATCCTTTGACCTGGGGTACGAGGCAGGTTACACTGATGAAATTTTAGATACCTTAAAGGAAAACGGGGTAAAAGCTATGTTTTTCCTTACAGAAAGCTATGCTGAAACTCAAGAGAAATTGGTGAGGAGAATTATAGACGAGGGGCATACGGTGGGTAGCCACAGCGTCACCCACCCCCAATATCCCAAGCCTGTCTCCTCAGCAGGCAAAGAGTGAAATAGAGGGCGTGAATGCCACCTTAAAGGAAAAATATGATTACACTGCTTATCTGTTTCGATTTCCCGCAGGAGCATTCAGCGAAGAGAGTTTAGCGATAGCGTCAAATTGTGGATTTCACAGCGTATTTTGGTCCTTTGCCTACAAGGACTGGGACAACTCCTCCCAGCCGGCAAATAAAACAGCCTTAGAAAGGCTGACGGGCTCTTTGCACAAAGGTGGAGTATATCTTTTGCACCCTATGAAAACCAACAGTGAAGTGCTGTCGGATTTTATCAAGGCGGCGAGAGAAAAAGGATTTCAATTTGGCGTTTTGTAGCCCTTAGGCTGTTTTACAAGGATATAAAAGTATAAAAATCGGTCTGTTATTTGAGAGGTAAATTGCCCTCAAAAACAGACCGATTTCAGCTTGAAAAAGATAATCAGGCTATCGTATTGTTAAATTTTCAGTGGAATAGAGAACCCTTGCGTGGTTTGATTTAATTAACTCACAGAGCACTTTATTTCCGCTGCGAACATCAATTGTGTCACGATAAATTTTATTGTTTCGGTAAACCACATCGTCCTCATTTGAAAAAAATTCATCTTCGGCATGGATATGATAGGTGAAAGGCGAGCGCACATCACTTCTCAATTCACCCCAAAGATACTCCTCATCGGTGTGAACCAAAAGCTGAAAACTATGCTCCGTCTCGTTTTTAAAGCGATAATCTAAATAATTATACATTATAGAAGTGCCTGTGCCAAAGGGGATAACCCTTCCAAAGTCCGGGAATAAATCCACGCCGTCGTGGTGATGATGCTCCGTTATAACAAGCTGGGAATGTAATATCAGGTAGTGGATAAGATTTGTAAACTGACACATTCCACCGCCTATATCGCTGTCGGGTTTGCCATTTGCTATGGTCAAGCCCTGTTTATAACCGTACTTTTCACTGACCTTACCCACTAAGCGCCAAAAGGAGAAGGTCTGCCCCGGGCGGATTAAAATGCCGTCTATTTTAGGCGCAGCAATTGATAAGTTTACCGCCTTGTTCTCCTGTAAAGTCATATCCACATCGCCTAATTTTCTGCGGATAAGGGACTCGTGAAGATAAATGCGCACAGGCAGAGGCTCTTTCTGCTTTTCAAAGGCAAACTTTTCGCTTGAGGATAAATCTTTGAACTTGCGCTTTAAAATCTCTTTTTGCATAGATATTTGATAGGTAAGGGGAGATATTGTACAAAATAGTCTTCTGCGTTTCATAATTTCTCCAAAATGGGGTTAAATAGCAAGGTTAAAATAGTGAGATTGCAATAGTGGGGTTACAATGGCAGGTGCAGCGACTTTATTTTAAAGCGGCGCTACAAACCACTTCCACCAAAAGGCTGGAGGCGGCTAATTTTGCCTCTACGCAGGCTCTGACGGGCTCGTTGTCGGGGATTACCCAGTTGTCCCACACGCTGTTCATATCCTTGAAAAGCGTCATATCCTTTATGTATATCGTGGCGGTGAGCAGGTGCTCTCTGTCACTGCCGTATTTTTCTAGTATGGCATCTATCTTTTCCAAAACTTCCGCTGTCTGCTGTTTGATGTCGCCCTTTGGATCGCTGCACGTCTGCCCCGAAATATAAATTATTCCCCCGTGCTCCACAACTTTTGAATATCGTCCATTTGCCTCAAATCTGCGAATTGTCATAGTAAAACTCCTTTTTCATTTAAAGTATAACAACACAAACAAAGGGCAGTTTGTGGACAGTGAGCAACAAATAATACCCTTTGAAAATTCTTGATTAATAAAGCTGGGAATCGTCCTTGTCTATCCGTATATATTTTTCTTTATTTTGCTCGATAGCCAAGCTTGCTATCCCACCTATGACTAAGATTAGCGCTAAAAGTTTCAGGATAAACTTGAAAATTTTCATAATGTTATTCTCCCATATTTAATTTAGTAATTTAAGATTACAAAAACACCCATATTTTCTTCGGGTGAGTAATTTTTTTCTTGTGCATCTCCAAAAAGGCAGGCAAAATCCCCATCGCTAAAGTTTTGCAGCAGATTTAATGTGACCAAAGCTCCCTCTTTCAGAATGGTTGAAAAAAGCTTTTCTATGACTTCTTTTGAAAAAGTCAGCTCGGCGCACCAATAAAAACCCTGTTCGTCATCGGCTTTAAAAGCGGAAAAACCGATTGTATCCTCTGAGATTTTTACGGCGCCCTCCTGTGATAAGAGCTCTGAGCAAGATATCCCCTCAAAGCCAAAATCCACAGCTATATACCCCCTAAATTTTTCGGGGTTTAAGTTGACCAAAAGGCGCAGGTCATTTTTGCCCGTGGGATTTTCCCTAAAACAGTAGGTGCAGACAAGCAAATCCTCGCCCTTAACATATTGTTTAAGGTAGCAAAAAACCATATTTTCTTCTTTTTGGGTGCAGTAACTGTTCATTTTAAAGGCACTCTGTGTGTCCCAAGGGATTATTGCATCTGATTTGTAAATTATATTTTGCACTAAACTCGGCCGCCTTATTATTTTTGTTGATTATAGTATACCACATTTTTAAATTTTGCATATATTATCGGTACATTTTTAACAAAATTTTAATACTTTTGACAAAGTGTGAAAGTTCAACTATAATTATAGTCATTATATACATAAATATGTAGGATTTTCTATTGAAAAATATTCATATAAATGTTACAATTTATATTTGAAAAACCGACTTTTTACAAAACTGATAAAAAGTCTTGAAGGAGGATTATATAAGTGGCAGTATTTAAAAAGCTAATTCGCAGTGCCGAAGGCGCACATGTGCCTCATTACAAGAACACTGAGAACTGCGAAACTGTAAAAATGCCCGTACCGGCAAGGGTTTACATTTCTATGCAACAACATATCGGCGCACCGGCCAAAGCTGTTGTCAAAAAGGGAAGTGAAGTCAAGGTCGGCGAGGTTATCGGCACTTCAGGTGGATTTATTTCTGCTTGTGTACACTCATCTGTCAGCGGCAAGGTGTTTGCTGTTGAAGATACCTTATTTCCAAACGGACAGAGGGTGCAGACGGTAGTTATAGACACCGACGGTGAGCAGACATTATCTCAAGACATCAAAGCCCCACAGGTCACGGACCACGCAAGTTTTGTCCAGGCTGTAAAGGACAGCGGCTTAGTAGGTCTTGGCGGTGCAGGTTTCCCCACAAGTGTAAAATTAGCTCCACAGAATTTAGACGAAGTTGACACTTTGGTCATCAATGCGGCGGAGTGCGAGCCTTATATCACCGCTGACTACCGTGAGATGATGGAGTGCGGCGAGGACGTGATTGAGGGCGCAGTTGCAGTGAAAAAATACCTCAATTTGTCCAAAGTAATACTTGGTATCGAGAGCAACAAACCACAGGCAATCTCTAAAATGCAGCAGCTCTGTCAAGGGCTTGAAGGCTTTCAGGTAGCCACCTTGCCAAGCGTGTACCCACAGGGTGCAGAAAAAGTGCTCATAGAGCAGACCACAGGCAAAGAGGTGCCAAGAGGCGCACTTCCCAGCGCAGTGGGCGTGATTGTTATGAACGTGGCATCTGTTGGATTTATCGCAAGATACTTGAAAACAGGAATACCTTTGATATCCAAAAGAATAACCGTGGACGGTGACGCTATCACCACAGCTAAAAATGTGGAGGCGGTCATCGGCACACCCGTGAAGGATATAGTAGAATTTTGCGGCGGCTATTCACAGGAGGCAGGCAAGATTATTTATGGCGGTCCTATGATGGGTACAGCCTTGGCAAATGATACCTTGCCCTTGATAAAACAAAACAACGCAATTTTAGTTTTCGGAAAAGAGTTGGCACTCTTGCCACCCTCAAGCCCCTGTATTCGTTGCGGCCGCTGCGTAAGCGCCTGCCCAATGGGTCTTTCTCCAGTTGAAATTGCACTGGCACTGTCCTCTAAGGACACGGAAGAGCTGGAACTTCTCAAAACAGACCTTTGTATGGAATGTGGCAGCTGTTCCTTTGTTTGCCCGGCAAAACGCCCTGTCGCACAGACAATGAAAGAGGCAAAAGACTTTTTAAGAAAGGCGGCTAAGAAGAACTAATGAAATTAGCAGTATCATCATCACCACATATAACCGGCAAAGACACCACACGTTCATTGATGATGAACGTAGTCATTGCTATGGTCCCTGCAATAATAGCGTCGGGCTTGGTATTCGGACTTCGCTCTGTGATGCTTATCGCCGTCACTGCGGCGGCTTGCGTGGGCTTTGAATACCTGTACCAGACAGGAATGAAAAAACCTGTGACAGTGGGGGATATGTCCGCTGTGGTAACAGGAATATTATTGGCCTTCAATATGCCCTCCACCTTCCCGTTTTGGATGGCGATAGTCGGCGCTTTCTTTGCCATAGTAGTTGTCAAACAGCTCTTTGGCGGAATAGGATTTAACTTTGCAAACCCTGCCATAGTGGCAAGAATTATGCTCAGCATATCTTTTGCCGGCGCTATGACAAGCTTTGTTTTCCCAAAGACCTTCTCAGGCAGCGACGTGCTGGCGTCTGCCACGCCTTTGGCGGCTAATGCAGCCGGAAACGCAGTACCGTATATGGATATGTTCCTTGGCACTTGCGGCGGCGTTTTGGGCGAGACCAGCGCACTTGCACTTTTGATAGGCTTTGCATACTTAGTCTTTACCAAGACTATCAGCCCTGCAATCCCACTCACATATGTGGCGACAGTGGCTGTATTTGCGGCAGTTTTGGGACAAGACCCAATGACATATATTTTGGGCGGCGGCTTGCTTTTGGGCGCTATATTTATGGCGACAGACTATGTCACATCGCCTTATACATTAAAAGGCAAAATAATCTTTGGTTTGGGTCTTGGATTTATCACGGTTATGATAAGGGCGTTCGGCTCTATGACAGAGGGCGTATCTTACGCTATTCTGATTATGAACCTTCTTGTGCCTTACATCAACCGCCTGTCAAGACAGAGACCTTTAGGAGTGCAGAAGTCCTCCAAAAAGTCAGCAGGAGGTAAGAATTAATGAAAAAATCTAACTCCACATGGAACGATATTTTAAAACCAATAGTGGTTTTGACAGTTATCTGCCTTGTTGTTTCCGCACTTTTGGGAGCAACAAATGGGGTGACTGCACCTATTATAGAGAAAAATGCAGCCTTGGCAGCCGATGCGGCAAGGATTGAATTGCTCCCTGAGGCGACGGACGGGTTCACCAAAGTGGACTGTGATATGGAAGGCATAGTCGAGATGTACAAAGCTAACAACGACACAGGCTATGTCATCACTTCAACGGCAAAGGGATATGGCGGAGCTATAAACTTTATGTCCTCTTACAATATGGACGGAGCCATAGTAAATCTTAAAGTTTTAAGCTGTGCAGAAACTCCGGGCCTTGGTAAAAAAATCGAGGAGAGAAACTTCCTTGACCAGTTTATGGGCAAGGCAGAAGAGCTCTCAAAAGCTAACGTAGACGTTATCACCGGCTCAACAATCTCTTCAATGGCATCAATCGAAGCGCTTAACTATGCACACGCAGCCTTTAACAAGGTGGCAAAGGGCGTAGTGGTGGTAGAAAAGACCTTGGAAGAAAAATTAGGCGAGCTATATGGCGAGGGCAAAGCGCCCGCAACCCTTACAACCGATTACACCCACGCAGACGCAGTGGCTTTTTACAAAGCAGAGGGCGGCGTGATTGTGTGTTCACAGGGCAAGGGCAATGGCATAATAGGCGATGAGCACCTGTCAGGTGAATATCTTAAAGCCTATGTGGCATTCAACGCCGACGGCACAGTCGCAGGAGTTTACTTTGACGATACAAGCGAGACCAAGGGTCTTGGCACAAAAATCAGCGAACCGGAATTTATTGCCAACTTCATCGGAAAATCAACCGTTGATGGCATAGACGTAATTGCAGGCACAACATATTCATCTAAGGGTGCTATTGAAGCTGTCGGCAAAGCAATCGCTGTTTACGCAGCAGTTATGTAAAGGGGAGTGGGAAAATGAAAAAAGATAGTAAATTGAGCATTCTCACCAAGGGCCTCATAAAAGAAAACCCGACATTAAGATTAGTTCTTGGTACTTGTCCTACACTGGCAGTCACAACGCTGGCTGTGAACGGTTTGGGCATGGGCGTGGCGGCGACATTTGTTCTCATATGTTCAAATATTGCCATTTCAGCACTTAGAAAAGTTATACCGGACAAGGTCAGAATACCGGCGTATATCACACTTATAGCAGGATTTGTTACAATAGTTCAAATGTTGGTAAAAGCATTTTTGCCGGCACTTGATACAGCTTTGGGCGTTTTCTTGCCTTTGATAGTTGTAAACTGCATTATTTTGGGACGTGCTGAGATGTTTGCCTCAAAAAATAATGTTGTGGACTCCGCACTTGACGGACTTGGAATGGGTCTGGGCTTTACACTCACACTCACACTTATGGGTTCAATCAGAGAAATTATCGGAGCAGGCACTTGGTTTGGCATCACATTGACAAAAAACCTGTGGACCCCAATAGCGTTCTTCACATCATCACCCGGCGGTTTCTTCGTATTCGGCTGTCTTATGGCAGCAGCTGTGAAATTAGACCTTGCATCAGCGGATAAAATGAAATCAGGCGTGGGCTGTGGCGGTGGCTGTATAGGCTGTCCTATGGCTTGCGGTCAGGCT
Source organism: Oscillospiraceae bacterium (assembly GCA_036652515.1). GTDB lineage: Bacteria > Bacillota > Clostridia > Oscillospirales > Ruminococcaceae > RGIG3102. The sequence continues at coordinate 11,239 of JAVVVT010000038.1, forward strand.
AAACCTGCTGTCGCAGAAGGAGGTAACAAATAATGGGAATGAAACTTGCCGCATTATTTTTCAGTATGACCTTTGTAAATAACTATGTTTTAGTTAAATTCTTAGGTATATGCCCGTTCTTGGGAGTTTCCAAAAAGCTGGACTCCTCAGTTGGTATGTCAGTGGCTGTAACATTTGTTATGATTATGGCTACGGCGGTCACCTGGCCTATCTACACCTACATTTTGGTTAAATATCATCTTGAGTACCTCAGCACTATTTGTTTTATCCTTGTCATCGCCGCACTTGTTCAGTTGGTGGAGACAATTTTAAAGAAATATATTCCCGCACTTCACCGTGCGCTGGGCGTTTATCTGCCCCTCATCACCACAAACTGCGCAATATTGGGCGTTACTTTGCTTAATATTGAGTCCGGATACAACTTTATTGAGAGCATTGTATCCTCCTTGGGCGCAGGTGTCGGCTTCTTGATTGCTATGGTTATATTCTCAGGCGTCAGAAGCACCGTTGAGCGTGCGCAACCACCAAAGTCATTCGAAGGCTTGCCAATAACCCTCATAGCCGCATCAATGGTTTCAATGTCATTTATGGGCTTCGGCGGTATTATTGAGAGCATCTTCGGAACATTTTAAGGGGGATAATTACCATGGATTTATTTTCAGCTATTGCGGTTGTCGCAGGCATCGGTGTAATTTCCGCTGTCGTGTTGGTGGTCGCCGCAAAGTTTATGTATGTTCCTGAAGATGAGAGAATTGGCAAAGTTCAGGAATGTTTGCCCGGAGCCAACTGCGGCGCTTGCGGATATGCCGGCTGTGCCGATTATGCAAAAGCTATCGTTGAAGCAGGGGCAGACACCAACCTTTGTGTTCCGGGTGGCAAAGCTTCTGCGGAAGCGGCAAGCAAAGTGATGGGCAAGACAGCTTCTGCCACAGTGGCAAAGAAAGCCGTTGTCGCTTGTCAGGGATATACCTGTAACACAGGCACAAAGTATGACTATCAAGGTGTCACCACCTGTGCTGCCGCCGCCAAGATGTTCGCCGGACCAAGCGATTGCGCTTTCGGCTGTATCGGCTTTGGCGACTGCGTAGAGGCGTGCCAGTTTGAGGCAATTCAAGTTATTGACGGAGCCGCCAGAGTTATAAACGAGGCTTGTACAGGCTGTGGAGCTTGCGCAAAGGCGTGCCCTAAATCAATCATATCAATTATTCAAGACAGCAACAACCCAGTGGTGCTGTGTATGAACAAGGACAAAGGCGCACAGACAAGAAAAGTTTGCTCAACAGGCTGCATAGGCTGTATGAAATGTACAAAGTTTTGTCCTACAAATGCAATCACAGTTTCAAACAATCTTGCCGTAATAGACCAAGACCTGTGCATAGGCTGTATGCAGTGTGCAGAGGAATGTCCTGTAAAAGCGATTGATGTCCCAAATTGCAGATAATATTTAGGGATAGCAAATAAGTGATATAGCAATATAGCAATAAGCAATAAGCAATATAGCAAATAAGCGATATAGCAATAAAAAATATTCGGAGCCGAAAATCCACATATGGCTTTGATAATCTAAATTAAAAGCACATCGTCCATTTATTTGGGCGGTGTGCTTTTCGCTTTTGAGTATGATAGGTAGATAGTAAGCTTTGAAAAAGAGCAAAAAAACTCCTCGATATCTTCAAGTTGATTTTACATAACTTGAAAGCATATCAAGGAGTTTTATTTAACACAGAATAGCTAAAAGTAAAAGCTTCAATCAAATGGTCACACAGAATAACTAAAAGCAAAAGCTTCAATCAAATGGGTACACAAAATTTTGATTGTGCGGTGTGGTTATAAAATCAAAGCTTACAAAGCAATAAAATCACAACTTTTGCGCCGATAAAATATTCACTGATTTTTACAATTTTTCCGCTCCGGGTCTTCCGTGGCAATGTTTATATTTTTTGCCGCTGCCACAGGGACAGGGGTCGTTTCTTCCCACTTTTCCCGTGACACGAACAGGCTGCTTTTTCGCTTCTTCCTCTTCGCCGCCGCTGGTACCTGTGACTTTCGCCACCTGCTCTCTTTGCAAATTGTTCACCTTGACCTGAGCTGAAATCAACATTCTTGTGGTATCTTGGCGAATGTTCTCAACCATTTCATCAAACATTGCAAAGCCCTCCACACGGTAGGTGGTGTAGGGGTCGTGCTGACCATAACTGCGCAGACCCATTCCGTTGCGGAGTTCGTCCATAGCGTCGATATGCTCCATCCACTTGCTGTCCACGTTTCTCAAAAGCACAATGCGCTCAAATTCACGCATATTATCAGAGCCTATGGTCTCTTCTTTTTCTTTCAGGATAGCGGTGGCTTTGTCGCAGATATATTTTGTGATGTCCTCACGGGTGACTTTTGCCAGCTCTTCCTCTTGAAAATTCAGCTCATCGTCGCCTAATAACCAGCCACGATAGGTGTCTTTAA
>JAVVVT010000039.1:0-13374 GCA_036652515.1 Oscillospiraceae bacterium
CGTGGGCTGCCGCAGCTTGGATTTTTTCGCCCTCGGCATTGATTATATGCGCCAGAGCGGTCTGTTCCAAAGCGATGGATTCCGTCAAGGAGTAGCTGGACTGACCGTAGTCGTGGAGAAGCCTTACCAAGTAGTAGGGATTGCTGTTCACAGTGGCTTGCAACACGTCGCCTGTGCCACTGGTGAGAATGTTAAAGGAGGCGGAGGACACGTTCTTCACGGGGGAAGCTCCTGTGAGAGATTTTGCATGGAAAACCACCGTATAAACTGCGCCCGGAGCCATATCACCCACCCCAAAGCCCACGTTGGGGTCTGCGGCGCCGTAGCCCACGCCACTGCCGTTTACGGTGACACTGCCGGGGACAAACTGCAAGGTGGGGTCCAATACGTCCTTGAACACCACGTTTTTAGCCACGGTGTCCGACACGTTGGTGATTGTGCTGGTAAAAGTCACGTCTGTGCCGTTGTAAATTATATTGGGAGAAGCTGTCTTTTTAACGGATAGCTGCTGAACAATTGTGGTTTTATACAGGGTCACGTCGTCAATCAGGTAGTCATTTCCTGAGGCGGCAGGGCCGGTGCTTATGATTTCAACGGTGATGTTGCTATTAGCTCCCGAATTGAATATATATCCATTTTGATACCAAACCGGGATATTGGTTGAGGGGATAGGGTTAACGTCTTGATATGCCAGCTGATTGCCTGCTGCGTCCAAAACCTTGAACGCTAACTTTGGCTGGGCATATCCCACATATTGGGGGCGCATAAGGTTGAGTATCCAAGCCTCCAAGGCGTAGTCTGTGTTGGGGGTGACCGCCACAGGCTGGGTAAAGATGACCGAGCCGGGGTTTGAGCCGTTCACAAGGATATATCTTCCCGTCTCAATATGGCTGGTGTGGTCGGATACTCCCCACCAAGGGCCGGAGGTCACGCCTGTGTTCATAACGGTGTAGGAGCCATCACTTGGAATGGCGCTTGCCACATAGGTAAAGCCCGGGGTCACGCCGGGATAAGGGGCGACGGGTGGGAAAGTGTTAGGCATTGCTCCGCCCGGGATACTGCCCCAGGTGCCATTGCTGGCGGCTGTGATAAGGTTAGAGCCTGTGGTGGTTACCCCTGTGAGGGTCAAAGGAACATTACCCACAGGTCCGTCCAAGAAGTTTTGAGCGGTGAAATCACTTGCCATCACCGTCAAAAACTTTAAATTGGCATTTATGGCGTTTAGATAGCTGGCGTTTGCAGGGGGAATAGCGGGAGCGATGGCAGACAGAGGAGGCTCAACCTCAGGTGGCTGCGCCATTGCTGCGGCTGCTGTGGCATAGTTCACAATGCCGGCTGCCCCGGGAGTACCCCAGGACTCGATGAGAACATAGGTGTCGGCAGGTACATTTGTAAAGCCATATGCACCGGTTGCGTCGGTGAGTGCCACAGCGCCCTTGCCTGTGGTGGTGCTGTAAAGTGCAACCGGAACGCCGCTTATACCCGAGCCGATAGCCGTTGTGTTCGAGGGATTATAATACACAAAGCCATTTATATTAGGCATAAAAAAGTTCTCCTTTTGGGTTAATTTGGATATTTTATTATCCTTGATGATTTTAAGGGGTTGCGCAGATGTTGCAAGAGAAAAGCTCAAGTTTCATCTGTAAAACCATCTCAAGGCGTGATACTGCGCCCAGCATCTCCTGAACGGATTTGTTCACGGCTAACATCTGGTCGATAGTGCCATGCGCTACCACTGCCTGAATTTTTTCGCCCTCGGCGTTAAGAATATGAGAAAGACCTGTCTGCTCTAAAGCGACAGATTGGATAATATCAGATATAGACTGATCCCGTGTAACTGTACCGGGAACGATTACGGGCATTGACATAATAAATTCACCTTTCAAATTTTGTTGTGATATTAAAAGACGTTTTCGTCTTTGAGCTATTCTATTCAAAAGTTTGGCGCAGCGTTACCAAAATCAGGGGGCTGTGCAATGTATTGACGGTGTTTAAGGTGATAGAAGTATTTGATATGTTGAATGTATTGAAGATGTTAGACGTATTTAATGGCTTGAATGACTTGAATATCTTAAAAGCCTTGAGTGCCCCCCAAATTTATTGCAAACAAAATACGAGGGCTTGACCTGTGTTAAAATCAGATGTCAAACCCTCGTGCATTTTTGAATTATTTTATTATTTAAACTACTACTTAAATTGCCATTTAAACCATTAGTTAAATTGCCATTTAAACTATTAGTCAAATTATCATTTAAACAATAATCTATAAACTTATTTACCCTACTCAATAACCACGGATTTCATAATCACGGGTTTGACGGGTCTGTCATTAAAGCCTGTTTTTACGCCTGCAATTTCGTCCACCACTTCAATGCCCTCTACCACTTTACCAAAAGCGGCATAGTTTCCGTCAAGATGTGGGGAGTCCTTGTGCATAATAAAAAACTGGCTTCCGGCAGAGTTAGGCTCACTGCTCCTTGCCATTGAGATTACGCCCCTTGTGTGTTTAAGGGTGTTTGGCACTCCGTTTGTGGCAAATTCGCCTTTGATTGAATATCCCGGGTCACCTGCTCCCGAACCGTCCGGACAGCCGCCCTGAATCATAAAGCCGGAGATAATTCTGTGGAAAGTCAAGCCGTTGTAAAATCCCTTGTTCACCAATTTTTCAAAGTTTGCGCAGGTTATAGGCGCAATTTCAGGATACAATTCCAATTTAATTTCTTTGCCGTCCGCCATTGTTATAACAACCATAATAATACTCCTTTGTTTTACAATCATTGGGGTTAGTGTGATTTCACACATAAAAATCTACCCTTATGACCTGTCTTATTTTATTATACAATTTTTGTAATAGCTATACAAGCCCTCTAAAAGCAGGTTTTCATTTAAGAGGATTTTCCTTTGGCAAAAGGGGATAATAAAAGGTGATATGCCTCCTGTGGCGTAGATGTTTGCACTGCATTTCATCTCCCTTTCAAAGGCGGCTATCATACCGTCCAAGGCGTATGCGCTTGAGAGCACGCTGCCGCTTGCCATACTTTGAGCTGTGGTGGTGCCGATAGCTTTTGTGGGTGGAGATAGGCTCTGGTCAATAGGCAGCCCGGTGCGGTTTTTAAGTGCCTCAAGGCTGACTAAAACCCCCGTGAGGATAGACACCCCTAAAATATCACCATCTTCATCAAGGGCGGTGAGGGTGGTGGCTGTACCCATATCAATGACGATAGCAGGCAGATTTTTGCTGTTTTTCACGGCGAGACAGGAGGCGACGATGTCGGTACCCACCTCTTTAGGGTCGCCGATTTTCACCCCCATACCACATTTTTCATCATTGGAAAATACAAAGGGCGTCACCCCTAAAACCGTCTCCAAGGCAAGGCGAAGCCCCTCCAAGGTGCTCTGTGCCACGCAGCACAAAACACAGCCCTCCACCTTTTGATAATCGATGAAATTAAGATTGAATTTGTCCTTTAAAAAAGGCAGATATTCCCAGGCAGAAAGCCCCTTTATATACTTAAAGCGAGCGGTGCGCTGTAATTCTTCCCCTTGAAAAACCCCTAAAACTATGTCGGTATTCCCCACATCTATACATAATATCATACATCTGTCCTCCAAAAAAACGAAAGCTTTTTTTGTATTGTAGCACAAAAGGCAATAAATAAAACCCCTGTGATATTTTTTTGTTTATTCGCATAAAAATTAATAGAGCCAAAACAATAAACTATAAGCTTTCACAAGACGGATAGGAAGTTTTTTTGCAGGACACACGTCTTTAGCTTTAATCGGCTCAATAAAAGGGGGATACTATGTTTGTTTTGACATTGAACAAGAAGCGTTTGGGCAAGATTGCCGCACTGACACTAGCCATAGCGTTAGTGGGTGGAATAGGCGTGGGAGTGAAAAATTATTTCTTCAAAAACACCGCCGCCGCCGCCGCCAGCCCAAAACAGAGTTTACAGATGTCCACCACCCAGGAAATGGCAGATTACATAGCTCAAAAGGGCTACACCGCCGACCTGCAATCCGCCAAGGTGAAAGAAGTTAAAATCCCCAAGAAGTTTGATGCGGAGTTTGAAAATTTCAATGAAAAAATAAAGAAAACGGATAACCTTTCTTTGGAAAAATACAAAAAGGATAAGGTGAACAAATGGACCTTTTCCATCACCGATTACGATGTGGAGGGCAAGGGGGCAGTGGCGGTTTTGTTAGTGAAAAAAGATAAGCTCATAGGGGCGTATCTCTTGGAGATGCCCGAGGGAACAGCCTGTCCTTTGAGCAAATCAATCCAAGGGACAAAAGACGATATTTTGTGATAGCTAACGGGCACCTTTTGTGGTATACTATAAATATACAAACTATATCTTATAGGAAAGAAGCGCAGAAGAGCAAAAAAGCTGCGTTTTACCACAAAGGGTGCTTTATGCAAATGAGACTGGACAAGTTTATCAGCGAGGGCGCAGGGATTTCAAGAGCCCAGGCAAGGAAGCTTATTATTAAGGGCTGTGTCACGGTGGACGGGGTCACGGCAAAAAAAATCGACGCCCAAACCTCACAGGAGCAAGAGGTTAAAATCAATGGAGATAGTGTCTTTTACGAGGAATTTGTCTACATTATGCTGAACAAACCTTTAGGGGTGGTCTCGGCGAGCAAGGACAAAAACGATGTCACCGTCACAGATTTAGTGGCAAAGGATTTTCCCAAAAGAGAGCTTTTCCCCGCAGGCAGATTAGACAAACAGAGCGAGGGCTTTGTGCTCATCACCGACGATGGCAAGTTCGCCCATGATATTTTGAGCCCTAAGCACCATGTGCCAAAAACCTACATCGTCACCCTTGACGCCCCCGTTACCCCTCTTGTGATAGAGGCTTTTGAAAAGGGCGTGGAGCTGGCGGACGGTCAAGTGATGAAGAGCGCAGAGATAAAAATTTTAGAAAATGACACCACGGCGCAGATTATTTTACACCAAGGGGTGTACCACCAGATAAAAAGAATGTTGGGAGTTTTTGACATCGGCGTCAATACTCTTTACAGGACAACCATAGGAAATCTATCCATGCCCGCCGATTTAGCCTCGGGAAAATATATTAAACTGACAAAAAAACAGGTGGAAATGATTGCCCCAAGTATGTTTACAGAAAATTAAAAAAAGCAACACATTTATCAAATATAATGTAAATATCGCCGTTTGACAGACGATTTTCCATTTTGCACATAAAAATGATAAATAAATTGTAAAAAAATGTTGCATTTTATAAAATTATTGTGTAAAATATATATGATTACTTGTCAGTGTTGTATAAATTTACTATAAATTAAATAGGAGTTAAGTATGTCAAACAGGATGTTTCAAGGCGTTATCTATCAAATGAAAGATGCCATCGGCAGAAATGTCGGTGTAACAGACGAGATGGGCGTGGTTGTCGCTTGCAGCGAGCTGAATCAGATTGACAGCATGAAGGACGGCGTCCAGGCTGAAAGAATGGCGAACACCCAAACTTTCCAGCGCAATGGTTATACCTATCGTGGTTTCACCAATACCAAAAGAAACGATTTCTATGTTTTCGTTGAGGGCACAGATGAACTGGCAGACAGATTTTCAAATGTGCTGGCTATCTCATTACAGAGCTTAAAGCAGTTTCACGACGAAAAATTTGACAGGCTCAACTTTATCAAAAACGTGGTTATGGACAATATTATGCCCGGTGACATCTACGCCAAGGCGAGGGAGATGCACTTTTCCACGGATATCCCAAGGGTTGTTTTGATAATCAGAGTTGACCAGCAGAAGGATATGTCCACCTTTGACGTGGTGCAAAATCTTTTTCCGGACAAACAGAAAGATTTTGTTTTCAACGCCAGCGAGACGGACACTGTCCTAATTAAAGAGCTGAAAAAAGGCATCGAGACCAAGGACGTGGAAAAACTCGCCGCCTCTATTGCCGACACCCTGAATGTGGAGTACTACATCAAGGCGACAATCGGCATAGGCACTCAGGTGATGAGTATCAAAGACATCGCCACATCTTTCAAAGAGGCTCAGATAGCTTTGGAAGTAGGCAAGGTTTTTGACACGGAAAAAACCATAGTCAACTACGAAAACTTAGGTGTGGCACGCTTGATTTATCAATTGCCTACCACCCTTTGCGAGATGTTTTTAAAAGAAGTTTTCAAGCAGGGCTCAATTGAGAGCTTAGACCAAGAAACTCTCTTTACCATTCAAAGCTTTTTTGAAAACAACTTGAATGTGAGTGAGACCTCAAGAGGCTTGTTCGTCCACCGCAACACCCTTGTTTACAGACTGGAAAAAATCAGAAAAATCACAGGTTTGGATTTGAGGGAGTTTGACGATGCAATCGTGTTTAAAGTTGCATTGATGGTAAAAAAATATTTACAGTCAAGCCAGGAAAGATTTTAGTCTGATTCGCCCTTAAATGTGCTTTACGGCTGCATGAAAGGGCGAATTTTTTTAATTCGCACTCCCCCTTGGCGGCATAAAAAAATTGACATGAGGACCTATATGATAGATTTTAAAAACGTATCCAAGGTTTACCAGCCCGACATCACCGCCTTAAAAAACGTGTCGGTGCATATAGACAAAGGCGAATTTGTCTTTATCTTAGGCCCGTCGGGAGCAGGTAAGAGCACATTTCTAAAGCTTATTTTGAGAGAAGAAAAACCGTCCAAGGGTTCAGTCAATGTGAACGGATACGACTTGTCCAAGATTAAAGAGAGGGATATACCCTATTTCCGTCGCACCTTAGGGGTGGTTTTTCAGGACTTTAGGCTCATTCCCGGGCTGAGTGCCTATGAAAATATCGCTTTCGCTATGAGGGTGACAAATATCGACGAGGACGAGATAAAAAAACGTGTGCCATACATACTGAACTTGGTGGGTCTTGCAGGGAAGGCAAAAAAACTTCCGGCACAGCTTTCAGGCGGTGAGCAGCAGCGTGTGGCACTGGCAAGAGCCTTGGTACACAATCCGGATTTAGTCATAGCGGACGAGCCCACAGGCAATATCGACCCTGAGCTGTCCATCGAGATTATGGAGCTGTTAAAGGCGATAAACTCCGTTGGCACAACGGTGGTGGTGGTTACCCACGAGCACGAGCTGGCACGGCGTTATTCCCAAAGGACAATTGAGATGAGGGGCGGCACAATCGAAAAAGACACCACCTTCGGAAGGGTGGCAAACAGATGAAATATTCAAGTTTTAAATACCTGTTCAAACAGGGTTTCCACAATTTTAAAGACAACCGTCTCATGAGCGTGGCATCGGTGGGCGTGGTCTGTTCCTGTCTTATAATAGTGGGAATTTGCGGTATGCTGGCACTTAATGTCAACAGCTTTGTCAAGTATTTAGGCGACCAAAACGAGGTCATAATATATGTGGCAGAAGACGCTGTGAGCGAAGATATAACCGCTATGGATAATCTTCTCAATCAAGACAAAGATATCGCCCAGTACACTTTTATCTCCAAAGCAGATGCCCTGGCGGAGCAGGTGGGATATCTTGGGGAGTACGGCACTCTTTTGAACGGATATCAAGGGGATAACAACCCTTTGCCCGCCTCTTTTCGCTGTCGGCTTAAAAATTTAGAGGCTATGCAGGAGGCGTCGGTGAGATTTTCGGCGATGAAGGGTGTTGACTATGTTTCCACCCCCACCGAGATTGCAGGGGTGCTCATAACGCTGAAAAACGTCACCTACTACTCGGGGCTGATAGTCTTGGGAATTTTGGTGATGGTGAGCTTGGTGGTCATCTCAAACACCATTCGCTTGACGGTTTTCGCCCGTCGCAAAGAGATAAATATTATGAAGTATGTAGGGGCTACAAACGGCTTTATCCGTATGCCATTTGTGGTGGAGGGGCTGTTAATCGGCTCAATTTCCGCTCTGATTACCTTTGGGGTGGTCAGCGGAGGCTACATATATGTTTACAATTATATCCACACCCAAACCAACACCTTTATAGCCACTCTCTCTTTGAGTATGATAAGTTATAAAGCCGTTTGGGCTTACTTATTGGGCGGTTTTCTCTGCTTTGGCTGGTTTATCGGCGGAGTGGGCAGCGCCCTGTCAATGAAACGATATTTGGAGGTATAAAGGGTGAAGAATAAAAAGTCGGCGTTTAAATTCATCAGCCTGTGTTTGGCGGCACTTCTTTGTGTGGGCGTGTTTGCACCTATTGGGGTGAGTGCGGACACAAAGGACGAATATCTTGAGGCACAGCAGAAATTAGATGCCATAAACAAGGAAATTTCTGCATTGAGAAATCAAAAGCAAAAGCAGCAGGCGGAGATGAAAAACGCCCAGACTCAGATAAATTTAGTAAAAAGACAGATTACAATCCTCAATACAGAAATTAAAAACACAGGCGAAGCTCTCATGAAAAAACAGCAGGAATTAGAGCAGAAAAGGCTGGATATCAAGGATACGGACGAGCTTTTTAAAGAGAGATTGAAAGCTATGTATATTATGCGCAGCGGCGGCACACTCTCCACTGTCCTGTCTGTGGAGAGCTTTTCGGAGCTTTTGACAGCCACCGACACCTTGCAGAGAATTTCAGTGGCGGACACCCAATTACTCAAGCTTTTAGACGAGCAAAAAAAGCAGATTGAGGTGGAAGAAGCACAGATACAGGAAGAACTTGAAAAGTTGGAGGCAAAGCAGAAGAGCTTGCAGAGCAAACAGACCGAGCTTGCCGGCTTACTCCAAAGGATAAACACAAAACTTTCCTCCACAGATGCAGCCACAGAGGTGGCGTCCCAAACCCAGGAGCAGATTTATAAAGACTATGTGGAGGCAAAAGAGGCTATGGAGGCGGAATTTGGTGAGGGTTCCACCGACGGCTTTGTGGGGGGAGACTGGATATGGCCTGTCCCCAGCAACAGCAATATCTCTTCGCCTTTCGGCTGGAGAACCCTCTTTGGCAAGCCAGACAACCATATCGGCATCGATATATCCTCGGGGGGCGGCCCTTACATAAGCGGCAAGCCCATAGTCGCCTCTAACGCAGGCAGGGTTAAAAAAGCGGTGATTTCCAACCGAGGTTACGGCAACCATATCATCATCGACCACGGCGGAAACAACTTTACCCTCTACGGACACTGTTCCTCTTTGGCGGTGAGCACAGGGCAGTATGTCACCCAAGGGCAGACAATAGGTTATGTGGGCTCAACGGGAAACTCCACAGGCGCACACCTTCATTTTGAAATTAGGCTCAACGGCACACCGGTTGACCCGGCGCCCTTAGTTGCCACAACAAGGCCGTAAAAGTCAAAAAAATAACGGAGATTTTATGAAAAAGAAAATATCAGTAAGCGAAGCTATCAGCCTACTTTTTGTGGCGATGACGGTGACATTTTGCCTCACAATGGTTATTTCAACCAAAATGTTTGAGGAAAAAGTTGCCTCAGTCAACGAAAAAGCGGCTATGTATGAAAAAATTGCAGACGTGGAAAATATCGTCAGACAAAATTTTTACACCTCAATCGACCAAGAGAGCATATACAACAGCTTGGCGACAGGCTATATAAATGGCTTGAAAGACAGCGAATCCGTCTACTACTCAGCAGGTGAAGTTGCGGTGCAACAAGAAATTTCCAAGGGAAAAGTCATCGGCGTGGGCGTAGACATAGCAAAATCCAAAGAGAACAACGGATATATGCAGGTTTACAGAGTATATTCTGAGTCTCCGGCGGACGTAGAGGGGATAGTTGTGGGGGATTTAATCAGTGGCATAAACGGCACCTCCACCACAAATATGACCTTGGACGAGGCAAAAAAGATGCTCACAGGACAGTCGGGCACAGGGGTGGAGATAACTTTCCTCCACGAAAAGTCTGAAAAAAGCGCAAAATTGGTTCATAAGGCGTATGATGCGCCGTCGGTGAGCTATTCAAAAGAGGACGATGTGGGTTATATCAAGCTCACAAACTTTGTCCCCAAGACCGCCTCCGAGCTGGAATATGCCTCAAATAACCTTTTAGACCAAGGGGTGAAAAGCCTCTGTATAGATATCAGAAATAATAAGAGCAAAGATTTTGACAGCGCAGCGGCGGCGGCAGACGTGCTTTTGAAAGAGGGTACCACCATGTACGCCACCTATGTGGATGGCGAGAAAAAAGTGCTCTACACCTCGGATAAAACCTGTGTGAGCGTGCCAATAGTGCTGCTTACAAACTCTGGCACAGGCTACGGTGCCGAGCTGTTTACGGCTATGCTCAAGGACATTGCCGATGCCAAGACGGTGGGAACAACCACAATGGGAAAAGGCACGGTTCAAAAGCTGTTCCGCTTGCCCGACGGCTCCGGTGTGGAGCTGACCATAGCGGTGCTGACCCCTGTTAAATCGGCGGCGTACAACGGCGTGGGCATAACTCCCGACTACGAAAAAATCTTAGATGCCGACCAAGAGCAGAGCTATTATATCTTGAGCATTGCAGCTGACGGGCAAATTCAGCGTGGGTTCGAGGTGGCTAAAAACTTGGTGAACAAGGCGACCGGCAACCCTGAGGGGGATAGTTCACAGACGCAGGACGTGGGCAATTCACAGGCAGAGGGGGACAAGGCAGCAGAAAAGTCCGCAAGCAGTAAAGCCGAAGAAAAGTCTTCTAACAGTAAAGCCGCAGAAAAATCCGCAAGCAGCAAAGCCGAAGAAAAATCCGCAAACAGTAAAGCCGAAGAAAAGTCCGCAAGCAGCAAGGGCACAGAAAAATCCTCAAGCAGCAAAGGAAAATAAAAGCTAATAAAAAGCTATAAAAATAAGAAGAGGTTTTCTCAAATTCAAAAGAGAAAGCCTTTTCTCATATAAATATTCCAAAATAAGTTTACTGGCAGGCGCTTAAAAGTAGGGCGCAGAAACTAAAATTATAGATAAAAAGGGGAAAAATTATGCCAAATGTTCTGACACATCTGCATTTTTGTTTTATGACGGATAATATAAATCCGTATTTTGTTTTAGGGGCGATTGCTCCCGACAGCTCTTTTTCACAGGGGGAAGAGGCGGTGAAAAAGCTCCATTTCAAAGGCACGAAAGACGATAGGTGCAATATTGAAAAATTCCTCCAAAGATACGAAAACGAGAATTTAAATGACGAGGAGGCAGAGTTTTTAAACGGATACCTTTCACATCTGTGGCTGGACAACTTCGCCCTTGAAAATGAGATGCTCACCGTCCCTCAGCCCCAGCTCTCGGAAAAAGCTGTAAAAATTGCCTTCAAAGAGAACCTTAAAACTTTTTTCACCAAGGAGACCACAAAGCTTTTAAGAGGGGCATACCGAGCGGACTTGTCGGGATTTTCAAAAAATATTTTCCCCCTTGCCGATAGAGCACAGCACTTTGTGGAGGACATCACCACCCAAACCTGTTGCCCCAACGTGGCTGAAAATTTGATTGTGATTAAAATTCAGGACTACAAAGATTTTTTGCATAGGGCAAAGGCGGAGTTTGAGGAGCAGGTGGTGGAGTGAGGGTATAAAAAGGCGTATTATAGAGCTTTATAGCGTCAAAACTATCTTGATAAAACCACAGCAATAAAAGCATACTGATAAAAGCGCATTAATAAAATAACACTGATAAAAGCATACTAATAAAAGTATAGTAATAAAATAACCTTGATAAAATTGTATTAATAAAACCACATATATAAAAGCCACCTGAAAATTTGTCCTTTCAGGTGGCTTTTTTGCGCTATTTTATTTTCGAAAAGCTTATTGATAAAAGTTTCTCTTTAAAAGTTTCTTTGCCGATTTTCTCTATCAAACTTTATTTATCAATACTCAAATCCCTTTACAGCTTTCCCTTACATCAACCCACAGCCAATATCAGAACAAGCCCGAGATAACTCCCTCATCATTTACATCAATAGACAGGGCGGCAGGCAATTTTGGCAGTCCGGGCATAGTCATAATTTCACCCATAACCGCCACCACAAAGCCTGCTCCGGCGGATAGGCGAAGGTCTCTCACGTTCATAGAAAATCCCGTGGGCGCTCCCAGCAAGGAGGCATTGTCCGAGAAAGAATATTGAGTTTTCGCAATGCAGACGGGCAGTTTATCATAGCCCTGAGCCGACAAAGTTTTCAGCATTGTGAGTGCCGGCTTGGCAAAAGTTACGCTCTCTGCTCCGTAAATTTTCTTGCAGACAGCCTTTATTTTCTCTTCCACAGTCATATCCTCAGGGTAGGTGAAATTGATTTTTGCCCCGTCGTCTAACACCTTGAGCACCTTTTGCGCCAAATCTATTCCGCCCTCGCCACCCTTGGCAAAGACCTCGCTCAAAGAACATTCCACCCCTTGAGATTTGCAAAAATCAAAGACGATATCACGCTCACTTTGGGTGTCAGTGGGGAAACTGTTCAGCGCCACCACACAGGGCAAGCCGAAATTGTCCTTTATATTGTGAATATGCCTTTCCAAATTGGACAGCCCCATTGTGAGCGCCGACAGATTTTCGCTGTTTAAATCCGCCTTTGCAACTCCGCCGTGGTGCTTTAAAGCTCGAATTGTGGCGACGATAACCACCGCACAGGGGGATAAATCATTCATTCGGCACTTGATATCCAAGAACTTTTCAGCGCCTAAATCAGCACCAAAACCTGCCTCGGTAACCACATAGTCGCCTAATTTCAAGCCTAATTTTGTGGCTAATACGCTGTTGCAGCCGTGGGCGATATTTGCAAAAGGTCCACCGTGAATAAGGCAAGGGGTGTTCTCCAAAGTCTGAACCAAGTTAGGGTTTATTGCGTCTTTTAAAAGTGCCGCCAAAGCCCCTTGAGCGCCTAATTGCTTCACCGTGACGGCATCTCCGCCAAAGGTGTAGCCCACCACGATTTTACCCAGCCTCTCTTTAAGGTCGGCAAGGTCGGCGGCAAGACAGAAAATCGCCATAATTTCACTTGCCACAGTGATGTCAAAGCCGTCCTCACGGGGGGTGCCGTTGGCTTTTCCGCCCAGCCCGTCGGTTATAAAGCGCAGCTGTCGGTCGTTCATATCCATACAGCGCTTCCAAGTTATCCTGCGTGGGTCAAGGCATAACTGATTGCCCTGATAAATATGGTTGTCAATGAGAGCCGCCAGCAGATTATTTGCCGCACCGATGGCGTGCAAATCCCCTGTGAAGTGGAGATTTATGTCCTCCATAGGCACCACTTGCGAGTATCCGCCTCCGGCAGCGCCACCCTTTACTCCAAAAACAGGGCCTAAACTGGGCTCACGCAGAGCTAACACCACGTTTTTGCCAAGGCGTGCCAAGCCGTCGCCCAAGCCGATACTGGTGGTGGTTTTACCCTCTCCGGCTGGGGTTGGGCTGATTGCCGTCACAAGAATTAATCTGCCGTGTCTGTCAGGGATATCCTTGACTTTATTCAGGTC
>JAVVVT010000040.1:0-12932 GCA_036652515.1 Oscillospiraceae bacterium
AGCAAATGGCTCTGTCAGGGAAAAACTATTATCGAAAGAAAATAAGTATAGTCAAATTTTTATTTTGGATAAAATAGAAATCAATGAAAAATTTCGTCATAAAGGTATTGGTTCATCAGTTCTTAAAAATCTTCCGCAAATGCTTCAGTATCAGTTCGATGCTGGCTACACAATATTTCTTAACGCAAGTGATTATGAATCAGCAAGTTGTTATGGATTTGATTCAATGCAATATAAAAAAGGCTCTAAGCGGTTGGTAGAATTTTATAAGAAGGTTGGGTATGAAACCATAAAAGATAATGTTATGGTATATAAAACTACTACTTAGCAATTCTTTTGTCTAAGGCTATATGGTACCGATAGTTCCATTGGCGCTTACACTATACCAAAACATGAGCTTGAAACAAAGCAATTCATTCTATATTATAAAAAGCTGAGTGAAACAGTGATACTCCCAGCGTCTTTTACACTCCCAAACCCTTATGCAATTCTTCGCTTGCTTTCTTCCTATTCTTGTCGAAGGCATGAGTATAGATGTCGAGAGTGGTACTTACCTGTGCGTGTCCCAGTAGGCCTTGCTACTGTTGCTGAAATTCAGGACAACTTAAACAAGGTTCTTGCAAAGACTTTAAAACAATATTTGAAAATTGGGGCCGCAATTTTTTCATAATCACTCCTGCTTAATTCCAAAATAGCCAGGTGAAAATTTACTCTTTGATTTTGTTTAGAATTGTTTTTATATGCCGGTATTTAAAATTAGTAAATTCAATACAGAGTCTTAGTACAAACCACCAAGTAAAGAAACAATCCACAAGCGTAAAATCCTCATCGTCCATAATGCCATGTGCCACCCTATTGCGCATATTAAATCCATATACAGAAGTGAATATCATATTTAAGTTAAACAATAGCTTTTCATCTATACATTCATTGATTTTCGCCTGTTTTAGCAGTCCATCTAACCCCAAATATTCCTCGGTCTTATCTTGGTTCAGCTTCACCGTTGCATCTCCGCATAAAACGCACAGGTCACGGATAGCCCCTTCTACCTGTGGGGCAAGGATACACATTGCAGTGGCAAAATCGCTTTCACAAAACAACTGCTGTTTACAATCTTTTCGATTTCTTCTTTAAAACTTAAATTTCTGTGTTTTATCTCTCCAAATACAACATTCATACCCATATTTACAAAATGTCGATAATATTCACAGCAATGTCTCTCTATATGAGGTAAAATAAATGGCAAAGTTTTTGTTTCAACCGCTTTTGTCCAATCCGGCATAATCGCTTCTAAGCCACCACGCTTGTTTAATATTTGCTCCGTACAAAAATGCTTTGAAAGAAAATCTTTTTCAACTTTAAGCATTTGCTTTTCTGCTTGCTCGTACGAATAAATTGGTGTAGACAATATAAAATAATACAATATTTCTACATCGTCTAACTTTTCCATATGAGCTTTAATTGGTTTAATGACTTGGGTAATATCTATGGACTTTGAAAAAATATGCATAGATTGCTTGAGTTCACTTTGCAATTCTATTAATTTGACTTGCAAATTTCTTCTCTCTTCTTGCGTATTTTCAATCCCTTTTAGAGCTTCAATTGCTAATTTTGTACTGTCTACTCTGCGAAACATTGCCTCTGTTTTATCATTTTCAACACTTAAATAGTAATCCGCTTTTTTTCGTCTAATTTCTGAAATCTCTTTTATTTTGCAAGGTTTGTCTGTAAATTTCACTTTATTATTGTCAAAAAGCATTTTTTCGTATGTGATAGATAAGTCTATAAACAAGTGCCATAGGTCCAATTTTTCATATTGACTTAGTTTTTCTTTGACCGGTGGTATCAGCTGCGCAGCGGTTAACCATTGCTTTTGGTAGGCAATTTCCAAAACATTGAGTGACATTGCATTCTCATTATTTTTACCCATTTCAATTATTTTGTAAAGTGTTTTTATGAAATCGTATTCTAAATCGGGCTGTTTAAGGGTCATATAAAGGTTTGCACAGCGAATAAACAGGTGAAAACTGCTGTGGTAATCTTTGCTCTCTGAAATCAAATCAACAAATCCGTGAAAAGCTTGCCGGGCAGAATTGTACTTATTAAAGATAACCCACAAGAAATCATTCACCTTAGATTTGCTATTTAAATTTGTTAAACTATCTGCAATATGGGATAATGCAGGTTCAATATTATTAAATCTGTCTTTAGAATATTGGCTATACGGAACATCATCGGGAGCAAAGCAATAGTATTTGCCATTTATTCGATTAACCGCAAAAATTAAAGTTATTTCATCTTCAGATAAATCATTTAATTGGCTGTTGAAATTTGCGCTTTCAGCGGCTGTATTCAAAAATTCAACCAATTCTGTTTTAAGTTCTTCTCTCATTGTTTTCTCCTTATAAGATTATTATTGTGCCAATATTTCTTTTGGCAATTCCACTGCACTTTCTTCCCTTGGGTCGTTGGTGCCAATCTTGCCACGGAAAGCAGGGGTAAGGATTACCTTTTTCATCAGGTCGATTTTTTCTATATGCTCAATTGAAATTTATCTCATAAATCTTCAAATCGAATTTCAGCCGTCAACATTGCGTGGTCAGGAGTGCCTGTTTTAAATAATGAGCTTAAACAATCATCATGGGTAAAGCCTTTATATGTGGAATTATTTTCCATAAATTCCCAGTTGTAGCCATACTGTATTGGAGCAATCCCCTTTGATAACAGGTGGTCTAATTTATATTTAAAACCGTATACAATATGCGAGTGATTTTGAGGCAGCCCCGTTATATTAAAGCCCCTTGCGGAGGATATATCCCTCATAATATGGTAATTATATGTGTCATATAAATCACTGATTTCTCCTTTATTGGTGAAATGGTATTCTTCTCTAACCTCATAATAACTTTTGCGAAAATCGCCCTTAATTCCAGCGTTGTTAAAATCGCCCATAATAATTGCTCTTTCCGCTTTTGAAAAATAGTTGAGCAGATTGCACAGCTGTTGAGCTCTTTCTATATAATCTTTCCTGTCCCCTTTTCCGGTAGGAATACGAACCCCCACAATATCTAAGCCGCCCCTGTTAGTTTTTAAATTCACCGAAAGCGTGTTGGGATATTCTTTGCTTATGGGCAGTTGTTCCTGTTTTAAGAACTCCTCAAAAGAGGGCGCCATAAGCTTTTTATTTTTTTTAACCCCTATCAACACTTCATTTTGCATATTTACAGGCTCTACATTTAGGTAATACAGTTCAAACTCCCACAATTGTCTTCTGTACTCATCAATATGATTTTTTAAGTTGAAAACTTCCAATAGGACAAAAATATCGGAATCGGCAACTTTTTCCAATACGTCCTTTGAAATTTTATGTGATTTATCTTTTAGCAAACAGCTTTGATTAATATTCCAAGAGATAAGTTTTATTGAATTTTTTGAATCATTGTACAGATGCTCCAAAAAAAATTCAAGGACAAGCTTGAGCATAAATCTCTGTTGCACCACTGAAATATTATAGTCATTTTTGATTCTTGCTCTTATTTTATCCACCACTAAAGTGGGGATATGCAGTTGAATATATTTAATCTCATCTTCCATAATGTCTGACTTTAAAGGGTAATTAAAACCTTGATTTTTAAAATCAACTACATTTTTATCGCACCACTCAAAAGCATCGATGACGTTTTGTGTGGTCGTACTTTGGCATTTTCTCAATAATTCTATCTCTTTTATCAGCAGGCTTATCTCTTTATTGGGTCTGCAAGCGATTATTGTGTTTTCTTCTGTCCCGCTCATTTAATCATCACCACTATCTGTTGTTATTTACCGCTATTATATCACAACAAATAACAACAATCAATCTTTTACCCCCCACCCTCTGCTAATTTAGGTATATTCATAAATACTTCTAAGGAAGCTCAAACAATTTTTCAAAACCCAAAATAATCTGCAATGGTTTAAAGACGTCAGATGTCATAAGTAAACTCACCGTGGTTTGAAACCCCAACCGGCTACAACTAAGAGCAGGGTGATGAATAATTCCACAAAAGCAAGCTAAGATAGATGAGGATTACACGGGATTTGCCAAAACTGCTCTGCTGAATAAAATTTTACCGCTTATACAATTAAGGGGCTGAGACGATTTTTTTATGCTTCGTCTCAGCCCCTTATATATTCAATTAAACCGTCTTTATCACTCTGTCTCGCTCTGAATAATCCGCAGAAAATCCTCAAAACTATCTGCTTTTTCTCTCGCCTGGGTGCTCTGCGGTTCCAGCAAAAAGGCGATGCGCATTTGCGAGGGGTCATTTTCTTGTGAAACGCTGACATATTCTCCATCTTGACTGCCAAGACCATGACGCTGCACCCTGCGCCCCTGCTCACCGTAATACGCTTTTGCTTCTTGGAACAGTGCAATGCGCTTTTCTACCTCTCGCTGCATTTCATCATTTGGGAAAGTGTAGGCATCTAAACCGGTGTACCCCTTGGGGAAAGACCCTACCGCAGATGCAGTATCCATCTCGCTTACCTGGGTCAAGACCACCTCAATTTCATCTCCGTCACCTTCAGCCCGATAAGAGCAACGGCTGAACACATATCGCCAGTTGTGATAAGAAGCAATGTACAGCTCCGGCAAACGGGCAAAAGGTATAGTATAGCTTACGCCGTAGCTCTCTTTGCGCTTTACGATAAAGGGGACGCCGGACAAAAAGGTCTCTGCATTTTTTAATGTGTCAAATATGCCGACTATATTTCTTTGTTCCCCTTGCTGTATTTCCATTAGGTAGCTCATAGCAATCTGCCTCCGACTTAATTTTAATGTGAATGTTTATACGCCCTTACAATTTTGTACTTATCTCAATTTTGACCCAAGGCGACTATGCCTTTTACCAGTATATTTTCCATAAGCATAGCCATTGTATGAGGGGAGATATCTGCTCCGTTTTCAAGCCACTGCTGTAACATTCCTATACACCCTGAAACCACAAAGGAAAAAGCGTAAGCGGACATCTCCGTTTTTTCACTTCCGAAATAGTCTCTCCACGGGCCTTTCATCTGGGAATAAACCACATCTTTTACCCTCTCTATAAACGCCAAATCCCCGTTTTTACAGAGCAAAACACGGCACATCGCCTCGTTTTCAAACAAAAAGTCAAACATAGCACACATACTTTTGCTGGGCGTATTGGCACCAAAGTGGTCCTCGGGTTTAAAATAATCCATAACCCTTTCAAACTCTGATAGCAACTCTTCCTCAACGGCGTGGAGAAGAGCGTACACGTCACTGTAATGAAGATAAAATGTACTTCTGTTTATGTCACACTCTATACAGAGCTCTTTTACGGTTATATCACTTATGCTTTTAATCTGCATAATATCCTCTAACGCACAGCGCAAGCGGTGTTGCGTCCGCCGCACACGTCTGTCAATCGGTTTATTCATAGCTTAATCTCCTTGAATTTATTGTGAAAAATCAACACTAAAGGCAAAAGTGTATGTTTTTAGACGGATTTCACCACTTTGTCGGTTGCGTTTGCCTTATGTTTTCATTATAATATAACTATCTAAAATAATCAACACGACGTTTAGTAAGAGACGTATGTCTCTTAACTATATAGGAGGATTTATGTCAGGTTTTGTTCATTTTGAAAATGTGTGTAAGTTTTATCAGATGGGTGATGTGCGAATTGCCGCAGCAGACCACATCAGTTTTGACATAGAACAGGGAGAATTTTGTATCATTGTAGGCCCTTCAGGCGCCGGAAAGACCACCGTGCTGAATATGCTGGGGGGTATGGACACCTGCGATGAGGGCAAGATAATCCTTGACGGACAGTGCATAAGTGAATACTCGCAAAAACAGCTCACCCAGTACCGTCGCCACGATGTGGGGTTTGTCTTTCAATTTTATAACTTGGTGCAAAACCTCACAGCTCTTGAAAATGTGGAGCTTGCCAGTGAGATATGCAAAGACCCCTTAGATGCGGCGGAGACTTTAAAAAATGTGGGATTGAGCCAGCGTATGGACAATTTTCCGGCACAGCTGTCCGGAGGCGAGCAACAGCGTGTATCTATCGCCAGAGCTTTGGCTAAAAATCCAAAAATTCTTTTGTGCGATGAGCCCACAGGTGCTCTTGACTACAACACGGGCAAACAGGTGCTGAAATTATTGCAGGACACCTGTCGAAACACCGGGCGCACGGTCATAGTTATAACTCACAACTTAGCCCTCACCTCTATGGCTGATCGGGTTATTCACATCAAGAGCGGCAGCGTTTCCTCCACAGAGGTCAACGCAAATCCTACGCCGGTAGAAAGGATTGAATGGTAAATGCGTAAAACATATATAAAAAATATAGTGCGCACCATTCGCCAGACCATAAGCCGCTTTGGCGCTATCTTTGCGATTGTGGCGCTGGGGGTTGGATTTTTAGCAGGGCTTATGGCTACCACTCCGGATATGCGCTACTCGGGAGATATTTATTTTGATAATTCCAAGCTTTTTGATGTGCGTGTGGTGGGTACAATGGGGCTCACCGATGATGATTTATCAGTGATAAAAAGCATGGACGGAATTGAGGAGGTTATGCCCTCTTACACTTCCGATATGCTTATAGTCACCCCCGACGGGAACAATATTGCCACCCGTATTCACAGCTTACCCACCCAGGAGATTGAAAAAAGCTCCCCTAAAGGCTATTTGAACAGATTAGAGCTGAAAGAGGGTCGCTTGCCTGTCAATGAGGGCGAATGTGTCATTGAGGCAAACAGCGCCTATACCTCTTACGGTTTCGGTATGGGAGACACCTTGACAATATCCCCCGAAAATGATGACGTCGATGACACTTTTAAAAATACAAGCTATAAAATCGTGGGTATCGTCACCAGCAGTTACTATTTTTCTCTTGAAAAGGAGGATAGCACCGTAGGCAACGGCATACTGAATTTGATTATGTATGTGGGTGAAGAAAACTTTAACTTAGATGTGTATACCGACTTCTTTATGTCTGTAAAGGGCGCAGCTGCCCTGAACGGCTTAACAGATGAATATGTAGATGAAATCGATAAAACCGTCACATCTATTGAAGATATCAGCCAAGAGCGCAGTGAGATGCGCTACACCTCCATAAAATCAGAGGGCGATGAAAAACTTGCAGATGCCAACAAAGAATATGACGACGGCAAAAAAGAGGCTGACGAAAAACTCGCCGACGCACGAAAGAAAATAAAAGACGGCGAAAAAGAATTTGCCGACGGACAGCGAAAGCTCGCCAATGCAAGGGCGGATATAGCCAAGGGCGAGGCTGATTTGACCTCGGGCGAAAACGAAATCCGAAATCAAGAAAATTCTGCCAACGCACAATTTGACGCCGCCTATGCCCAGCTTGATGCCGCCCAGCAGCAGATAACCGACGGGCTTGCGGCGATAGCCCAGCAGACCGCCGCCGCTGAAAAACAGCTCACTGATTTAGAGACGGCAAATGGTGCTGTCTATGCCACTTTAGATGAGTTTAAAGCCATAATCAGCGCTGTGGAAACTTACCCAACCCTGCCCGATGAGCTGAAAGCTTTACAGGAGGGCGCCTTGAGGATAGCCGAGATACAGGCTCTGCTCCAGGGGGGCACCGTCACAAATCCAGATGAGATAGCGGCACTGACTAAAGAAGCCACCGATTTAGGCATTAAGTTACAGACCATACAAAGCGGAGAGGGCTATAAGGCTTATACCGCAGCGGTGGGAGCTCTCGCTGCCAAATTGCTCATAGCAGACCCAAATGACCCCACCCTCACAGCCCTCAGCGGTCTCGGTGTAACCTTTGGTGCTTTGAAAAATGGGACAAAACAGCTGAATGACGGGCAGAGCGCCTTAAATGCCAACCGCCAAAACGTGGATAAAATGCGTGCCGATGCAAACGCTCAGATTGCAAATGGTTATGCACAGTTAGCACAGGGCAGACGTGATTTAGAAAGCGGCCGTGCCGAATACGCCAAAGGCGAGCGTGAGCTGACAAAAGCCAAGAAAAAGCTTGCCGACGGAAAGGCTGAATACGAGAGCGAAAAAGCAAAGGCAGACAAGAAACTGTCAGATGCACGGGAAGAGATAGACGACGCTCAAAAGAAAATTGACGATTTAGAGATGCCCGAGTGGTACGTCCTCACCCGTGAAGAAAATATGAGCGCCGCCTCCTTCAAATCGAACACCCAAAAGGTGGAAGCGATTGCCAAAGTATTCCCAATATTTTTCTTTTTGGTCGCCGCCTTGGTGGCGCTGACCACTATGACCAGAATGGTGGAAGAAGAGCGCTTGCAGATAGGCACTCTCAAAGCTTTGGGTTACAGCAAGAGCACCATTATGGCAAAATATATATTCTACGCCCTTGTCGCCAGTGTTTTAGGCAGTATAACAGGGCTTGCCATAGGTTTTAAACTATTCCCCACGGTCATCTGGAACGCCTACACCATGATGTATACCCTGCCTAAGCTCTACTGCCCGTGGAACTTGAATTACGCTTTGTTCTCAAGCGGTGCGGCGGTGCTCTGCACACTTCTTGCCACGGTCAACGCCTGCTGGGAAACCCTGCGTGAAAAACCAGCCACCCTAATGCTGCCAAAAGCGCCTAAGGCAGGCAAGCGTATTCTCTTAGAGCGTGTCACCTTCATATGGAAGCGTATGAAATTCACCTACAAAGTCACCGCAAGAAACTTGTTCCGCTATAAAAAGCGACTGTTTATGACGGTGGTGGGGATAGCCGGTTGCACTGCACTTTTGGTCACAGGTTTTGGTCTGCACGACTCAATCAGTGATATTGTAAACAAACAATTCGGTGAAATCTTCACCTATGAAGCTGGTATTTCCCTGAAAAATAAAGATGTGTTGCAAGACCCTCAGCTCAAAGCAATCATAGAGGATAAATCCTTGGTGTCGGAGCATATCGCCGTTCATCAAGAAAAATGCACAAACCACTTTGACGGCAAAACTTTCAGCACCTATATATTTGTCCCCGACGAATTTGAAAAATTGACAGATTTTGTCACCTTGCGCCAGCGCAGAAGCGGAAAAACAGTCCCTTGGAATATGGACAGTGTGGTCATAACCGAGAAGATGAGCACCCAGACGGGGCTTGGTATCGGCGATGAGATGACACTCAAAAACAAAGATGACCAAGAGGGTCGATTCATCATCAGCGGAGTGGCAGAAAACTACATTGAAAACTATGTGTATATGTCAAAACAAACTTACGAAAAGGGGTTTGCACAGGTTCTTGAGCCCAACACACTTATGGTTAAATGCGCCGATGACTCCCAAGAGGGTCAAGACAAATTAGGCACGGCAGCTCTGGGTGTGGACGACGTGGCAGGCATAAGCTTCATCTCTATTTTAAAAGAGAGATTTACAAATATGATGAGCAAAATCGATATAATCGTCATTGTCCTTATCATAAGCGCCGGCGCTTTGGCGTTCATCGTGCTCTACAACCTCACTAATATCAATATAACAGAGCGTGTGAAAGAAATTGCCACAATAAAGGTTTTAGGATTTACCGACAAAGAGGTAAATGCCTATGTCTATCGTGAGAGCATAGTGCTTTCAATCATCGGCACGGTGTGCGGATTGGTCTTTGGAGTGTTCCTCCACGCCTTTGTAATATTAAACATTGAGGTGGATATGGTGATGTTCGGCCACACTATAAAGACTATGAGCTACGTTTATTCTGCGGCATTGACAATGGTTTTCAGCCTGTTAGTAAACCTGTTTATGCGTCGCAAATTAAAAAATATCAATATGGTGGAAAGTATGAAATCCCCCGAATAAAACGATTACAGCCCTTGAATGGATTATCCGTTCAAGGGCTGTATTTTTAATTGATGAAGATATTTTATCTCTACAAAAGCTCGCCGTATCTTTTAATAAATAGTTTTTTAACTATGGTAGCCAGAACCATATAAGCCAAAACCGTTACTAAAAGAAAGGCAAAATAAATCTTTGGCAGCCTTGACATACCCAGCATCACGCCGATTGGAGTGTAGGGAATGAGTGTTCCCACGGCTATTCCAATAGTTGTAAGGGCGGTCAATTGCCAGGACGCCCTGCTGCGTATAAATGGGATTTTAGGGCTTCTTATCATATGAATAACCAGCGTTTGGCTCCAAAGGGACTCCACAAACCACCCTGTTTGGAACAACATCATAAATGATATTTGAGCGGGCATATCCAAAGTGTTATAAGCTCCGCCCATGACCATAGGGCAGATTAAAAAGAACATAACCCCATAGGTTAAAATATCAAATACCGAGCTTGTGGGGCCTATCCATAGCATAAATTTGCTTATTGAAGAGGCGTCCCATCTCCGTGGCTTTTTCAGGTAGTCCAGGTCCACATTATCCCAGGGGATTGTGAGACAGGAGATGTCGTAAATCAAGTTCAGCGCCAAGATTTGAATGGGCATCATAGGCAGAAAAGGCAGAAATGCGCTGGCGCTCAAAACCGAGAGCATATTGCCGAAGTTGGAGCTCACTGTCATCTTGATGTATTTTATTATGTTGGCATAGGTTTTTCTGCCCTCGATTACCCCTCTTTCAAGTATCATCAAATCTTTTTCCAGCAAGATGATATTTGCGGTCTCCTTGGCTATATCCACCGCCGTATCCACCGAGATACCCACGTCGGAAGCTTTCATTGCCGAGGCATCGTTTATCCCGTCACCCATAAATCCCACGGTGTGGCCATTTGTGCGCAGTGCGCTCACCACCCTCGCCTTTTGCTGGGGAGAAAGCTTGGCGAACACGTTGACGTTTTCCACCTGGGCGCTTAAAACTTCATCGCTCATCTGCTGGATATCGGCGCCTAAAAGCAGGTTATCCACTGAAATCCCCACCTGTTTGCAGACATAACGTGCCACAGCATCATTATCTCCTGTGAGGATTTTCACCTCCACTCCATACTCCTTCAAAGCGTAGATGGCGTTTTTTGTGCTCTCTTTGGGTGGGTCGAGAAAAGCAAGATATCCTATGAGCACCATATCGCTCTCATCTGCCACAGAAAATGCACCCACAGGAGATGGATTTGATTTTTGCGCCACGGCAAGTATTCTCATTCCGTCCTCGTTGAATTTTTCCACAGTGGTGAGTATCTCTGTTTTAATCTGCTGTGTCATAGGCTCCGCCCTGCCTTTATATTCGGCAAATGAGCAGATAGAGAGCACCTCTTCCACAGCGCCCTTGGTGATTAGCTGAGTTTTTTCATCTTTTTTCACCACCACGCTCATACGGCGACGGCTGAAATCAAAGGGTATTTCGTCCACCTTTTGATATCCGTCACAGCCTTGTGACAGCCCCTCTTTATTTGCATAGTTTATCACGGCGAGGTCCATCAAATTTTTCAGCCCCGTTTGGTAAAAGCTGTTCATATATGCGTGGCGCAGAACACGGTCATCTTTTTCACCGTGAATGTTCATACTCTGGGTCAATACAACTTTGTCCTGGGTGAGCGTGCCTGTTTTGTCTGTGCAGAGCACGTCCATAGCGCCAAAGTTTTGCATAGAATTTAAGTCTTTTATTATGACTTTTTGCTTTGACATCGCCACAGCCCCACGGGCTAAATTTGCCGACACCAACATGGGGAGCATCTCAGGGGTGAGACCCACCGCCACCGAAAGGGCGAATAAAAACGCCTCCAGCCAGTCACCCTTTGTAAAGCCATTCACAAAGAATACTATTGGCACCATTATCAGCATAAATCTTATGAGCACCCAAGATACTGAATTTACACCTTTTTCAAAGTTGGTGGGTAACTTTTTGCCTGAAATATCCTGTGCAATCCCCCCGAAAACCGTGTCGTTTCCCGTTGATACAGTCACAGCCACCGCTGAACCGCTTATGACATTACTGCCCATAAAAGCTAAGTTAGAGCACTCAAGTGGGCTCTTTTTATCTGTTTCTGCCTGAGAAAGCTTCTCTTGTGGGTCACTTTCTCCGGTCAATGACGACTGGCTGATGAACAAATCCTTAGCTTGCAAAATCCGCAAATCGCCCGGCACCATATCTCCTGCGGCAAGGTACACCACATCGCCCGGCACTAAATGCTCTATTGGGATTTCTATTTTGCCTTGAGATGAGCGCTGAACTGCTATAGTGGTCTCCACCATTGTAGAAAGTGCCATAGCCGCCTTGCCTGAGCGCTCCTCCTGCACAAAGCGAAGTATTCCGCTTATGGTGACCATAACGGTGATGATTATCACCGCCGTGTAATTTCTCTCCCCGGGCGCCGCTATTAAAACGTCTGTCATCAGAGATACCGCCGCCAAAGCAAGCAGTACCAAAGTGAATGGATTAACAAATGCACCATAAATTTTATTCAATAACGATGCACTCTTTTGGTGGGTTATTTCATTTTTTCCATATTTTTTCTCCATATCCTCTGCCACTTCATCGCTAAAGCCCTGCAAAGTATTGGAAAATTTTTCTATCACAGCCTCACCGCTGTTTTGCGCCGCCCACAAAAGCCTTGCGTTTGATTTTTCCTGTATCGCTTGTGTTGCGGTCATTTTTTTTACTATGATTTCTTTCATGTCAAATACCTCCTGTCAATCTTGAAAAGGAAGCATGGCATACAAAGCCGGTTACTGTATAATTAAGTGTGATAAACCTATGGGCGACGAAAGTTGCCCTAGATTATTTTCTTTTTTTATTCTCCCCGGCGGTTTAATGCCAGTGCTACTCCCTGCGTCCATTTGTTTTTCACCTCCATGTTTCAAAATATTTATATAAACGCCCTTAGGCGGAATGATATGCTTGATTGGTTGCTTGGTTGCTTAATTGCTTGCTTGGTTGCTTAGTTGATTGCTTGATTGCTTGGTTGGTTGCTTAGTTGATTAGTTGGTTGGTTGCTTGGTTACTTAGTTGGTTGGTTGGTTGGTTGCTTGATTGGTTGATTA
>JAVVVT010000041.1:0-12730 GCA_036652515.1 Oscillospiraceae bacterium
TTTAGCTTAAATATATTAAAAATATTATATTTTATTGTTTATTATGCTATGCGAGTTTTTATTGTCTGAAAATTTATGCTTACATAATATAATTATTTGCACAATTAACTACTTTTTATAGTTAGGCATTTTATTAAATATATAATATAAACCAACACTTGCTGCCATAAAGTATAAAGGCCACTGGTTTACAAGTTGTCTGTGATTACTCTCCCATAATAGCATAAACACCACAAAGCCACCTATCGCTATATAAGGAATACTTAAAGCGTGTTTTTTGTCTTTTAAAGATAAAAACGCACCTAATGCTACTAATATATTTATCGCTACATAAACTGCTTGGTTTACATTATTAAATATAGAAAAATATTTGCCATCTTGCATAATAAATTGATATATCGTTCTGTCAGGATAAATCGGCCCTCTTGATAACATATAATCTATATCTGCATCTCCACAACCAAAAGTGCGTGATGCTTTCATAAGCATAAAGTCTATCGTTCCAACAAATCCTTTTTCATTTAATCGCTCAGCAATTTTGTTGTAGCAATATTCCTTTTTCTGTGCTTGTGTTGGTATATATCTAATAGAATCTTCGTCCATATAATTATACTCACCATTTCTGCCCGATAAGCCCATCATTACCCAAAAAATTGTTGGTGTATCTGTTGGCTCAACCAGTTCAGAGGTTAGCACTATATTATATTTTATACTATTACTAATAGCTGAAAAGCACATTAGTGTAATAGTTGCTATAACTACAATAAGCATTGATTTAGCTTTTTGATTTTGGAATATTTGGTATAGCGCCCAAGCTATTACTACAATTAATACAGTAGCTTTCATTTCTTTGCCACAAAATATTGATAAACCTGCTAAAAACGCATAAATGCCAGATTTATACAGCACATTTTGCTCTTTAGCTGTGTGTAAAAAATACAAGCTCATAGGTACAAACGCTATTGAGTATGTGTCTGTGTAAAATGATGCTCCCTGTAAGTAAACTACAGGAAATATCAGCCAAAAAATCAAACTAAAAACCGCTGCTAAGCTATTGAACGCTTTATCTAAATATAAAAAAGTAAACAACACAGCTAACGAGAAAAATATTTGCCCTATCAAAACAGCCACAAGGTAATAGTTAGTAAACCCTATTAAATTTAAAAACTTAATCATACCTACAAAGAAAACAAATATGCCTGTGTTGTTAGTCCAATGATTTAAATAATTTGAATATTGATAGTATTCTGGATGATTAGGATTATTAACATATAAATCTGCACCATTGTACACCTTACCAATATCGTGGTTTAAAGTTTGTATAGTTAAGTATCCCATAATACTTTGAATTACAAATAAAAATATTATAACGCCTATTAAAATTTTATATCTGTTAGATATGATAAAGTCAATATCAACTGACTTTTTAGTAAAGTACAACGCACCTACTAAAGATAACAATACTACTGCCACCATTGGAATAAGTATAACTTTGTTATATCCAAATTCTCTATTATAAAATAATATTAAAAATGTAAGTGCCGTAAAGCCTATTAAAAAGCCTATCTTAGTTAAAAAATCAATATTGATAAAATTTGAGTTTAATGGTTTATTTTTCATATATCTACCCTTTTCTAAGATTTTCAATTATTTCTAAATCGAGGGATAATGCAAGTGTTTTTTTGATTTTTCGGGAAATTTCACAACTTTGTAGGTTTAGCTTAAATATATTAAAAATATTATATTTTATTGTTTATTATGCTATGCGAGTTTTTATTGTCTGAAAATTTATACCATGTTAATCCTTGACCGATTTATTATACTCTCTTTCATCGTCACTGTCTACTCTTTCACTGTTTTTCTTTTGATGAAAAAAGCTGTGTCAGCATTGGTAGGGCGCAGAGGATAAAGATTGGATAATAGTTCAAAAGGTATCTTGTCCCCGCCTCCCAAAGGAGCAAAAACAGCAACATTCCAAAAGCCGCCAGTTGAGGCAAGAAATATTTGTAATCCTTTTTTTTGATTGCCAATACCCCTGAAAGTATCAGCATAATAAATATCAAAACATGGTAGCCCTGTATTATATTGTCATAAATATGATAATACTTGCCCCCTGAGTTGAGCAGGTCGATGGCAAAGTTTTGTTTCATAGGGGAGTCCGACACCGTGTTTGGGTAGTCAAAATCTCCGCTGCCAAAGCTTCGCACCGCCTTTCTGTTCAGAAGGTCCAAATATCCGCCCACGCCCATATAATCCAAGCGGAGCTTCATAAGGTGCTTTGCCGCCTGCACCTTCTCTTCGTGGGTGTCCCTTGCCCAAACATAGGCGTTATCACCGGAATCGTGCATGCCGTCCCCCTGCATACCCATTGTTATCCAGGCGATAAAGGGGGTTGCCATATCGTAAGCCTTGTCTTTATCCAAGACATTTCTGTACATAAATCCGTCGATTACACCGCTCACCAGTGTAAAACCTATTGCCACGCTTGCCACACAGGCTATCAGCCTTTTAAAATCATATTTCAAAATACATTGAACGCATACGGCTATGAGCGCTATGACAACCGAGTATTTTATTTTTATGCCAAACCCAGCCATAATCCCCATAAGTGCCAAGGGTGGCAATGCCTTTTTTACGCTTTTCGCCTGTGATATTAATAAGAAAAAATATATAATCATAGGGGGATAGAGCATTGTGGTGGTGTCTGTGTAAAATATTGAGATGTATGTCTGCAAAGGCAGACAAAAATACATTATCATTATGGCAAAAAATCCGGTTTTGGTGTTTGACAGCTTTTCAGCGCACAAAAATGTAAAAAGATATGCCAAATCAATGCAAAAAGCGTTGAAAAGCGCCCCGATTATAAAAAATTGTGTGAACCCGAATTTATAAAACGCTCTGAAGATAAACTGTAAAACAATGGTTATAGGCATATTATTAGGGAATTTGTAAAAATAATCCAAATAGGGATCTAAAATCTCCCCACCTATGGTGTAATTGTAAGCCCCCACAAAAACTTTTTCGAAATCTCTGGTGGGATATCCGGCGCAAAAGTAATAAAAGACAATCTGCGTCAAGCTTAACAGGATAAAAAATCCACCTAAGCAGAGCAGTTTTTTATCTTGCAGAATAGACGAATATTTTGTTATCACCCTGTACAGCAGCCAAAATAAACCGCACCACGCCGCCGCCAGCGGAAGACTGACATACCATTTGTAGTCATAAAACGGGTTTTTAAAAATTGTGTTGAGCATAACCCAGCCAAAAGCTGCCACAAAAGTCGGATAAAACAACTTTTTTGCCGTCGTTTCAAATTTGTTCATCATCTACTACGCCTTCTTTAAATTCTCAATAACATTCATATCGGGGGTGATGTAAGCGGTCTCGTAGGTGTCGTAAATCACCATACCCGGCTTTAAATCACCTGTTTTTTTAATATTCTTAACAAAGGTGTAATCTATCGCCACCTTTGCCGCCCCTTTGTGGCTGGAGTGAAATGCCGCCAGCATAGCCGCCTCGTTTTGAGTGTTCAAAGGTATCTCCTCCCCCTGGCTCATAACCACCACATGACTGCCCGGGGCATCTTTGGTGTGGAACCACAAATCTCTGCCACGGGCGGTCTTCATAGTGAGCTTGTCATTTTGCAGATTATTTCTGCCCACCAAAATAAGAAATCCGTCGGAGGAGGTATATTTGATAAAGTCCTGTGACTTCTGTTTTTTCTCTCGGTTTTTATAATATTTTAAGTAACCTGCCGAATGTAGCTCACTTCTTATTGCCATAAGCTCGCCCTCGCCTTGAGCTTCATCTATGGCATAGGCTATACTCTTTAAATATTCTAATTCAATCTCACCCTGTTTGATAAGGGTGGTGAGCATCTTCACCGCCGTTTGCTTCTTTTTATATTCTTTATAATATTTTTGCGCATTTTGATTGCCCCCTATTTTAGGCTCAAGGGGGATAGTTATCAAGGTGCCGTCATAATAATTCAGCAGCTCTACGCTTTTCATTCCCTTTTCTAATTTGAAAAGATTTGCTGTGAGCAATTCGCCGTAAATCCTGTATTTTTCATTGTCCACACCCACCGCCATCTCCTCGTGGCGTGCCGCTTGTTTTCTTATGGTTCTCTCTATTAAATTCTGCACTAATTTATGCAAATCCTTGCCCTTTTGCCTAAGTCTCTCCGCCTTGTCCTTTTCGGAATAATATTCGTCCAAGAGGGTATTTAAGTCGGGGTAGGACTTTTGCTCCAGCCCCTCATACTGGCTTAGGGGCATAAAGCTGAACTCGCTGGGCTTGCCCTCCATATCATATATAATAGTATATATAGGGTGGTGGTAGTGCTCTATCACCCTGCCTGTGGCGGCAATCACCCCCATAGTTTCTTCATCTGAAAGCTTGTTTGCATAGCTATCGCCTGTCTTGGCAAGGTATGCAATCTCTCTGGAGATGACGGGGCCCATACCTTGACAGCACTGCATAAATGCCTTGCTCACAGTGCCCTGGAAGAGGAACACCTTATCCAAGACCTCCTGTGTGTCCTTCATCAAAAGAGGATTGGGTCTGTTGGGGGGCAATTTATACATCAGCCCCGGCAAGAGCTGACGGACAGAAGATGCGTCGGCATCAACCCTTTTCATTGCGTCTATGATTTTGCCCTCACCGCTGATGAGCACGATATTTGCATAACGCCCCATAAGCTCAACGGCTAAATCTAAATTCACCGTGTCTCCCATCTCGTTGGTGGCGGTGAAAGTCAAGAGCATTATCCTCTCTCCGTCCACGCTGTTCACCCCTACAAACCTTGCTCCCGTGAGATATTTTCTCAAAAGCATACAGAAAGAGGGGGGTGTCTGAGGATTTTCAAACGCCTCTTCTGTCAAGCAAATTCTCGCTGAACCACTCCGTGCCGAGATGATTAGCTTTGTGTTGCCGTCTTTTTTGCGCAACATAAAGACCACCTCGTCCTTTGATGGCTGGTGGATTTTATCTATTCTACTGCCCTGAAGGCTCTGGTCCAATTCCTTGGCAAGCAGGGAAAGGGTTATTGCATCTAATGCCATTTTGTCTCCTAATTTTATAATCAATGGGCTTTATCTAAGCCTAATATAATGTATATTATATACTTCTATACCATATTAATCAACATACGGCTGTGTAATATCTTTACCTTGCCATAATCATACCATATTTACAGTTGTTAATTTAATGTTGAATAAGGTGTATGCCTCACCGTGTCACAAGCGGTATGCTATCCTTAACTAATAATTTTTGAATATCTGCCACTGTCTTTTTGTCGCAAGCAAGCGGTATAACTCATCTCGCCACAGCAATATAGTAGCCTTAATTGGTAATTTTATCATAAATCTCCATTTTTGGCAATAAAAAAGCAGAGCGCACCCTGCTTTCAATCAATATTATCTTTGATAAGTTTTTTTATTTTTTCTATGGCTGAGTTGACCTCTTCTATCCCCTCGCCATCGCCTAAAACTAAGCCTTTTTGCTTTTTTTGCAACAGTGACAGCACCATTTTAAAATAGCCCAGGGCATCTTCTCCCTCGTTTTTTCCGCTCTCACCTATAAAACAATCATAGGTACTTGGATTTATAAAATCGCCTGTGTAAACCGCCTTGATGACTGCGTAATACTTGCCTTTTTCCCCCACGGTTTTCTCCTGTAAGATAGAAAAACCGCTTTTATAAAGAAAATCCCTAATGCGATTTCCCCCTTGGGCGGGCAAGAGCACAAGCTGGGTGGCTTGAGCTTTTATAAAGGGCGCAGCGGCAATTACATCACACATAGTCTGTCCGCTTAGACCTGCTATGAGCACATGGGAGATGTCCTTTGTCTCTTCTATCCCCTGCAAGCCGTCGGTGAGCAGACATTCCGCCCTGTGGGATAGCCCGTTTTGGCGCAGCAAATCCACCGCCTTTTGCAAAGGAAGTTTGTTGATATCCGTGGCGATAATTTTTTCTGCCCTGCCCTGTGTGAGCAGATACAAGCTGAGCTTGCCGTGGTCACAGCCCACATCGCAGACCGTTTTGCCCTGTTCAATAAAAGAGGCAGCCATTTTTAAACGACTGCCTATATTTATATTCTTCACTTTTAGTTTCCGAAATGCTCGTTCAATCTTGCCACAAGTGCATCGGCATCAACTCCGTGAACCATACAAGCCTGCTCGATATTTTCTCCTCTTGCAGACGGACAGCCCAAGCAGTGCATACCAATCTCCATAAAATAAACGGCTGTTGAAGAATCTGTGTCTAAAACTTCGCCTAAATTTGTCTTTTTTGTAACTACCATAATTTATATCTCCTTTTAAAATAGGGTGTAATATTTTTTTATATTAATATTATATCAAACTTTAGGGCAATATACAATAGAGTTGTGATTAAATCACATTATAAACCAAAATTCACTGCCCTGTCCAAGTGTGGAATTTACCCCGTAAGGGAATTTATGATTTTCCAAAATAGCCTTAACTATGGCAAGACCTAAACCTGTGCCCTGTTTGCCGGTCTCCTTGCGTGAGCGATAATATTTGTCAAAAAGGTGCTTTTGGTCCTCGTCGCTTATCCCCTCGCCTGAGTCGATTATGCTCACTTTCACCTTGCTGTCCTCTAACACTTGCAGCCTTATGGTCACACTGGTGTTTTCCGGGGTGTGGAGGAGTGCATTTGATACAAAGTTGTGCATAACACGCTCAATGAGCTGTGCGTCGGCAAAGACATACGCCGTATCCGGGCCCTCATATCCTATGGTCTTGCCCTCGCTCGCCGCCTTGTGAGAATAGATATCCACTATATCGCTGCACATATCCACCATATTGTACTGAACAATATTGAGTTTATACGCCTCTTGATTGAGCTTTGCATACTCCAAAACAGAGCCTACCATTCGTGATAAGCGGTCGGTTTCGTCGATGATAGTGTTCAATTGCTGTTCTCTTATCTGTGGATTTTCTCCTGTTATGTCACGGATACTCTCCGCATAACCTTTTATTATTGTGAGAGGGGTGCGAAGGTCGTGGGAGATGCTGGCTATCAGCTCTTTTTGCAATTCCTGTGCGCTCTCAATCTCCGTGACCATAGTGTTGAAATCAGCGGCAAGCTGGGCGAGTTCGTCTGTTTTGCCCTCATGCACAGGTATTTTCACCTTGTAGTTGCCCTTGGCTATCTCCTTTGTCGCCCCTGAAAGCACCATAATCGGGTGGATAAACCAGTTGGACATAACCGCCGATATAATAAGTGCCAGTATGATTGAGAAGAAGGTGGCGGTGCGCAGCTGAGACAGGACAATCCTCACAATGGAGTCGGTGCGTGAAAGATTGGTGGAGACCACTATGACGTATTTATTGTCCCAGTATTTTGCTTTAACCAATTGTTTGTTGTCATAATCGTCGGTGAGACTTCCGCTGTAATTTATGTTTGAACGTGCCGCACCACGGACGGTGAGCGCCTGAGGTGTGTTCAGCCGTCTTTGTTCAAGATAGATACTGTTTGAGCCGTCTTTCGCCCCATGGAGCTGGCAAGCGTCACCAATGCCCTCCATAAGCACCAGACCTGCACCAAATTCATCAGAAATTTCAATGCAAATTCCGTATTTCATGGAGGCTGATATCTCATCGATAACCTGCGTGGTCAAATTTCCGTCATTGTTCTGGATTGTCTTGATAGTTTTTGATAAAATACCCGACAATTCCGCTTGGGTCATGGCGTAGTACATAGGCTTAAAAAACAGTGACGTGGTCAACCAAATTATGACTATTATTGACAAGCAGACCGCTAAAATCATAGCGGTCAACTTGTTTCTGATACTGGTTTTCATATGCTATTCCTTAGGTTCGAATTTATAACCAACACCCCATACTGTGACTATGCAATCACGGTAGTCTTTCAGGTGGCTTCTCAGCATCTTGATATGGGTGTCCACCGTTCTGTCCTCGCCGAAGTAATCGTAATTCCAAACTTTTAAGAGTATTCTCTCACGGCTTAAAGCGATACCTTTATTCTGCACAAGGCAGACCAAAAGGTCAAATTCTTTAGGGGTGACATTTATCACCTCACCGTTGATTTTAATGCTGTGGCTTGGCACGTCCACCACT
Organism: Oscillospiraceae bacterium; assembly: GCA_036652515.1. Taxonomy (GTDB): domain Bacteria; phylum Bacillota; class Clostridia; order Oscillospirales; family Ruminococcaceae; genus RGIG3102. The sequence continues at coordinate 8,105 of JAVVVT010000041.1, forward strand.
AAATCTCCGAAAATGTACCGTTCTTTGCTCTCGGCAATCTCCGGATTTGCCCTCTGTGCCACGGCTTTTACCCTTGCCATAAGCTCTTTGGGAGAGAAAGGTTTTACCACATAGTCATCTGTGCCGGCATCAAAGCCTGTGATTTTATCATACTCCTCGCTCTTGGCGGAAAGAATGATAACAGGTGTTTTAAACCCTCTGCTGCGCATCTCTTTAAGACATGCTATGCCGTCCATAAAGGGCATCATAACGTCAAGAATACATAAATCTATATCACCTTTGCTTATCTTTGACAATGCCTCTATGCCGTCCTTGGCGTTTTCCACGTCATAGCCTGCCACTGTCAAGTATTGTCCTATAAGCTCTCTTATTCTCGGTTCATCGTCTACTACTAAAATTTTCATCTTGTGTCCCTTTCTATATATCCTTTATTTCATATCTATCAAATGTTATTTTTACCTATGATTAATATATTAAAGCCCATAAGTTATAGTTTTGTGAAAGATTTTAGGATATACCGTGAATTGTGAAAATTATTTTATTTTAATTTCCTTGACTATACCACATAAAACCTTTAAAATATACTTTAGATAACAACGTATGGGAGAATTATTATGTTTTGGATTATTACTATTATTGTACTGCTTGGTGCATTTATTGCAAATATGTTTTCAGGGGGCGGAAGTCCCCGTGCCGTGAGAGAGATATTTTTTGGCAACTACTACGCCGACAAGGGCGTATTGCGTGAGGGCGATGTGCCAAACGCAAGAGAGACCCTGCAAAGGTGCATAGACCAAGGCTTTGGCATAAAGGCAGACGTTCAGCTCACCGCCGACAGAAAATTGGTGGTGTGCTCCGACACAAATCTTGAAAAAAACTTTGGCAAGGATATAGACATCAACCTTGCCTCAAGTGAAGAGGTTATGGCTTGCGGAATAATCACTTTAGAAGAGCTGTTCAGTATGGACGAGGGCAAAGTACCCCTTATCTTAGAGCTTAAAACAGGACCTCAAAATGATATTTTATGCCGATTTGTCGCCGATGCCATCTACGCCTATGAACACAAAAACGTGGCGGTGGCAAGCTTTCACAGCGGAATTATCGCTTGGTTCAAGCACACTGAAAAGCATATTTTCCGTGGGCTCATATCAGCGCCCAGCAAGGATTTTAAATCTCTGCCTGGCATAGACCGTTTTATGGTGGGAAATTTGGCAAACAACTCTGTATGTCGCCCCCATTTTGCCCTATATCGCAAAGGCCCCCAGAGTATATTCGTTAAATTTGCCTTTTACTTAGGGCTTGTACAAGGTGTGTGGACAACCACCGACAAGGCTGAGGCGGCTGCTTTTGAAGACAAAAAAGATATGATAGTCTTCTCCGGCTTTATCCCCGAGAAAGCTCATTACAGAGACTTACCCGTGAGAGAAAAATCATCTGTTGAACTAGAGGCAGAGCAAAAAGACGCTGAAAAGCTTGAAAGGCGCAAGGCAAGACTTGAGCTTGAAAGACAGAGTAAACCCCGCCACGACATAAGCTATTATGTGGACGATGATGACACCCAGCCTTTGGGCGAGGGCGAAGAAAAATCCGTGGACGATGATAATACCCAGTCCGTGGGCGAGAGCGAAGAAAAACCCGTGGGAAATGGCGACACTCCTCTAAAGAAGGGTTAAGCTCCACCCCTCAAATAAAGCCTACCGCAAAAATAACAGTGGCAGTCTATGTGGGATAGAACTTGAAAGTTAGGCAAATATTAAAAATTATCGTCTTGAGAGCTCTCCATCTGATAATTTTTGATAGCCTTTTGATAGCTCTTTTATAATCCACTGTCTTTTATTCAAAAACCGTAAAACAGCTTTTATACCACAAAATATAACAAAATCCGCTTTGGAACAAGGGTCTTCCCCATTCCTTTGCGGATTTTATTTTCTGTAAATATATTTTGTTAAAATGCCACTAATCTATCCATTTTTGATTTTATCCCAATAGGCTTTAGCCGCCTGTTCGTTTTTGTTCTGTCCGTATTCGTAATAGACACGGTCTTTTAACGGCTGTGGCAGATATTCCTGTTTTACCCAGTGGTTTGGGTAGATGTGGGGATATTTATACTGTTCCTCTTCTTTAAGGGACTTTTGCGCTGGGCTGCTGCCGTCTTTCAAATAGGGTGGCACATCGCCAAATCCGCCTTTTTTCACGTCTGCAAGCGCCTGGTCCAGCGCCAAATAAGCGCTGTTGCTCTTTGGGGCTGTTGCAAGGAGCACCACCGCATCGCCCAAAGGTATCCTCGCCTCGGGCATACCCGTCTGCAAGGCTATGTCACAACACGCCTTTACTATGGGTATAGCTTGAGGATATGCCATTCCCACGTCCTCACAGGCTATGACTAAAATACGGCGAATAGCAGGCAACATTCCGTCCCCGTCTAACAGCCTTGCCAAATAATGCACCGCCCCGTCGGCATCGGAGCCTCTTATGGACTTTTGCAATGCAGAGAGCAGATTGTAATGCTCATCGCCTGAATTATCAAACCTGTTGGCACTGCGCTGGCTGACTTGCTTTGCCATAACATCTGTTATAAGCTTTTCTTTCGCCGTTTCCGGAGCGGCTGCAATTAACAGCTCCAAGGCGTTAAAAGCCTTGCGAAGGTCTCCCCCACTGGCATAAGCCAATGTTTTCATCGCCTGTGGCTGAAGTTTTACCGGCTTTTCATTGAGTTTATTGTATTTTTCCACCGCCCTGTTCAGCCCCGTGGTGATATCCTCGGGGGTCAAAGGCTTAAACTCAAAGATTGTACAGCGGGACAAAATAGCATTAAAAATCGCAAAATACGGATTTTCTGTGGTGGAGGCGATAAGGGTTATGCTTCCGTCCTCAAGCACCTCCAAAAGGGATTGCTGCTGCTTTTTGTTCAGGTACTGAATTTCGTCTAAATAGAGCAAAATCCCATTCTGTGTGCCAATAGTATTTATTTGAGCGATTATATCTTTTATGTCCGCCGTGGAGCTTTGGGTTCCATTGAGCTTAAACAGCTTTTTGTCTGCCATTTTGGCTATTATGCCTGCCACCGTAGTTTTCCCTATCCCCGAAGGACCGTAAAATATCATATTCTGAATTGTACCGTTCTCTATGGCTCGACGAAAAACAGCCTCCTTGCCTAAAAGGTGCTGTTGTCCGCAAACATCATCAAGGCTCTGGGGTCGAAGTACGCTGGCTAATGGCTGGCTCATTCCGCTTCACATCTCCAAAGTTTTATTTTTTTCTCGTCATAACCGTTGTTTAAAAAGTATGATATGGCGTGCATCATCGCCCTGTCCCAAAAGCTGTAATCGTGTACGCCGTCCCACTCCATATACTTAAAATCAGCGATTGGAAGTGTTTGAATATAGCTTTTCAATTTTATATTTTGGTCGTGCAAGAAGAACAAATCATCTTGTTTTCCACAAGCCATAAACACCCGTGGCTGTTTTTCCACAGGCAATTCCGACGCCTTCTTTGCAAGACAAAACAGGTCTTGGTCATCTTTTATGTCCATCTCTTCCCCAAACACAGGAATAAATGCTTTGCCGTCCTCAACAGGGTTTTCTTTCAGCGACTGCGCCATAGCTCTGATGTCACAAGCCCCAGAAAATCCGGCACAGCCCCCATATATGTCAGGGCGCATAAGACCTAAACGCAGTGCGCCGTAGCCTCCCATAGAAAGCCCCGCCACAAAAGTTTTCTCCCTTGGCATACCTACACCAAAGAGTGAAAGGAGCAAAGCGGGCAGTTCTTCTGTGAGATATGTGAAGTATTTCAGCCCGTATTTCATATCGTTATAAAAACTTTGGGGGGCGCTGGGGTAGACCATAGCCACATGGTTTTCTCTTGCGTAGCGGTTGGCGGCGGTGTACTCCCTGAATTCTCTCTCGCTGCTTCCCATACCGTGGAGGAAGTATATGACAGCTCTGGGCTTTTTTAATGGGTGGTCCATTCTGTCGTTGGGTAAAAATAAATCAACGTGCATATCCTGCTTTAAAACCTGTGAATAAACTGAAGTTTCAATAAAAGCCATATCTTCTCCTCTGTGCATTTTACCCGTGGATAAATGCTTAATTAGGTATTGTAGTACCGATTTTTATCGGTAGATTTTTATTATTATGTCATTGTTTTAAGATATTTCTGTGTAAAATAGTATACTTCAAAAAATAAAAAAACGCAATGGTGACAATATCACTTTTACAAATTGGTTTTATATGGTAGTATATAATTATTATTTCACAAAACACGAGGTAGATATGAAAACAAAAAAACAAGCTGCTGAAATCGTGGCGCTTTTGGAGGGGGAATATCCTAGGGCGCAGTGCTTTTTATCCTCTGAGGACGCCTGGCAACTTCTGATTGCCGTGCGCCTTTCCGCCCAGTGCACCGACGTCCGTGTGAACGCCACAACGCCTATATTATTTGAAAAATTTCCCACCATATCGGCATTTGCACAGGCAGATGTGAACGATATTGAAGCTATTGTAAAGCCCTGTGGGCTGGGTAAAAGCAAGGCTCGAGACATAAAAGCCTGTATGACTATGCTCCTTGAGGAGTTTGGCAGCGTAGTGCCTCAGGACTTAGATGAGCTGCTGCGCCTGCCCGGTG
>JAVVVT010000042.1:0-12011 GCA_036652515.1 Oscillospiraceae bacterium
AAGACTTCCGGGCACCATTTCTCCATAGCCCAAAATATACAGTGCCAACGGCAATGCTATACTCATCAAGGCGTAAATTATCATCATTTTCTTTATTTCGGGGTTGCGCAAAAGCTTCATATCAATCTCCCACCTTGTATCCCAAGCCCCTAACCGTCCGTATAAATGTGGGGTTTTGAGGGTCGTCTTCAATTTTTTCTCTTATGCGCTTTATATAAACCGTCAGGGTGTTGTCGTTCACATATTCCCCTGCAATATCCCATATCTCTTCCAAAAGCTTCTGCCTTGAAAGCACTCTGCCCTTGTTGGAGAGGAAAACAAGGAGTATTCGATATTCTAACGCCGAGAGGAAAATTTCTTTTCCCTCCTTTGTGACAAGCCCTTTCACGGTGTCCACACGCACGTCCCCCAGCTCTAAAATCGCCTGGGCTTTTCCGCTGCGCCGCAAAACGCTGCGTATGCGGGAGAGCAGCTCACGAGGGCGGAAAGGTTTTGCCACATAATCGTCTGCACCCATATCCAGCCCCGTCACAACGCTGAACTCATCGCCCGAGGCGCTCACAAATATGACAGGCAGGTCACAGGCTGATTTTATCGCCAAACACAGGGCATAGCCATTTCCCTCAGACAGGGATATGTCCACTAACACCAAATCAAAATTTTGTGATTTTATCAATTCCATAGCGACTTTTTGACTGTCGGTGCTCTTGACTTCAAATTCCTCTGACTGTAAAAATTCCGTGAGATTTGCCACGATGGTCTTGTCATCTTCCACTAACAAAATTTTCATTGTCTGCCTCCTTCTTTCGTACATTCTTTTCTCCTCTCATTTTAGCATAGTTTTTTTTATTATTCTATTTAAAAACTGTCACTTGGCATTTTTTATTTTTTATAACACGAATGAGGGAGGAAAAATATTGCATTTTCAGAGTTTGGCGCTTATTTTAGTCAAGATATTGTTTAAAACATTTCTCATTGCACAATAATTTCACTAAATGTGAGGTGATAATTTTGAAGATTACAAAAGCTGAATATTCCAAAATGGTGAGCGATACCTCCCCAAAATCCAAGTTAGGCACAAACTGCCTGTGGGCGTTTATCGTGGGCGGTGCAATCTGCGCTTTAGGGGAGGCGCTGTACAGCTTTTATTCCAAAATGGGATTTATAATGAGCGATGCAAGGCTTATGGCATCTATAACCTTAGTGGGGCTGTCGGCTCTCTTCACCGCCTTGGGCTGGTATCAAAAGTTAGCTAAACGTGCGGGAGCAGGCACTTTGGTGCCTATAACAGGCTTTGCCAACGCCGTTGTCTCTCCGGCTATGGAGTTTCGCAGTGAGGGGTTCATAACGGGTGTGGGGGCAAAAATGTTTATAATCGCAGGCCCTGTATTGGTTTACGGGGTTTTGGCAAGTATGATTTATGGCATTGTTTTGTTTTTTATAATGCCATTTGTGGGGTGAAGATGAAAAAAGTTATCGAGTTAAAAAAGCCTGTGGCAATCACCTCCTGGGCTTCGGTGGTGGGTAAAAAAGAGAGTGAGGGGCCCTTGCGTGAGCTTTTTGACCTTTACTCAAAGGACGATTATTTCGGTATGAACAGCTGGGAAAAAGCCGAGACGGAGATGCAAAAGCGTGCCATAAATTCTATGATGGAAAAGCGAAAACTGGCGCAAGGGGACATTTGCCTCGCTTTAGGGGGGGACTTATGTAACCAGATAACCTCCTCCGCCTATGCTTTCAGAGATTTTGACATACCCTTTACAGGGCTTTACGGGGCGTGTAGCACTATGGCTTTGAGTATGGCAATGGGGGCTTGTCTTGTGAGCGGCGGAATGACGGATAATGCTTTAGCCCTTGCCAGCAGTCACTTTTGCACAGCCGAAAGGCAGTTCCGCACGCCTCTTGACTACGGCGGAAAGCGTTCTCCTACCGCCCAGTGGACAGTGACAGGCTGTGGCTGCGTGTTTTTGGAGCGAGAGGGGAAAGGGCCTTTTATAAAACGGGTGAGCTTTGGGACAATTGAAGATTTAGGCATCAAGGACGTGAACAATATGGGGGCGGCTATGGCGCCTGCCGCCGCAAGGACAATAAAGGATTTCTTCTCCCAGACGGGGCAGAAGCCCTCGGACTACGATATGATTTTCACAGGGGACTTAGGGGACACGGGCTCAAAGCTGCTAAAACAGATATTGCAAATCGAGGGCATAGAGCTTAACAATCACAACGATTGCGGTCTGATAATTTTTGATACTGAAAAGCAAACCGTTCAAAGCGGTGCCTCGGGCTGTGGGTGCTCTGCCAGTGTTTTAGCCTCTTATATACTGCCAAAACTCTCAAACAAAGAGTTTAAAAAGGTGCTTTTTGTCGCCACAGGCGCACTTATGAGCCCGACCACCACTATGCAAAAGGAGAGCATACCCTCAATTGCGCATTTAGTGGAGATTGTGGCGGAAAGGGAATAGCTATGAATTATTTTTGGGCTTTTGTTGTGGGGGGAGCAATCTGCGTGGTGGGGCAAATCTTAGTGGACTTGACCAATCTCACCCCGGGCAGAATTTTGGTGTGTTTTGTAGTGTCGGGCGTGGTTCTCTCCGCCCTTGGGCTGTGGGGTCCCGTCACCGAATTTGCCGGCGCAGGAGCGAGCGTCCCCATTGTGGGTTTTGGGCATACGCTGGCGACAGGGGTAAAGGAGGCGGTAAAAACCGAAGGGCTTATAGGGATTTTCACAGGGGGCTTTTCCGCTTGTAGCGGAGGGGTTGCCGCCAGCTTAATCTTTGGCTTTTTAGCTGCGCTGATAGGTAAATCAAATAGCCAAAGCTAAAGTATATAATAATATAAAATATATAATCATTTATATACTTCTCTTGGCAAAATCTATTTTATCCAAAGGCAAACAGAGTGTCGTTTATATCCCGACGAAGTTACGGCGATGATAAGTTTTTACCCCTTATCACTTGCTGTAATTGTATATCTATCTGCAAAAACATCTCCCTATAAGAGGCATAGCCCGTGGGGAGATGTTTTATATACCTTAATTTTAGGCACCATTAGCCTTTTGCCTGGGAATTTATTATAAGTACCTTATTTAAAGGTGTTATCCCTCAATTTTAAAATGTCACAGAGGGCAAGATACAGTGCCGTAATCGCCAATATATACTTCATTCTTTTTCCGGTAAACTTTCATAAAATGATTTTGCCTGCTCAAAAGTTACCTCTTGAGTGTTGATAACCCCTGCCCAGTCCATTAAATCAATGAGCATATCCCTCTTGGATATGAGTTTTATGTAGTACCACTTATCCATATTTGACCCTCTTTAATTATAGTGTAATAGATATTATGCTCTGATTTATCTGTAAATTTTGTCGAATTTCACCCTCTTTGCCCCTTTTTTAAGCCACAAATATTGTCAAAATAAGCTTTTATCTTGTGAAATTTTGTGAAATACTTCTCCTTTGTATTGATATTTTCACACGGTGCGTGTATTATTAGAACGTCCTCCGACTGACTGGTCGGTCGGAGAATATTTGAAGATATATTTATCATTCCGATTTGATGGGATATAAGAGGAGAGTTTATGACAAAGTATAGTATAAAAAAACCTTTTACGGTTTTGGTAGGGGTAGCGCTGATAATTGTGCTGGGGGTGGTTTCCTTTTTAGGGCTGAATACCGACCTGTTGCCAAATATTGAGCTGCCTTATGTGATGGTCGTCACCACCTATCCCGGCGCAAGCCCTGAAAAGGTGGAAATTTCGGTGACAAAGCCCCTTGAACAGGCTGTTTCCACCACGGGCGGACTGGAAAATATGCAGAGCATATCTCAAGAAAATATGAGTATTTTGGTCTTGGAATTTAGCCAGACAATCAATATGGACTCTGTTATGTTGGAATTGAGCAACAACGTGGATATGGTCAGCGGATATTTCGATGATATGGTTCAGTCTCCGATGCTCTTAAAATTAAACCCCGATATGCTCCCTGTGCAGGTGCTCAGCGTGGACGTGGAGGGAATGGACATAAAAGCTCTCACCGAGTATATAAAAACAGATTTGTCCCCACGTCTTGAGCGCATAGACGGTGTCGCCACCGTGGATATTTCCGGCGCAGTGGAGGACCATATAGATATTCTCCTCAATCAAGATAAAATTGACTCTATAAATGACAGCATTTTAAAAGCCGTGAACAAAGATTTATACAAGGCGAAAAAAGAGCTCACCGATGCCCAAAAGAAATTGACAGATGGCAAAAACGAGCTTAAAACCCAGCAGGAGGACGCTTACAACAAGCTATCCAGCGCCTCGGCAGAGCTTGATGCAGGCAGTGCCCAGGCACAGGCTATCGCCGCTGAAAAAACAAAATTAGAGGCACAAAAGTCCCTTTTGCAGGGAGCTCAAAAAATGTTGGACGGCATAAAAGCCTTAGGTCAGAGCAAAAATATGCTCGCCTCTTTGACCGCTGCCCCTCCTTTGGGAATGGGATTTCCTCCTCAGACAAATTTAGGGACAGTTTTACTTGATCCCAATTTGCCGCTCCCATTAAAAGGGGCAATCCAGGCGATGATTGACGGCGGCACTGCCAACGCAGACACCACCATAGAAGGGCTTTTATCCACTTTAGACGGCAATATCGCCGCTTTACAAAACAGTCTGCGTGAGATGGGCATAGATGAAGCAATCATCACCTCCGCCGATAAAACTCTCCTGAGCGATAAAATTTTACAAACCGACGCCGACATAAAACAGGCGACGTTTATGGCAAAACAGATGTCAGAAACCTTGTCTAAGCTAAAGAGCAGCTACGAGGCTTTGGAAAAAGCCAAACTGAGCACCTCGTCTTCCTTGGCTGTGGCAACGGTTAAACTAGACAGCGCACAAGAAAAATTGGACAGCGGTTTAAAGGAATTTGAGTCCGCTCGAGACAGCGCTTTAAAACAGGCAAACGTCAACTCCTTGGTCACTCAAAGTATGCTTTCCAATATTCTCACGGCGCAAAATTTCTCTATGCCGGCAGGTTATGTGAAGGACGGCGCCGAAAAATTGACGGTGAAAGTGGGGGAGAAATTCTCTGATTTATCTCAGGTGGAAAACTTGCTTTTGCTTGATATGGGCTTAAAAGGCGTTGAGCCTATTTACCTAAAAGACGTGGCGGACATAAGCATAAAAGATAACGCCTCAGACAACTACGTCAAGATAAACGGAAATGACGGCATACTCCTCTCCTTGCAAAAATCAAGTATCGCCTCCACCTCTAAGGTGACCTCCTTGGTCAACAAGAGCTTGGAAGAGCTTATGAGTGAAAATCCCTCCGTCCACTTCACCACCCTTATGGACCAAGGTGTATATATCGGAATGATCATCAACAGCGTTATGGAGAATCTTCTCTACGGCGGAATTATTGCATTTTTGGTGTTGCTTGTCTTTTTGAGAGATTTGCGCCCTACACTGATAATCGGATTTTCCATTCCAATAAGTCTACTGTTCAGCATTGTTCTGATGTATTTCAGCGGTGTGAACTTGAACATCATCTCCCTTTCCGGCTTGGCGCTGGGCGTGGGTATGTTAGTGGACAACAGTATCGTGGTTATCGAAAACACTTACAGACTGCGCCATATGGGCTACTCGGCGGTACACGCTGCGGTGGTGGGCGCAAAACAGGTGGGAGGAGCTATATTTGCCTCCACCCTCACCACTGTATGCGTTTTTCTCCCCATAGTATTTACACAGGGTCTATCAAGACAGCTGTTCACCGATATGGGTCTCACAATAGGATATTCCTTGATTGCCAGCCTTATTGTGGCGCTGACTGTGGTGCCTGCAATGGCGTCCACTATGCTCACAAATACAAAAGAAGTGAAGCATGGGTTCTTTGACAAGATGGTGGAGGGGTATACAAAAGCTCTGCGTTTCAATCTAAAACACAAGTGGATTGTCTTGGCGTTCACCACCTGCCTTATGGGCTTGAGCATTTATTATGCCTTGAAGATGCCTATGAGCTTTATCCCTCCTATGGATTCCGCCCAGATGAATATGACCTTGAGCCTGCCAAAAGAGACCAAGGACGAGGAGCTGATAGCTCAGGGCGAAATTATCGCCAAACGTGTGCAGTCCCTAGAGGACGTAGCCACCGTGGGCTTGACTATGAGTGGTTCAGGCGGAGCTATGTCAATGGCTTCCGGCAGTGAAGAGAAGAGTTTGTCTTTCTATGTGGTTTTAGATGAGGACAAAAAGCTGTCAAACGAGGAGGTGGCAAAGCTTATAAAGGAGCAAAACCCCGAGTTTGCCGACACCTTGAGCATAAGCACCAGCAGTATGAATATGAGTATGCTGGGCGGCAGCGGAGTTTCTATCGCCGTCAAGGGCAACGATTTAGACCAACTGCAAAAGACCTCCACCCAAATAGCAAACATTTTAAAGGGGGTAAAGGGGATAGATACGGTCTCTGACGGAGGCGAGAGCGCACTTGAAGAGATACGCATTGACATCGATAAGGACAAGGCTATGAAACACGGCTTGACTGTGGCTCAGTGCTATCAAAAAGTATCGGAGGCTTTAAGCGAGAGCACCACAGCCACCACTATGACTTTTGATGGAAAAGATATGTCCACCATAATTCACGCCCCTGCCACCTATGACAAGGACACAGTTTCAAAATTAGTTATGGCAACCGAAGAAAAATCAGGCAAAAAGGACCTGGATATCCTCCTGTCTGATATGGCAAACATCTACACCGCAAAGAGCCCCAACGCCATAAACCGTGACAATCAGTCACGAATACAAACCGTCACCGCCACCGTGGCAGAGGGTTACAACGTGGCTTTGGTCAGCCGTGATGTTCAAGATGCAATGGCAGATTTTGTCCCTGAAAAGGGGTATAGCTATACCTTTAGCGGAGAAAATGAAACCATAATGGCGGCGATGAAAGACCTATTTAAGATGATAGCTCTCGCCATTGTATTCATCTATCTTATAATGGTCGCCCAGTTCCAGAGCTTGATGTCCCCGTTTATTGTACTGTTCACAATTCCTTTGGCGTTTACAGGCGGTCTGCTCGCCTTGCAGTTTACAGGCACAGTGCTGTCTGTGACCTCTATGATAGGTTTCTTGGTTCTTGCGGGAGTTGTTGTGAATAACGGCATCGTGTTCGTGGACTATGTAAACCAGTTGAGAGGCGAGGGAATGGACAAAACCGAGGCTTTAGTCGCCACCGGAAAGGACAGAATACGCCCTATCCTAATGACGGCGCTCACCACAATTTTAGCTATGAGCACTATGGCTATGGGTGTGGGAATGGGTTCTGCCATGAGCCAGGGAATGGCGATTGTCACCATAGGCGGCTTGAGCTATGCCACCCTGCTGACCCTCTTCTTGGTGCCTGCGCTTTACGATATTCTTCATCGCAGAGAGATAAAAAATATCGATGTGGATTTTGAGGAGTAGCTATGAATTATTCTGAAAAAGAAGTGACTATCTTCAAAGGGGTTCTCGCTCTCGCCCACCAAGGGCGGAACGTCTACAACATCACCGCCCAGCAAATCGCCTCTGCCGCCGGCGTGGGAAAAGGGACAATATACGATTATTTCTCTTCCAAAGAGGAGATAATTGCCAAGGCTATAATCTATTCCATAGAGAATGAAAATTCCTTGCTGAAAGAAAAAGTCGACGCTCTCTCCTCTTTTAAAGAGAAGATGTATGCAGTTTACGAGAGGGTTTTAGCTGGATTTACCAACAGTTTATCCTCTTTTAACCTGATAATCTCCATCGGCGGAACAAAGGAGCTCCTGTCCTTTTTAACCAGCGGATATCAGTCTTACGAACAGCTGATGGAGCAGTCTACTGAAATTTTTACCCAGATTTTGACCTGCGGAGTTTTGGAGGGGGAGATACTTCCCCCAATAGACGCCGACTATGTAAGAATGATTATCTCAGCAAATTATATGGCGGTAGGCAAGGCAGCTATGGAGGCGCACACCAATGGCACAATGGACACCGCAAAGGAGCTTATTATGGCAAATGCCTATAAAATGCTTATAAAATCCCTTAACTGAGTATTAAAAGCACTTAACTGACGGTTAAAAATTAGTGCCTCTAAGCACCGCTGCGACAAGGGCTACAATATGAAAGCCCTTAAATAACGATTAAAAAACACTTGATTGACGATTAACAAGCCCTCTTTGGTATACTCCTTTGAGGGCTTTGTCATCTTTATAAAAAAACCGTCCCTTATGTACTTCCCCCAAAGTTAGCGATAAAAACTATCTCTGAAAGGTGGGTGCATTTAGGGGCGGTTTTATATGATTTATCTCTGATTTTGTACTTTTATTTCATAATATACTATCCGCTTTGTAATGCCTGCCATAGAAAATCCGGCGCTATTATTATTCTATAATCCTATGCCCGTCTTTTTCTGTGGCAAATTCACGGAAGAGCCCGTTTACCACATCTCTTAAAAGCTCTGCGGTGATGTAGGGCTGGAGCTCTTTGGGGAGCATATCATTTATAAATCCACAGACATACCACAGCCTCTGCTGACCTAACTGTGTGCCTACAAAGTTTTTTTCCACATATCGCATAGCCTCCAAAATCCTTTTTTTAAACTCCTCGCTTGTCAATATATCGTTTAATTTTTCAATCAATTTCATAGTTTTCTCCCTGTTAAAATATGCCCACACACCCACTATCCCAAGGGCGATTACTGCGGCGGTGGCAAATATAATATAGTATTTCATATGTTATCTCTTTCTATGAGCTGTGTTTGCGGCAAGTTATATTGTGTGAGCTCATACTGCTCAATCAAGTTTATAAGCTTGGGGGTGTAGTCGGGTGCGGTGGCGTACCCGTCAGCTTTTATTTTTTTACAGGCGATTTTATAGTCTTTTTCTCCTATGAGATTTTTGTATTGAGGCATACGCATCAGCATTGCCCCGTGGTCGCTAAGGCTCTCCTGCCAGCTTGGATATTTTTTGAATTTTGCGGTGATGTCCACATATCTGCCACCTGCCCACTCTTTTGTGGGGTAGTACACAAAACCTCCGCTATACTCGCCCTTGATGCCAAAAAGGTTGTTGGAAATTTTGCATAGCCCGCTATTGCCCCAGCCGCTCTCCAATATGGCTTGAGCGATTGTGAGACAGGCTAAAATGCCACTCTCTTTTTCGTCTTTGGTGGCGAGCGTGCCGATTTTACGCAAAAATTCACTCTGCAAGGTTTCTTTTATCGCCCTTGCAGCCCCCTCTTCACGCTTCCAGTTATATCCTCCGCCCTCTATAATTTCCACATCATTGCCTAAAATAAACAGCTTTTCAAGTGGAGATTGATTTTCTATCACATAGGTGCCTTGTGGATTTTTGAACTGTATCAATTGATTGAATTTGCCCTTGCCTGCCTCCACATGGACGTGGTTTGCAAAAGCGTTTGACTTTCCGCCTCCCCAGCCACCCTCCGAGTAAAAAGGCTCGCCCTGTTTGAAAATCTGTCCCGTGGCTATTCTTTTATTGTCTCCGTGGATAAAAATTGCGTGGAGGTAGTCACTGCTACCGTCGGCAAAAAGCACGGGGGATAGGCTTTCCACATACACCTCTCCCGTTGCGTTTAGCCTCACACGCTTCACTATTATATCGCAAGGGGCATAGAGTTTATCTATACCGCTGTCTTTTCCGCCAAAATCTATCGCCAAGCTCCCTGCGTGGGAGTATGTTCCAAACGCCTTTTGGGTCACACGCAATTTTTCCATAAAAAATTTACATTTTTGCATATTGGTTCCGCCTTTATGTTCTTTATGTTTTCTTGGGGCAGAGGAAAGCGTTATATATTCTGCCCTTATCTATTATATTCAGCGGGGTGTAAATTGCGTTTACCCTCTATCCCTCCGCCACAAATACTATCGGAGTGTAAATTGCGTTTACCTCTATCCCTCCGCTATAAATACTATTTTTTACATAAAAATAACCCCCCGTGCCGATTTTTACATCAGCATAGGGGGCGGTGTATTTTGTTTTGATATTTTTCTTGTCCGCAAGTAATGGATATTTTACTGTGGCTTTGCCACTAAAAACAGCATATCGTTCAGCTCTGCTTCATCAAAAAAGTTGTAAAACGTAAAGTTGTACAAAAATCTCTCCGCCGGATAAATCCCGTAGCCGTCCTGATTATGGTCGGTGGTATCATAGCTGTCTGCCACGATTATCACATCGTCCTGAGTGAGCTCTGTGCCCATATCATCATAGCCTATGATGACCTGCCAGTGACCGCCCCAGTCGTTCCAGCCCACTATAATAGGTGCGCCTGCTTTAATGGTTTCCTTGATGAAATCAAGGGTGAATACCTCACTCACATTTTTTTGGCAATCAAAGGTGGAGTACAGACTAAATCCGCCCACGCCCTTAAACATCTCTATCTCCTGTTTTAAAGAAGTCGCCTGCGCCTCTAACCCATTTGAGCGAAAAGCGCCCAAGGTCTCCTCGTTGTAATCCCCTAATTTGCCGTACCAGTTCAGCACCATCAGTGCGCTGGAAACCCCACAGGACCACTCGCTGGTCTGTTGCTGGGTTTTAAAGTTTTGCAGTATGCTCAGGGTGTCTGTGGGCTTCATATTATAGAAGTCCAAGGTGTTAAAATAGGCGCTGTCCTTGTGGTCGCCAAGTCTTTCGGCGCTGTCTGCGCCGTCCTCTTTTGACAGATCACAGGTGTATGGAATTTTCATCTCGTCGGTGTAGTTCCCACCTGTTTTAGCTGCCTGTGTGGGCTTTTTGGTGCAGCCGGTAAAAATCATAAGTCCGGCAAGTGTAAATACAATCAATTTTTTCATAGTTGTCCTCTTTCACAAAAAAAGTAATTGTATCTGTAAGGTCTAACAATTCAACGTGGCGCAATTGCGCTTATTATTGTATTATTTATTTTTGCTTTTGGGATAGAGCTTTGGGGCCTTTTCTTAATTACACTTTTATTTATTCAATTTTTCCGTCGTTCTTTTGAGTCTATATAGTAACTCTCCAACGGGCGAAACCGCCCTAAAGAACCGTACTTTTAGTACTCTCATGTTGTTTTATACAGATACTTTGGTATCTTGTGGGGAAAGCCCCACGGCTATAAAATTCTAAGGCGAAACCGCCCAACATAAGGTATGCAAAGAGTATGTGCGTCTTGCGGACAAGGCAATTCTACACGCAAAAAAGTATATCATAAATTTTATATTTTGCAAGAGAATTTTGCGCCAAGAGAATAAAAATTTTTCCTCTTTTGAAAAAACTGAAAAATATAGTTGTTAAGTTCTCATTTCTATACTATAATGTATTTAAAATAAGAGTGTTATGAGAGTATGTATTCACTCTGCAAACAAACAGCTTTTCAAGAGGTGACTTATACTATGGCAGTGAAAAATATTTGTGATTTGCCGGCGACCAAGGTTGAACAGGACGACCTGAGCAAATTCTTTGATGCGCTTAATCTCACGGTAGAAAGCTTTGGAAGGTGGAGACAGACAGATGTCAAGTCCATTATAAACTACACTATAAGCGATTATGAGCTTGTGTTCTGCATAAGCGGTGAGGTGGATTTTGTAAAAAACGGCGAGGCTTTGCCCGTCAAGGCGGGGCAGGCATTATTTTTGGAGCCTTTCAATATCTACTCCGCAAGGTGTATGGGCGATATTCCCGTAGAATATTTTTACATACATTTTCGCTTACAGCCCTATTATTTACACTCTGAGTTCAGCGAGCTTTTTACAAACGGCAATATGGTTTTTCCCCTGTCTCACCCTGACGTGGTGCTGAGAATTTTTGAGGAGCTGTGGAAAGAGCGCCTTGAGAGACCTGACGGCTACGCCTACTATTTAAAGATGCTTTTGGTTGATGTGCTCATCAAGATGGCGCACTGCCGCAGAGCACAGGAGGGGCATTATACCCGTCCCCAGTACAACCGCCAAGAGCTTGACATCGTTTGCGGTGCCATTAAACTAGTGAGCGAAAATATGTCTCACCCTGTGAGAGTGTCTGAAATTTCCAAGGAAATCGGTGT
>JAVVVT010000043.1:0-11585 GCA_036652515.1 Oscillospiraceae bacterium
AAACATATATAATTTGATATGGGCTTAAAACGGAAATAGATTTTATCTAAACAGAAAATATAATAGCTTTAGGCAAGGATACACATTATAACAAAAATACGCATATATTATTTTATAAGGCGGTGAGTGTAATGTTGATATCCTTGTCTTTACTTTGTCAAAAAGATATCATAAGCGTTATAACAGGGCAGAACATCGGCAGAGCCGACGATATAGAATTTGACCAAGAGACGGCTTTGCTGAAAAACCTTGTGGTATTCGGCAGACCCAAGCTATTCGGGCTTTTGGGTCGTGGGCAGGATATAAAAATTTCCTGGCAAGAGGTGGTGACGGTGGGCAGAGATGTGGTGCTTATAAACACGGCAGAAATCAAACAGAGCGATAAAAAAGGTAAGCTAATGGTGAATTTTGACTGATTAAAATTAAATTTGTGCATTTTATGGTAAATAATATAATAAATTTGTCGTAAATGCCCTAAAACAGCCATAAAAACCAAGCTTGCCTATTGATTTTTCCTTGAGATTGTGGTAAACTATCAAAGCGAATTACGCACGCTGTATTCCTTACAGGTGGTGTATCAAAGTGATATAGCCTGTAAAAACAAAGGTTCAGCGGAGGATAATAACCAATCGGAGGTAAAATTATGTCATCAGTATCAATGAAACAATTGCTGGAAGCAGGTGTCCATTTCGGTCACCAAACAAGAAGATGGAACCCTAAAATGGCGAAATACATCTTCACAGAGAGAAACGGTATCTATATCATCGACCTTCAGAAAACAGTTAAAATGTTAGATGTAGCCTATGATTTTATGAGAGATGTTTCAGCACAGGGCGGCGAAGTTTTGTTTGTCGGCACCAAGAAACAGGCTCAAGATGCTATCAGAGAAGAAGCTGAAAGATGCGGAATGCATTTTGTAAACGCAAGATGGCTTGGTGGTATGCTCACAAACTACCGCACAATCACCAAGAGAATCGCACGTCTTGAGCAGCTTGTAAAAATGAAAGAGGACGGCACATTTGACCTTCTTCCTAAAAAAGAAGTTATCAAATTAGACCTTGAAATCGGCAAATTAGAGAAATTCCTCGGCGGTATTAAAAATATGGGCACACTTCCAAAAGCCCTGTTTATAGTCGACACAAGAAAAGAAAAAATTGCAGTTGCAGAGGCAAGAAACCTGGGTATTCCGGTTATTGCTATCGTAGACACAAACTGTGATCCGGACGAAATTGACTATATTATTCCTGGCAATGACGATGCTATCAGAGCTGTTAAATTGATTGCAGGAGCTATGGCTGATGCAGTTATCGAAGGTCGTCAGGGCGAACAGACAGTTGCTGAAACAGAACCAGAAGCTGAAGAAGTAACTGAATAATTAACTTTTAAACGGATTTAATACAGTTGGAGGATAAAAATATGGCATTTACAGCAAGTGATGTTAAAAATCTTCGTGAGCGCACAGGTTGCGGCATGATGGATTGCAAAAAGGCTTTGAACGAAACAGATGGCGACTTTGAAAAAGCTGTTGAAGTTTTGAGAGAAAAAGGTCTTGCGGCAGCCACCAAAAAAGCAGGCAGAATTGCAGCTGACGGAATGGTATACGCCACTGTCGATAAAGAAGCCAAAATCGGTGTGGTTATCGAAGTGAACTCAGAGACAGACTTTGTGGCAAAGAACGAACAGTTTAGAATTTTTGTTGCAGAAGTTGCAGATGTTGTGGTAAAAACAAACCCCTCATCAGTTGAAGAATTGCTCACAAAAGCAATGCCAAACGGCGACACAGTCGAGGCAGCTTTGCAGGAGAAAATTTTAGTCATCGGTGAAAACCTTAAAATTCGTCGTTTTGTCAGATATGAGGGCCCATGTGTGGCTTACATTCACGCTGGCGGCACACACGGCGTTTTGGTACAGTTTGACACCACAGATGAAGTTTTTGCAAAACCTGAATTTGAAGTTTACGGCAGAGATGTTGCTATGCAGGTAGCAGCAGCTAACCCTTCATATTTAGCAAAAGGCGATGTGGAAGAAGCTACTCTTGACAAAGAGAGAGAAATTCTCACACAGCAGGCTATAAATGAGGGCAAGCCCGAAGCAATTGCTCAGAAGATGGTTATGGGACGCATTTCCAAATACTACAAAGAGAATTGCTTGCTTGAGCAGGCTTTTGTAAAAGACGAAAAGCTCTCAATCACAGATTACACCAAAGAGACTGCTAAAGAATTAGGCGCAGATATTAAAATTCTTGCTTTCACACGTTTTGAAAAAGGCGAGGGAATTGAAAAGAAAGTTGACGATTTTGCAGCTGAAGTCGCAAGTATGACAAAGTAAGAGATAAAATTATAGCATAAAATTAACATAGCAGGTGACTTCTTATGGGAGATATCTGCTATGTTTTTATTTTCGCCGTTGTTTTGATAGTTTGGTTTTTTATCTGATAAAAATTTAAAAGCACCAATACCTATGTACAATATGAATTTTAACCTTCAATTCATATATATGTCTTTACTTTAAGGGCAAAATATAGTAGAATAATAAGAAAATAAGGATAGGCGAGGTACTGAAAGTGTCCATTAAGTATAAGAGAATTTTGATTAAGTTAAGCGGTGAGGCTTTGGCTGGGGACAAGGGCTTTGGATTAGATTACAACACGGTGCTTGACATTTGCAAAAATATAAAAGATGCTCATGATTTAGGGGCTGAAATCGCCATTGTTGTGGGCGGAGGAAACTTTTGGAGAGGCCGCACCAGCGGAGATATGGAGAGGACCAGAGCAGACCAAATCGGTATGCTTGCCACGGTTATGAACGCCCTTTCTGTGGCTGATGCCCTTGAAAAATTAGGCGTTGAGGTCAGGGTTCAAACGGCGTTGCAGATGCAGCAGGTAGCCGAACCATATATCAGAAATCGTGCCACAAGGCATTTAGAAAAAGGCAGAATAGTTATTTTCGCCTGCGGAACAGGCAACCCGTATTTTTCAACGGATACGGCGGCGGCTTTGAGGGCGGCGGAAATCAATGCACAGATTATCTTTAAAGCAACATTGGTGGACGGAGTTTATGACAAAGACCCCAAGAAATACCCAGATGCAGTAAAATATGACACTCTTTCATTTACACAGGTGCTGAATGACCAGTTGAGCGTTATGGATATGACGGCGGCAACTATGTGCAGAGACAACAATGTCCCGATTTTGGTTTTTGAAATGAGCGAGGGAAATATAGTAAGAGCCTTAAAAGGCGAAGCCATAGGTACTTTAGTTAAGGAGAATTAATTATGACAAAAGATTATGAAGAGAGAATGATACAAGCCATAAAACACTTAGAAAGCGAATACTCCTCAATTCGTGCAGGAAGAGCAAATCCGGGCGTGCTTGACAAGGTCACGGTTGATTACTACGGCACCCCGACGCCCATAGCACAGCTTGCATCGGTCTCGGTGACCGAGGCGAGAACACTCTCAATACAGCCCTGGGACAGAAGTCTGTTGACCCCTGTTATCAAGGCTATCCAAGCTTCTGATGTGGGTATTAACCCAATTGATGACGGCGTGAATATCCGCCTTATTTTCCCCTCACCAACTGAGGAACGCAGAAAGCTCCTTGTAAAAGATGTGGCAAAAATGGCGGAAGAGGCGAAGATTGCGGTGAGAAATATTCGCCGTGATGCTATGGAAAAATTTAAGGCAGCTAAAAAATCTTCTGAAATCACAGAAGACGACCTGAAGAACCTTGAAGAAAAAATGCAAAAAATCACAGACAAATACATCAAGGATATTGAACTGACTGCGGTGGCAAAATCCAAAGAGGTAATGGAGCTGTAAGCCGTTATAGATTTGACGTCTTACTATTAAAGGGCGTTTTATATGCCCTTTAATTTTTTAATTAATCAAAGAGGTCTTTATGGAAAATAATATCACAATTCCCAAACACATAGGAATTATAATGGACGGAAATGGACGCTGGGCAAAAAAACGTATGCTGCCAAGAAATTTCGGACATAAAAAAGGTGCGGAAGTATTTCAGGACATAACTAGATACTGCAACCAATTGGGGCTGGAGTCCGTGACTTTTTATGCTTTTTCCACCGAGAATTGGAAGCGTCCTATGGAAGAAGTGAACGGGATAATGTCACTGCTGAAAGAGTACCTCATCAAAGCTTTTGACTATGAGACCGAAAATAATCGAGTGGTTTTCTTGGGGGATACATCGGTGTTCAAGGGCGAGCTTTTAGAGCTTATGACAGATATTGAAAACAAGACTAAGGACAGAACAGGAATGAGCTTAAACATAGCCTTGAATTACGGCTCACGGAGCGAAATCGTCAATGCCACAAAACTTATAGCACAGCAGGTGAAAGAGGGCGCTTTGGCGATTGAAGATATAAATGAGCAGCTTTTCAGCAATAATTTATACACAAAAGGTCAGCCTGACCCGGATTTTATATTGCGACCCAGCGGAGAAAAGCGACTTTCAAACTTTTTGTTGTGGCAGAGCGCTTATTCGGAATTTATTTATATGGACGTACTTTGGCCTGATTTTACAAGAAAAGACTTGGATAAGGCAATAATTGAATTCAACAACAGAAACAGACGCTTCGGTGGAGTCTAAACAGGAGAAAAAATGAAAACTAGAGTTATTTCGGGTGTGATTGGAATAGTGTTATCCTTGTTGGTGCTGAGCGTGTTCAACACTGCGGCGCTGAACATAGTGGGCATTATACTTTATGCTATCACTCTGTATGAAATACATCACGCACTCAAAGAGAAAAATGTTATCTGGACCTCGCTGCTGCTTTTTGTTGCAGGCGCCGTGGTAATAGTTGAGCCAAAATTTATTTTTGAGGGCAACCCAATGCTGCTAATGGCGGTATTTGCATTCTGCTTTGCCTCAATAGTGGTCTTTAATTTCGAAAAAATTGAGTTTAAAACTGTTGCGTCAAACGTGGCTTTCGGGATATATGTGTTGGTTGGATTTTACTCCATATGCAGGCTGCAAATAGTGTTGCCATACGAAAAATTCGGCTGGGACGGCGCATTTTTATTTGTCTTTTCCGCAGTTATAGCTTGGGGAGGCGATATCAGCGCCTACTTTTCAGGCGTTTTGTTCGGCAAACATAAATTAGCCCCTGTTTTAAGCCCAAAAAAGACGGTGGAAGGGGCAATTGGCGGAGTGATAGGCTCAGTGGTCTTCACCTGGCTTTTCCTATGGGCGTACAGCCTTATAAAACCTATTGCCGAAGGCACAAATATCGTATATGAAATGGACTTAAAAATCATAGCTATTGTGGGCTTGGTGGCTTTTGCCGGCTCAATAGTGGGAATGATTGGCGACCTGTTTGCCTCGGCGATAAAACGCCAGACAGGGATAAAGGATTATGGAAATATAATGCCGGGTCACGGTGGCATAATAGACCGCTTTGACAGTGTCTTTTTGGTTGCGCCGCTCATCTCATCTATGGCTGGATTTATCGCCGCCGCCGGGGGTATTTTCTATGTATAAAAATATAATTTTATTGGGCTCCACGGGCTCAATCGGCACACAGACTTTGGATATTTGCAAAAGGCATAATATCAATGTGATAGCGCTTTCCGCAAATAGGAGTTTAGATAAAATTGAAGAGCAAATAATTCAATTTCACCCTGAATATGTATGTATTACAGATATTGATGCAGGCAATAATTTTAAGAGCCGTGCAGAAGAATTAAAAGTTAAGCTGTTCATCGGAGCAGACGGGTTAGAGGCGCTCTCAAGGCTGAACGTAGATGCCGTGGTGCTGAATGCTGTGGTTGGCATAGCTGGCTTGCGTGCCACTTTGGCGGCGATTGACAGCGGCAAAGATGTGGCATTGGCAAATAAGGAAAGCCTTGTGACAGGCGGAAAATTGGTTATGGAGGCAGTGAAAAACAAAGGGGTAAAGCTTTTGCCTGTGGACAGCGAACACTCGGCAATTTTTCAGTGCTTACAGGATAAAAATTCAGCTAAAAGCTTGTCAAAAATCCTTCTCACCGCATCTGGCGGACCGTTTTTCGGTTACACCGAGGAGAGCTTGGAAAAGGTTACAAAAGCTCAGGCGTTAAAGCACCCAAACTGGTCTATGGGGGCAAAAATCACCATTGACTCCGCCACGCTTATGAACAAGGGGCTGGAGCTCATAGAGGCGGTATGGCTGTTTGGCGTAAAGCCCTCTCAGGTGCAAATTTTGGTACATCGTCAGAGCGTTATTCACTCAGCGGTGGAATTTTGTGACCACAGTGTAATAGCACAGCTTGGCGTGCCCGATATGAGGTTGCCAATTCAGTACGCTTTGACCTATCCGGAAAGATTTGATTGCCCCGTGGAAAGCCTAAATTTTTTCAAATTGAAAGACTTGAGCTTTGCTCCGGCGGATAGCGACACTTTTTTATGCCTAAAAGCGGCGATTGAGGCAATTGAAAAGGGCGGGCTGTACCCTTGCGCCGTGAACGGGGCAAACGAGAGAGCAGTACAGCTATTTTTAGAAGATAAAATATCTTTTACAGATATTGGCAGGGTGGTATACGGCGTGATTTCCCACTTTGATTTCAGCGATGAGTACACCTTGCAAGATGTGTTCCACACTGATAAAAAGGCGAGAGAATACGTTGACACTCAATTGTTAGACAGAGGTTTTTAATGAGTATATTAGTTTCTATATTGGTGTTTGGCGCAGTTATTATAATCCATGAGTTAGGGCATTTTATCACCGCAAAGTTAAGCGGTATAAAGGTAAATGAGTTCAGTATCGGTATGGGCCCAAAGCTTTTTGGCAGAACTAAAAACGGAACAGATTACTGTGTGCGTGCCTTTCCAATCGGCGGATATGTGGCTATGGAAGGGGAGGACGAGGACAGCAATGCCGAGGGTTCATTTTCTCAAGTGCCAGTGCAAAGCCGAATTATGGTTGTTGTAGCAGGTGCTATTATGAACCTTATTTTAGGCTTTGGAGTGCTTTGTATTTTAGTGAATATGCAGAGCAGTATAACCAGCTTGAAGGTGAGCAGCTTTTATGAAGGTGCCTATACAGAAAAAACAGGGCTCCAAGTTGACGATGAAATAATTGCGATAAATGGCAGAAAATGCTATATTGCCAACGATATAATTTATGAATTTGCCAGAACTCAAAATGGTGAGGCAGATTTTACCGTTATAAGAAACGGCGAAAAAAAGCAGCTTGACAATGTTACTTTTGAGACCTATAAAGACGATGCCGGCAATAAGCAAATGGTTATCGATTTTACGGTTTACCCCATTGAAAAAACATTTTCCGGGGTGATAAAAGAGTCTTTCCGCTGGACTGTAAGCATAGCGAGGCTTGTATTTTTAAGCCTTGTGGATCTGCTCACAGGTCATGTGGCAATAAATCAAATGTCAGGGCCGGTGGGAATAGTTTCAACCATCAGCGACGCCGTCAGCTATGGAATAGATTCCGTTTTGATGATACTGGCGATGATAACCATAAACTTAGGCGTGTTCAACCTTTTGCCGTTTCCGGCGTTGGACGGGGGACGACTGGTTTTCTTGCTCATAGAGCTTTTCAGAGGCAAGCCTCTCAATCCCAAATATGAAATTTTTGTCAACACAGCAGGAATGGTATTGCTTTTAGGCTTTATGGCTTTTGTAACTTTTAGTGACATCACTAAATTTTTCGTATAAAGTGAGGGAATTATGAGACACACAAAAAGACCCGTTAAAATCGGAAATATTGTTTTAGGCGCAGATAACCCCATATTAGTTCAAAGTATGCTGAATGTAAAATCAAGCGATGTGCAAGGCAACGTGCAGCAAGCCGTTGAGTTAGAAAAAGAAGGCTGTCAAATTGTCCGTGTGAGCGTGCCCACATTAGAGGACGTGAGGCTTATAACCGCCATAAAAAATGCGGTTTCCATACCTCTTGTTGCGGATATTCATTTTGATTACCGAATTGCTATCGCCTGTGTGGAAGCAGGTGTTGATAAAGTCAGAATAAACCCAGGCAATATAGGCGATGATGAGCGGATAGAGCAGGTTGTAAAAGCCTGTAAAAGCCACAATGTGCCTATCAGAATTGGGGTCAACGCAGGCAGTTTGGAAAAACATATCCTTGAAAAATATGGCTCACCCACTCCTGAGGCATTGTGCGAAAGCGCTATGTATCACATCAGACTGCTGGAAAAATTCGATTTCAATGACATTGTTGTCTCAATAAAATCTTCAAACGTCAAGACTATGATAGACAGCTACCGTATGTTGGATAGTATGTGCGACTATCCCCTCCATTTGGGGGTGACAGAGGCAGGTACATATCGTATGGGTCTTATAAAATCCGGTCTTGGAATAGGCAGTCTGCTTATGGACGGCATAGGTGACACCCTCCGTGTGAGCTTGACGGACGCCCCAATAAAAGAGATTGCGGCTGGTTTTGATATTTTGCGTGCGGCAGGAATAAAAGTAGCAGGGCCAGAAATAATCTCTTGCCCCACTTGCGGAAGAACAAATCTTGATGTGGCTGCCATTGCCAATCAGGTGGAAATGCGCCTTAAAGGCATTACAAAAGATATAAAGATAGCTGTTATGGGCTGTGCAGTAAACGGCCCGGGAGAAGCCAAAGAAGCCGATATCGGCATAGCTTGTGGCATAGATAATGCTGTTCTGTTTAAAAAAGGCAAGAAGGTAAAAACGCTTAAAGGTGATTTTATCGAGGAGTTTATAAAAGACATATACAGCTTTTTAGAGGAATAGCGTGAACAATTTATTGCTTTGTGTTTTCGAGGATTACAAGGATAACAATCCATATATACATGAATTTATTGATGCGGTTTTAGAGTGTATCGATGTCCACAGAAAAAATTCAAGACTGACTGCTGTGATATTTTCATCACGGCTTATCAGTTGTGCTGCGCTTGAGCATTTTGCGCTTTTTTTAAGCCAAAAATACACGGATTATTCCATAGAAATCACCAATAAATTTGATTTTTCCACCTTTGCGGCTGAGGACTTTGATGCCTTGCTGACCCATTATTGCGAGTGCAACCCCTGTGTGCCAAAAGGCTTTTTTAAAAATTCGGATATATCGGTGGAGGCAAATTCCTTGTCCATATCTGTGGGAAATGGATATGGGCTGTTAAAGGGGATAAAATTTGAAGAGCTTTTGCCGGAATTTATCCTAAAGCTCACCGGCACCAATGTCGCTGTGGAGTTAGTTAAGTCTGAAAAGGAAGAGAAAGACGTAAAGCTGTTTGACTTGCCACCCAAAGTATTTGTACGGCAGGATAAACCCAAGCACGGTGATTTTGCAATTGAGGGATTAGACATAAAACCCGAGAGTGTAAAAGTTATTCAAGGCAAATATCAGCAGCCGAAAAATCTTGTGAGCATAAAGACCGCTTTAGAGCAAAACGGGAAAGTTTTGGTGTGGGGCAAAGTTTTTGCCGCTAATTTACAGGGAAATTTCAGAAAAATATACAGCTACTCAATAACAGACGGAAATGATTCCGTGAATATAAAGGTACTTCTTGACCCCAATGAAAAAAACTTTGACAAGTGGGAGAGCATTACACCGGGTATGTACCTTCTTGTGAAGGGCGATTGTCAGATGGATAAGTACGATCGTGATTTTGTGATAATGCCCTACGATATCATAAGTTTTGATGTAAAAGATAAGGTTGATGAAAGCGAACAAAAGAGAATTGAGCTTCATTTGCATACAAAAATGTCCAGTATGGACGCAATTATCGGCGCTGATGAGGCGGTGCAGTACGCCTATAAAATGGGGCATAGGGCTATTGCAATAACTGACCACGGCGTGGTGCAGGGCTTTCCTCAGGCGATGATAGAGGCGGATAAAATACAAAAAACCGACCCTGATTTTAAGGTTATCTATGGCTGCGAGGGCTATCTTGTGGACAATATGGTCTCGGTTTATCAGGGAGAAAAAAGTGGAGAAATCAAGGATATTGAATTTGTCATCTTTGATATTGAAACCACGGGACTGAACCCCAACATAGAGGGGATAACCGAAATAGGCGCCATACGCTGGAAAAACGGCGAAGTGCTCCAGGAGTTTCACACTTTTGCCAGCCCCAATAAGCCAATCCCTATGAAAATCGTAGAATTGACGGGTATCACTGACGAAATGGTGGCAGGGGCGCCCACCCAAAAGCAGGCGGTGGAAAGCTTTATAGAATTTTGTAAAAACGATATTTTGGTGGCTCACAACGCCGCCGATTTTGATGTGAATTTTTTAAGGGTGGTCTGTGAGAGGGAGCAGGTAGTTTTTAAGTGTGAATTTTTGGACACTCTGCCCCTATCAAGAAACCTTTTACATTCCCTTAAAAATCATAAACTTGACACCTTGGTTGAACATTTTAAACTTGGCAGTTTCAATCATCACAGGGCGACGGACGATGCGGTAATTCTCTCAAAGGTCTTTATGAACCTGATTGATGAGCTGGAAAAAAACTCAATCACACGGATTGAAAAAATAAATTCGGATTTGAGCACCACTGATAAATTGCCTAAGAAAAGCAACCATATTATACTTTTGGCAAGAACTCAAGGGGGCATAAAAAATTTATACAAGCTTATTTCTTTCGGGCATTTAAACTATTTTAACAAAACATCAAGAATGCCTAAAAGCGAGATAATCAAGTATCGTGAGGGTCTTATCATCGGTTCAGCCTGTGAGGCTGGGGAACTTTTTCAGGCGATAGTCGAGGGAAAATCCCACGATGAACTCCTTCGCATAGCATCTTTTTATGACTTCTTGGAAATTCAGCCCATAGGTAATAATGAATTTATGCTTCGCAATGGCAAGGTTGAAAGTCTGACAGATTTAGAAAACTTTAACAGGGTGGTGGTGTCGCTGGGGCAGGAGCTTAATAAACCCGTGGTCGCCACAGGAGATGTGCATTTTTTAAAGATGGAAGATTCTATTTACCGCAGTATTTTGATGGCGGGAAAAGGATTTTCTGATGCGGACCAACAGGCGCCTCTTTATTACAGAACCACCCAGGAGATGCTCAGCGAGTTTCAGTATTTAGGAAAAGAGAAGGCTTTTGAGGTGGTGGTAAAAAACACAAACCTCATAGCGGATATGATTGAGCCGGGGATAAGGGCTATTCCCCGTGGCACTTTCCCCCCTAAAATTGATGGGGCAGAGGAAGAGCTTAAAAAGGCGACCTACAAGAAACTATATGATATTTACGGCGAAAATCCGCCGACTTTGATAATCGAAAGAATTGAAAAAGAGCTTAGTAGCGTAATAACCCACGGGTATGCGGTGCTCTATGTTATAGCTAAAAAATTGGTGCAGAACAGCGAGGAACACGGCTATTTGGTGGGCTCAAGAGGCTCTGTCGGCTCCTCTGTTTTGGCGTTTTTTTCGGGAATTTCTGAAGTGAATCCATTGCCTCCCCACTATATTTGCAAAAAATGTAAATATTCTTCCTTTGATGTGCCAAGCGATATTTTGTCTGGCTTTGATTTGGAGGATAAATATTGCCCCGTCTGCAATGAAAAAATGATGGGCGACGGCAACGATATCCCTTTCGAGACTTTCCTTGGATTTAACGGCGACAAAGAGCCGGATATA